>CAYZBZ010000167.1:0-8760 GCA_964476725.1 uncultured Vicinamibacterales bacterium
GGGCTCGAGGCCGCGGGGGAGCGGGCGCCGCTCGCGCTGTGGCCGGGCGCGGGCACCGGGCAGGGCAGAGACGTGCTGCTGCGGGCGCATCCGCTTCTCGACGAGGGAGTCATACGCGACGGCGTGTTCGGCCGGCGAATGACGCATGCCGGCGCCGAGTGGCGGCGATGGTGGCGGCCGCGCGCCGGGCCGCTGCGGATCGCGCCGGCGGTCTTCGTCGATATGGCCCGCGCGAGCGGCAGGCTCGCGGGTTTCGACGCGCGCCCGCACGCCGACGCCGGGGCGGGACTGCGCATCGCCGTGCCTGCTGCTGGTGTCCTGCGAATCGATCTCGCCCGCGGGCTGCGCGACGGGTCGATGGCGTTGTCCGCGGGGTGGACGAAATGACCGTCCGCTGTGGATGTGCCGCCTGACGGCTGCGGCGGTGCCTACAACGTCCTGCCGATGCGATCCTGGAGCTTTTCGTTGACGATGTGCGAGCGGTGAATGCGGAAGAACAGATCGGGATCGAGCTTCGCCTCGGTGGCATTCTCTAAAGGCCAATCGGTACCAGCCGATAACAGGGCTGCATGCTGTGGTTCTTCGAACGCGAGCATTCCCGGCTCCGCTATGAGATCAGGCGTCAGACCGACGGCCCGGAATACGAGCTCGTCATCACATACCCGGACGGCGGACAGGAGGTTGAGCGTTACAGCGATCCCACGGCGGTCGTCGAGCGCTCGATGGCGCTGCAGAACGCCCTGACGGAAGCCGGGTGGGCGCCGCCGCGGATCGGGCCGCGGGCCGGTCCCAAGCTTCCCAATCGTCACTACTGATCCCGGCCGGTCCGTGCCGCGCCCGCACGGCGCAGCCGAATCGCCCCGCCGAACGATTCCAGCCTTACCGGAGGATGAGGATATCGTAGGGATCGATGGGGGTGCCTTCCCACCAGCGCTTGGCAGCGGTCAGCCGGAAGACGGCAAAATGCAGATGGGGCGTGTTTTTCGGGGCGTTGCCCGAAGTCCCCACGTACCCAAGGATCTGGCCTCTCCGGACGTGATCTCCTTCGCGCAGCCCGTCGGCGTAGCGCTCCAGGTGGGCGTAGTAATAGCAGAACTTCTCGGTCGGGTCGAACTGGTAGATGGTGATGCCGCCGGCATTGCTGAAAAACAAGCGCGCAACCGTGCCCTCGTCGACCGCCTTTACGGGCGTGTTCCTTGGGGCGAGGATGTCGATGGCCTCATGCGCGCGGGTGCCGCTGCGCTGCTGTTCGAAGGAGCGCACCAACTGCTCCGGCTTGACCCCTTCAACAGGCACCTCGAGGTGGCGCGCCGCGAGCTCTGCCGGTGGGGCAGGCGTCAGCGACGGCACGGCATCCGCCGGGGTCCGCTCACCTGAGGTGGCGGCCGCGGATGACCCGGGAGGTGCCGCCTCCTTGAGGACGGGGGAGTCCACGTCAGCCATGCCATCGCTCAAACTACCTGACGCGGCCGATCGCTGACGTGCGTCGGAGGGGACGCCTGCCTGGCCGTACCTGGAGACGATCACCGCCACAAGCACAGCGCCGGCGACGAAGCCGCACGCGGCGCCGATCGCGAACGTCCGCGCGGCGGCGCGTTTCGGCTCGGCCATCACTACTCCGTGAACACCACGCGCGTCCCGGGCTTGACGATCGCGGCCAGCTTCAGCGCGTCCCAGTTGGTCAGCCGCACGCACCCGTGCGACTCCGTGCGCCCGACGGTGGTTGGCTCGGGCGTCCCATGCAGGCCATAGTGCTTCTTCGAGATGTCGATCCACACCAGACCCACGGGATTGTTCGGCCCAGGCGGAATGGTGGCTTTCGAATGCGCGGGCTCCGCATCCCAGAAGAGATCCGGATTGTAGTGAAAGGCCGGATTGAGCTGCACGCCGTTGACCTTCCACTCGCCGATCGGCAGCGGGTCGCGCTCGCTTCCGGTCGTGACGGGGGCGTAGAAGACGACGCGGCCGCTCGGGTCCGCGACCGTGAGCGCGGAGGTCCCCTTGGCGACGGTGACGACGACGTCCGGTTTCGGCGAGGCCGTCGGCTGCGCAGGCGCGGCAGCCTTCTGGCCAGGCTCCTTCGGCGACTGCGGCGAGGGAATCACCATCGGCTCGACGTTCGGCACCTGGATTTCCTGGTCCGCGCCGAATGTGATCCCGGGATTCAGCTGCTGCAGCAGCGCAGGCGTTGCATGAAAGCGCTCGGCGAGCGCCTCGAGGAGCGAGGTGTAGCCGAGCGAGGGCAGCTCCGACTTCTCCACCATGTCCTCCGGCAGCCGCTCGACGAAGGGACCCGCGGCGTCTTCGGCAGTGATGCGATATCGCGAGAGCGGCTCGACAGACGGCGCCCCTGCCTGATTGCCCTGCTTCTGAAAAAGCGCGAGCGCCTTCTGTGTGTTCGCGCCCATGCGTCCATCGATGACCCCGGGAGAGAAACCCGCGCGATCCAACATGACCTGCACCTGCAAAGCGTCGGTCTTTTGAGGCTCCGCCGCCGGCTTCTGTGCGAGGGTCGCGAGGGTCGCGACGAGCGTCAGCACACAAGTTATATACATTCGCCTATCCGTTCAGGACACGCTCGTTGCGCGGCGATCACCGCCCCTTCGCCGTTCGTCGTCACCTAGCTGCAGCGCCCTGCGGCGGTCCGCCCGCGCGCTGCTTCTTCCTGCTGGGCTTCCACGAACTTCGAGTCAAAACCGCGAGCCATCTTCACATTGTACAAGCGCGACCCTTCCGCAAGGGAATGGCCGTTCGAGAATCTATAATAGCAAGCACATGCGTTTTCCTCGCGGAAGCCTTCTTCCTGCGGCCCCGCTCGGGGTCTGCCTGATCCTGCTGGCGACCTCATGTGGCGGATCGCGCAAGGAGATCGCGAACAAGACGGCGCAGGAAACGGCGGCCGAGGCGCCGCCATCGAGGACCGACGACGTGCGGCCGAAGGTCCTGTTCCTGGGCGACAGCCTTACCGCCGGACTCGGGCTCGTCGAGACGCAGTCGTACCCCGGGCTGCTGCAGAAGCACATCGACGATGACGGATTCAACTTCGAGGTCGTGAACGCCAGCGTCTCCGGGGACACGTCGGCCGGCGGACTCCGGCGGCTCGGCTGGGCGCTTCAGGAGGATGTCCGGATCGTCGTCGTCGCCCTGGGCGCCAACGACGGCCTGCGCGGCCTGTCGGTGAGCGAGATGAAGCAGAACCTCGCGCAGATCATCGAGACCGCCCGGGCGAAGAACGTCATCGTGATTCTCGCCGGCATGGAAGCCCCCCCGAACTTTGGCGCCGAATACGCGACGGCCTTCCGGCAGGCCTATCGCGATCTTGCGCTGGAGTACCGCGTGACGTTCATTCCATTCCTCCTCGACAACGTGGCCGGGCAGGCCGCGCTGAACCAGGGAGACGGCATCCACCCCAACGCGCAGGGGGCCGCAATCGTGGCGGACACGGTGTGGAACGTGCTGAAGCCGCTGCTCGATCAGATATCGAGCTCATGATCCAGCTGCGCGGCGTCTCGAAAACGGTGCCGAGCGGCAACGGCACACTCACGATCCTGCACCCGCTGGATCTTGTCGTGCCCGCGCGCCAGGTCGTGGCGATCACGGGACCGTCTGGAAGCGGTAAGTCCACGCTCCTGGGCCTCATCGCCGGTCTCGACTCGCCGTCCACCGGGCAGATCTCGATCGACGGCACGGACATCACGTCGCTCGGCGAGGACGCGCTGGCGCGGCTGCGCGGCAAGCGCATCGGCTTCGTGTTCCAGTTCTTTCACCTGCTCCCGTCGCTGACCGCGCTCGAGAACGTGCTGATACCGATGGAGATTGCCGGCGTGAGCGGCGCGCGGACCCGCGCTGCGGCGCTGCTGGCCGAGGTCGGCCTCTCCGAGCGCGGGCACCACTATCCCTCGCAGTTGTCGGGGGGCGAGCAGCAGCGCGTCGCGATCGCGCGCGCGCTTGCCAACGATCCGCCGCTGCTCCTCGCGGACGAGCCGACCGGCAACCTCGACAGCACGACAGGACGCCACGTGATCGAACTACTGCTCGAGATCAATCGCTCGCGCGGGACGACGCTGGTCCTCGTCACCCACGATCCGGAGCTGGCCGCCGTGGCGGACGCGTCCATCGCGTTGAAAGACGGTCGGGTAGTGTAATGGGTTTTGTCCTGAGAATGGCCGCGCGCGAGCTGCGGGCATCCTGGCGGCGGCTGGTGTTCTTCTTCGTCTGCGTGGCCATCGGCGTGGCCTCAATCGTGACGCTCCGGTCGATCATCCAGAGCCTGCGCACGGGGCTGATGCGTGAGGCGCGCGCGACGATTGCGGCCGACGTGCTCGTCCGGACCAACCGCGAGTGGACGCCCGAAGTCCGGGCGGATCTCGAGCAGCGGATCGCGCAGGCCCCTGTCCTTGCCCGCATGGAATCGATCGAGACCGCCACGATGGTGCGCGCGGAACACGGGGCGGCCGTCGCGCGGATAGTGGAGCTGCGCGGGGTGGAACCGGGCTTCCCATTCTATGGAACCGTCGTGCTGCAGGGCGGCACGCCGTACTCGCACGACCTGCTGCGGAACGGCGGGGCGCTGGTCCGTCCCGAGCTTCTGCCGCAGCTCGGCGTCGCGGTCGGAGGGCGCATCCGGGTTGGCGGCCGGCCGTTTACGATCCGCGGCGTCATCGATCAGGAGCCCGGCCGGCGGGTCGGCGGGTTCAGCCTCGGCTCGCGCATCCTCGTGGACCTTGCGGATCTGCGGCAGACGGGCCTCCTGGTCTTCGGCAGCCGCGCCAGTTACCAGGTTCTGCTGAAGGTGCGGGACGAGGGGGTGGAGCCACTGACGAAGAGCATTCGCGAGGGGCTCGGCGAGCGCTTCGTCAGTGCGCGCTCCTACAAGGCCACCGAAGATCAGATCGGCGAGAGCCTGCAGCGCGCGGAGAACTTTCTCAGCCTGGTCGGCTTCGTGATCGTGGTCCTCGGCGGCATTGGGGTCTGGAGCGTCACGCGCGTGTTCGTCCAACAGAAGATCCGGAGCGTGGCCATTCTCAAGTGCGTCGGGGCCTCGACCGCGCAGGTCCTCGCGACGTACGTGCTGCAGGTGGCGTTGCTGGCACTCGCCGGCAGCCTGATTGGCGTGGCGCTTGCGGCGGGCGCCATGCGCGCGATTCCCGCGTCGCTGATGTCGGAGTTCGGCGGCCTGCCCTACGGGCTCACAGTATCGGCCGTCGTCCAGGGCCTGACGGTGGGGCTGCTCGTGTCGGTGCTGTTCGCGCTGGTGCCGCTGGTCGAGGTCAGGCGGATCAAGCCATTGCTGCTGATGCGGGGCGCCGATCTGGCGGCGGCCCAGGCAGGCGCCGGGCCTGGCGTGCCGGGGAGACGAGGAGGGTGGAGGCAGCGCCTGGGCCGCGTGGACTGGCTGCAGCTGTCGCTGGCGACGACCGTGGGTGCCGCGCTCATCGGCGTGGCCTCCTGGCAGGCCGGATCGTGGCGTGCCGGCGTCGCGGTCAGCATCGGGTTTGCCGCCGTCGCCGCGGTGTTGTACGTCGCGGCGTTCGCGCTCGTGCGAGTCGTCATGCCGTTCGCGTCCGCACCCTGGTTCCCGTTGCGCCACGCGGTCATCAGCCTGCGGCGGCCGGGCAACCAGACCCGGGTGATTCTGCTCGCGGTCGGCCTTGGCAGCTTCTTCGTCCTGGGGGTCCGCGCTCTCCAGAGCAACCTCATCTCCGAGTTCGGGGTCGGGTTCGATCGCGGCGGCGCCGACATGTTCCTGATCGACATTCAACGCGATCAGGCGGAGGGCGTGAAGGCGCTCCTCCGGGAGCGGCAGGATCCCGGCGTCACGCCGGCGCGGCTCGTGCCCGTGCTTCGCGCCCGCGTCACGGCGGTTCGGGGCCGCGAGGTCAATCTCGAGAACTTCGGCGACGTGCGCGCCCGCGGGTCGCTGGCGCGCGAATACGTGATTACGTACCGCGACCACCTCGAGTCGAACGAGCGCGTCATCGAGGGCGACTTCTGGAACCCTGTGGGGGTGACGTCCCCCGGCCCCGCGGCTTTCGAGGTGTCGGTGGAGGAAAGTCTCCACGAGCGCTTCAACATCAACGTCGGCGACGACATGCGCTTCGACGTCGCCGGGCGCACGATCGGCGCGCGGGTGACGAGCATCCGGCACGTCGAATGGGGAGACTCGCGGAGCGGCGGGTTCATGTTTGTGTTCCGCCCCAATGCGCTCGCCCAGGCGCCGCACACGTTCATCGCCTTCGTCAAAGGGCCGGACGCCGCGGCCGCCCGCGGGCGTCTGCAGTACGATCTGGTGGCGCGCTATGCCAACGTGACCGCCATCGACGGCCGTGAAATCCTCGCGCGCATCCAGCGGGTCATCGACAACGCGGTGCTGGGGATTTCGATTGTCGGCGGCATCGCGCTGTTGAGCGGCGTGTTGATCCTGATTGGCGCCGTCGCGATGACCAAGTTCCAGCGCGTCTACGAGGCGGCGATCCTGCGCACGCTGGGGGCCAGCACGCGCCTGCTGACGATGACGCTGGCGCTCGAGTATGGCGCGCTCGGGCTGCTGGCGGGGATCATCGGCGCGGCCGGCGCGCTCGGTCTGAGCTGGGGCGTCGCGCGCCACGTCTTCGACATCCCCTGGCGCCCCGCCCCCGGTCTGCTCGGCGCTGGCGCGGTGCTGACGATGCTGCTGGTGGGCACGATCGGGGTGCTGGCGAGCGCGGACGTCTTGAGAAAGAAACCGCTCGGGATACTGCGGGCGGAGTAGAGCGCCTGCGGCGCGAGCGAGCGGGGGTGGGGCCCCGCGAGCAGTGAGAATGACGGGCAGAGAGTCTGAAGTCTGAAGGTCGAATCTCAGAAGAAGCCGGATCTCAGAAACGGAGCTGCGAGGGGTTCATCCTGCAGAAGATCGGCGATCTCACCGGCGGCAGCCAGGGCCGGCCGCCGTACCCGCGGCGGTGCCAGCACCGCGGCCTTTCTGTTAAGATGAGAGATTGTCGGAGCGGGTACGCGACGGCCCTGACAGATGCCGTCTCAGGAGAACGACAGCATGGATTACCCTCCGTATAAAGAGGCACTGCTGCGCAAGCGAGGGGAGATTCTGTCGACCGGGGGCGGCGTCAAGCCGCTGCCGGCGACGATAGAGGTCAACTCGCGGCAGGGAGATCTGGCCGACCAGGCCAGCGGGAACAACGAAGTTCACATCCAGCTCAAGCTCAAGCAGACCGACGCGAAGATTCTCCAGGCCATCGAGGAAGCGCTCTACCGCATGGAGAAGGGGATCTACGGGATCTGCCGCGACTGCAGCGAGGAAATCGCCGCGCCGCGTCTGGACGCGATTCCGTGGACGCGTGTCTGCATCACCTGCAAGGAAAAACAAAGCTCGTGAAAGCCACCGAGCTCCTCGCGCTCCTGCGCGACTTCTACCGCCACAAGCTCGTCATGCGGCAGCGCCACGTCGCCGCGGCGCGATACGTCCCGCACTACGACTTCAACAACGCCTACCAGTACGTCATCGCCCGCGAGGACGTGCAGCTCAATTGGCTGCAGGACGCGATTTCGGACCAGGGGGGCGAGGTCGAAGGGGTGACCGAGCCGGAGATCCAGCCGACCAGGAAGGGTGACGCGGGGCAGGCGGAACTGATGGCCGCCGATCGCGACGCCGCGCAGGCGTTTGTCGACACCTGGCGGCCGCGTCTCGAAGCGATGCCGAACGCGCGCCATCGCAGCATGCTGCGGGTCATCCTGGGCGAGACGCTCGAGCACAAACGCTTCTTCGAGCAGGCGCTGGCCGGGCGGACCGATCTGCTCGGACGCCGCGCCGACGGCGCCGGCACAGGCGGGGGTGTGCTCCCGGTACGGTGGATGGAGCAGTAACGCGGCGCGCCGCCATCGCCATCGGCAGCAACCTTGGCGACCGCCGGGCCGCCGTGGCGTTCGCCGCGGAGCGGCTGGCCACCATCATGACCGGCCTCGTCCTCTCCGATCTCATCGAAACGGAGCCGGACGGAGCAGGCCTTCAGGACCAACCGCTCTACCTCAACGCCGTCGCCGCCGGCGACACGGCGCTCACGCCGCGCGCGCTGCTCAACGAGCTGCTCGCGATCGAGCAGGCCTACGGCCGGGAGCGTCCGTTCCCCGGCGCCCCTCGCACGCTCGACCTCGATCTGATTCTGCTCGGCGAGGCGCGCGAAGACTCTCCGGGACTCCATGTTCCTCATCCCCGCTTCCGCGAACGCGTCTTCGTGCTGGGTCCTCTCGCCGAAGTGGCGCCGGATCTCGTCGACCCCGTCACGGGGTTGAAGGTGTGGGAGTTGTTGAAGAAGTTACTGAAAGAGAAATAAAAGGGGGAATTGCTGATTGGCGATTGCCGATTGCTGATTAACGTGCAATCAGCAATCAGCAATCCCAAATCAGCGATTACGTGGTCTTCTTGTAGACGCGCTTCTGCGGGCCGCGACCGCCCGTGCTCTCGACCGTCAGCACGCTGCCGGCGAGCGTCCAGGTCTGGATGGTCTCGACCATCTGACCGCCCATGTCCTGCTTGGTCGTGATGACGAGCTTGCTGCCGTCGAACTTGGCGGCCGACACGCTCTCCATCGCCATCCCGCCCCGTCCCATCATCGTGTTCTTGCTCTCCGTGCCATCGAGCTTGTAGGTGAGCGTGACCTTGTTCTCACCCATCGTGCGCTCGATCGTCAGCGTATCGGCGGTCTGCTTGATCGTCCCGCCGTTGCCGAGCCCTCCGCCGCCGCCGCGACCGCCGCCCCCCCCGCC
>CAYZBZ010000168.1:0-8754 GCA_964476725.1 uncultured Vicinamibacterales bacterium
GGACGCGTTCGAGATGATGTGGTGCTTCGCCGGGTCGTACGTGTCCTCGTTGACGCCGAGCACGACGGTCAGGTCCGGGCCCTTCGCCGGCGCCGTGATGATGACCTTCTTCGCGCCGGCCGCGATGTGCTTCGCCGCGTCGTCCCGTTTGGTGAAGAGGCCGGTGGACTCGAACACGACGTCCACCCCCAGCGACTTCCACGGGAGCTGGGCCGGATCCTTGAGCGACAGCACCTGGAACTCGTCGCCGGCGACGGTGATCCGATCTCCCTTGGCCGAGATGTCGGCCTTCAGGTTGCCGAGGATGGAGTCGTACTTCAGCAGATGGGCGAGCGTTGCCGCGTTGGTCAGGTCGTTGACCGCGACGATATCGATATTCCTGTCGTCCATGGCGGCACGCATGATGTTGCGACCGATCCGCCCGAACCCGTTGATCCCCACTTTGACGGCCATCTGCAATCCCTCCAGCACACCTGCGAAACAGTTGATTCTAATGAACGGCTTGCGCCGCGGTCAAACGACGGACTAAAGTGAGTCGGATCCGGACATGTACGCCGTCTACAGCGTGGTGATCGTGGCGTTCTTCGTCGTGGTGTCGCCGTACCTCGTTTACCAGGCGGTGCGCTCCCGCAAGTACATCGCGAGCCTGCCGCAGCGGCTTGGCTACCTGCCCGTTTCCTTCAACCTCGACGCGGACGAATCGATCTGGATTCATGCCGTGTCGGTGGGGGAGGTCCTGGCCGCGCGGGCCCTGCTTCCGGATCTCCGCGAGCGCTACCCGAGGCTGCGGCTGTTCCTCTCCACGACCACCATGACCGGGCAGCAGATCGCCCGCAACAATCTCCAGTACGTCGACGAGGTCTTCTACTTCCCGTTCGACCTCGGCTTCATCGTCCATCGCACGCTGCGGCTCGTGAAACCGCGGCTGTTCATCATGATGGAGACGGAGATCTGGCCGAACCTCCTGCGTGCCTGCCATCGCGCGGGCGTGAAGACGATGCTCGTCAACGGCCGGATCTCATCGCGATCCTATCCCCGATACCGTCTCGCGCGGCCGTTTTTCCGCCGGGTGCTGCGGCACATCGATCGCTTCTGCATGCAGAGCGAGGAGTCGGCCCGCCGCATCATCGACATCGGCGCCGATCGCCAGCGCGTCATCGTGACGGGATCGCTGAAGTTCGACTCGCTCGAGATTCCCGGCGCGTCCGCCGGCGATCGCGGACGCAATCGCGTGCTCCGCTACTTCCGGATCGCGCCCGGCCGTCCCGTCATTATTGCCGCGAGCACGCTCAAAGGCGAGGAGCAGCACGTGCTCGACGCCTTTCAGCGCATTCGTGCGACGATGACGGGCGCCCTCCTCATCATCGCGCCGCGCAAACCGGAACGGTTCGACGACGCCGAGCGGCTGGCGCGGCGTGCCGGGTGGAAGGTCGCCCGGCGGAGCGAGCTGCGCGTCGACGCCGAGCCGCGCCACGACGTCGTCATTCTCGACACCATCGGCGAGCTCGCCCAGCTCTACCAGATCGCCACCGCGGTGTTCGTCGGCGGCAGCCTCGTGGATGCCGGAGGTCACAATATCCTCGAGCCCGCGGTCTTCGGAAAGCCAATCGTGTTTGGTCCCTATATGCAGAACTTCGGCGAGATCGCGCGGACCTTCCTCGACAACGGCGCGGCGATTCAGGTCCGGAACGGGCGCGAGCTCGAGCCGGTGCTGCTGGACCTGCTCGGCGATCCGGTGCGGCGCGCCAGCCTGGGGGCGGCGGCGCGCGCGCTCGTCGAGGCGAACCGCGGCGCGCGCAACAAGAGCCTCGCGGCCATCGCCCAGGTGCTCCCGCCGGACGATCCTGGCAACGTGGTCCGGCCCTTCCGAAGGCTCTAGGCTCCAGGCTTTGGGCTTTAGAACGTCAGAACTTTGCAACGTTAGACTCTTGGACACGTGATGAGCGCCCTCTACGCGGCGATGGCGCGGCGGCGTCGCGAACGCTACGCCGCACGTCCGGATCTGCGCCGCCGGCTGCGCTGCCCTGTCATCAGCGTCGGCAACCTGGCGGTCGGCGGGCGAGGCAAGACGCCGATGGTCGCGACGATCGCGCGCGAGCTGCTGTCGATGGGGGAGCGGCCCGCGATTCTGAGCCGCGGCTACGGCCGGACCCGCCCGCAGGACGGCGTGGTGGTCGTGCGCGACCCGGACGGCATTCGCGCGGATCTCGGCCGCTCAGGGGACGAGCCGCTGATGCTCGCGCGTCAGCTCGCGGGCGCGTCCGTGCTGGTCTCGGCGGATCGGTATCTCGCCGGCTGCCTCGCCGAGCATCATCTCGGCGCGACGATCCACATCCTCGACGACGGCTTCCAGCACCTGCAGCTGGAACGCGACGTCGACCTGCTCATCATCGGACGCGACGACGTCGCGCACCCGGTCACGTTTCCGGGCGGACGCCTGCGCGAGCCGCTCGACACCGTCATCGCCGCCGACGCGATTCTGGCGGCGGACGCCGACGTCGAGATCGATGCGGGGGGGCTCGAGATTCCCGTCTTTCGCGTCAGACGCGCGCTCGGCAGCCCTCGCGGCCTTGCCGCGCCTGCCGAGGTGGCCATAACGCAGCCTGCTGTGGCGTTTGCGGGGATTGCTTTCCCCGAGCGATTCTTCGAGGACCTGCGGGCTTCCGGATACACGCTCGCGCGCACGCTGGCGTTCGCCGATCACCATCCGTACTCCAGGCGCGACGTGCAGCGGATTTTCGCGACGGCGAGGGGGGAGGGGGCCGAGATGGTGCTGACGACGGAAAAGGACTACGTGCGGTTGCTGCCGCACCGCCCGTTTCCCATGCCGGCCGGGTGGGTGCCGCTTACAATGGAGCCCGATCCGCTCCCGGACTTCCGGCGCTGGCTTGCCGGATCGGTGGGCGCGGCCCGCGACATCACCGTTGGCTGACCAGCATTCTTCCACCAGCACGGCGCCGGGGCGCCCCGGCCCGTCGGTCAGGCACCGGCTCGAATACCTGGCCGTGGTCAGCGTGGTCGCGGCCGTCCGCGTTCTGCCGATGCGCGCGGTGCTGGCCGCCGGCACGCTGCTCGGCCGGGCGTTTTATCTGTTCGATCGCGCGCACCGGCGCATGGCGATCGACAACCTGCGCGCGGCGTTCCCGGTCCGGACGGAAGCGGAGTGCCGCGCGATCTCGAGAGAGATGTTCTCGCATTTCGGCCGCCTCCTTGCCGCGCTGCTCAAGTTCAGCACGATGCGGCCCGACGAGATGCTCGCGTGCGTCGAGTTCGACGGGGAAGACCGCGTGGTGCACGCGCACGCGCAGGGACGCGGCGTGCTGCTGTTCACGGGGCACTTCGGGTTCTGGGAAATCAACGCGCTCGTCCACGCGCTCGCGCTCAAGCCCATGGCGGTGCTCGCGCGGCCCCTCGATAACCCGCTGCTGCACGACCTGCTCGAATCCGTCCGGACGAAGACGGGCAACACGGTGATCTACCGGCGCGGGGCGATCCGCCGCGTGCTGCGCGCGCTCGAAGCGAACCAGGCTGTCGCGTTCCTCATCGATCAGCACATGCAGCCCGCGGACGCGGTCTACGTCGATTTCTTCGACCGCCCGGCGGCGACGACCTCCGCGCTCGCGGCGCTGGCGCTGCGCACGGGGGCGCCGGTCGTGCCGGTCTTCGCGCTGCCGATGCCCGGTGGACGCTTCCGCATGGTGTACGAGCATGCCGTCGACCCGCCGCGGGCCGACGAGGAGCATGCGATCCGTGAGTTCACCCAGCGCTGTACCGACGTGCTGGAGATGTACGTGCGGCGTTACCCGGAGCTGTGGCTGTGGATGCACCGCCGATGGCGTGACGTGCCGGGAGGGGAAAACGTGAAAGGCATGTTTCCGGCCGCAACGACGGACGAGGTGTCGGAGAACCTTGAACCCTGAACCCTGAACCCGTGAACTCTGAACCCCCGTCCCGCCTCGTCGTGCGCGCGCCGAACTGGCTCGGTGACGCGGTCATGGCGCTGCCCGCGCTTGGAGCCGTCCGTGCCGCGTTTCCCGGCACCGAGATCGCGATCGTGGCGTCCGGATCCGTCGCGGCGATTTTCGAAGAAGAGACGCCCGCGGCGCCGGACGAGCTGATCGCGCTTGGCTCCACGGATACACCCGGCCGGTTACGGCAAAATGAACCGGCGGTGCTTGCGGCGGGGCGCTTCGACGCCGCCCTGCTGCTGCCGAGCTCCTTTCGCGCGGCCTGGACCGCGCGGCGCGCCGGGATTCCCGAGCGATGGGGTTACGCCGCGAATCTCCGCGGCTGGCTGCTCACGCGCGCAATCCAGCGGCCGAAGGCGCGCCATCTCCATCAGTCTGCTTACTACGGCGAGCTGGTGCGGGGTCTCGGCATCGAGATGCCCGAGTCGCTGCCGCGCCTGGCGGTCCGCGGCGAAACGGTGCGCCGCGCCGACGCGGTACTGGCGCATCACGGCATCGACGGATCCGCCCCCATCGTCGGTTTCGCGCCCGGGGCGGCGTACGGCCACGCGAAGCGATGGCCCCCGCGGCGGGTCGCCGACGTCGTCGTGCGACTGACCGAGTCGCGGCGCGCGGTGTGCCTGCTCCTCGGCGCGCCGGCCGATCGCGATGCCGGGCGTGAGATAGAATCGTCGCTGCCCGCGCACGTCCGGCCTGTGAACCTGATCGGACGCACCGACCTGAGGCTGCTCGCGGGGGTGCTCGCGCGGTGCGGCGCGTTCGTGTCGAACGACTCGGGCGCGATGCACCTGGCGGCCGCAATCGGGGTGCCGGTCGTGGCGATCTTTGGTCCGACCGACGACCGGGTGACCGCGCCGCTCGGCGATCACGACGTGCTCGTGCACCAGGTCTTCTGCCGCCCCTGCATGCTGCGCGATTGCCCCATCGATCACCGGTGCATGCGGGGGATTACAGCCGCCGCGGTGTTCGAGGCCGTCGTGGGAAGACTGGAACATGAACCCTTGAACCGACGATAATCAATGTCAAGACGCGCAGTCTTCCTCGATAGAGACGGCACGCTGCTCGAAGAGGCCGGGTACCTCGATCGTCTCGAACGGCTGGTGGTTTTTCCCTATGCCGTCGATGCCGTGCGGTTGCTGAACCGCGGCGGCTTTGCCGTGGTCGTCGTGACGAACCAGGCAGGAATCGCGCGCGGGATCTTCAAGGAGTCATTTGTCGCCGAGGCGCACCGGCACATCACCGAGCGCCTCAGCGCGGGCGGCGCCCACGTCGATGCCTTTTACTATTGCCCGCATCATCCGGAGGCAGCCGTCCCCGCCTATCGACAGGCGTGCGATTGCCGGAAGCCGGGCGCCGGCATGTTGACGCGCGCGGCAGCCGATCTGGGGATCAGCCTGGCGGACTCGTTCGTGGTCGGCGACCGGTGGCATGACCTCGAGGCTGGCAGTCGCGTTGGCGCCCGCGGCGTCCTGGTCCGTACCGGCTATGGACGGACCGAGGAAGCGTCGCCACAGGCGCAGGTGCAGCCGGCGGCGATCGTTGATAACGTGATGGGAGCCGTCTCCTGGATCCTGCGCGCCTCCTGATGCCGACACTTCGCACGACACCGGTGAACCCGGGGCGGCTGCTCGAGCTCATCGAAGGGTTCGCCGGAGTGCGGACGGCGGTCTTCGGCGACCTGATCGTCGACGAGTTCATCTACGGCGACATCTCGCGCGTCTCGCGCGAAGCGCCGGTCCTGATCCTCAACTACGACTCGACGGCGATTGTCCCCGGCGGGGCGGGCAACGCGGCGAGCAACATCGCGGCGCTGGGCGGGACGGCGGTCGCTGTGGGCGTGACGGGCCAGGACGACACCGGACGCCGGCTGCTCGAAGCCATGCGCCCCCACGTCGACGTCCGCGGCGTGCTGCGGCCGCGGCGCTTTCGCACGCCGACGAAGACCCGCATCCTGGCCGGTGGCATCCACTCGGCCAAGCAGCAGGTGGTGCGGATCGATCGCGCCGCCGGGCCGCAGTTGAGCGACGCGGACCGCCGCGCGCTCGCGGCGAAGCTCGTCACCGCCGCGTCGCGATGCGATGCGCTGCTCGTGTCCGACTACGGCAGCGGCGTCGTGACCCCCGCGCTCGTCGCCCAGGCGCGCCGGAAGCTTCGCCGCCGCGGCCGCGTGGCGCCGCGGGTGCTGGTGGACTCGCGCTACGCGCTCCTGACCTTCCGCGGATTCACGGCCTGCACGCCGAACGAATCGGAGGTCGAGCAGCTCTTCGGCGTCCGGATCGGCGAGAACACGCGCGTCCTCGAGCGCGCGGGCCGCGAGCTGCTGACGCGCACCAGGTCGTCGGCGGTCCTGATCACGCGCGGCAGCCGAGGCATGGCGCTGTTCGAAGCGGATCGGCCGACGGTCCACATCCCGATCTTCGGTTCCGATCAGATCGCGGATGTCACGGGCGCCGGCGACACGGTGATCGCCACGATGACGCTGGCGCTCGCGGCGGGCGCGAGTTTCATCGAAGCGGCCCATCTCGCCAACTACGCCGGCGGCATCGTCGTGATGAAGCGGGGCACCGCGACCCTCATCGCCGAGGAGCTCCGCGAGGCGGTACGTGCCGACAGTGACTGACAAGGTCGTTTCACGCGAGCGGCTCGTGGATCTGGTCAGCGCCGATCGCCGCGCCGGCCGCACGATTGCCTTCGCCAACGGCTGCTTCGATCTCCTGCACGCCGGCCACATCCGGTATCTGCAGGCCGCCGCCGCGCAGGCGGACCGTCTCGTCGTCGCGGTGAACGACGACATCATGGCGGGGCGCAAGGGTCCGGGCCGTCCGATCCTCCCGGCTGCGGATCGCGCCGATCTCGTCGCGGCGCTGCGTGGCGTGGACTACGTCACGATTTTTCCCGAGCCGACCGTCGCCGCGCTGCTGACTCTGCTGAAACCGGACGTGCACTGCAAGGGGACCGACTACACCGCCGACACCGTTCCCGAGCGCGAGACCGTGCTCGCCTACGGCGGGCGCATCGCGATCGTCGGCGATCCCAAGGATCATTCCACCCGCGACCTGCTGGCTCGAATCCGCGGATGAATGTCCTCATCGTGCGGCTGGGCGCCCTCGGCGACATCATCCATGCCGTGCCGGCCGCCGCCGCGCTCCGCGCGGCATTTCCTGACGCCAGGATCGACTGGCTCGTCGACGCCAGGCATCGCGCCATGGTCGACCTGGTGACGGTGGTCGATCGCGCGATCGTGCTCGAGCGGCCGTCGATTGCGGGATGGACGGAGGCCGCCCGGCGCATGCGGCAGACCCGGTACGACGCGGCCATCGATCTTCAGGGGCTGCTCAAGTCGGCCGTGCTCGCGCGCGCCTCGGGCGCCGCGCGCGTGCTGGGGTTCTCGATCTGGCACCTGCGCGAGAAGGCGGCGCGACCTTTTTACTCCGCGACCGACGATCCGCTTGCGCCCGACGATGACGGCTGCGGGCGGCTCGAGCCGGACGAGCTCCACGTCATCCGGAAGAACCTGCGACTGCTGCGCACGCTCGGCGTCCATGACGAGCGCGTCGTTTTTCCGCTTGCGCCTGTTCAGTCCGAAGCGCTGCGGCAGGTGCACGCCGCGCTCGCTGGCGAGCGGGCGTTCGCGCTGATCAACCCCGGGGCCGCCTGGCCGAACAAGCGGTGGCCCACGGATCGCTACGGGGCACTGGCGGTGTTCCTCCAGGACGTGCGCCAGATGCCGTCGTTCGTGCTGTGGGGTCCCGGCGAGGAGGGGCTCGCGCGCGCGGTGGTTGAGGCATCCGCGGGCGTGGCGCGCATGGCTCCTCCCACCACGCTGGCCGATCTGCTCGCACTGTCGCGCGCCGCGTCGTTGATGGTGTCGGGCGACACCGGTCCGCTCCACATCGCGGCCGCCGCGGGGACGCCGACGGTCTCGGTGTTCGGGCCGACCGATCCCGCCCGCAACGGTCCATGGGCGCCCGACGACGTGGCGGTGTCGCGGTTCGGGTCGTGCGGCTGCCATTACGAGCGGCGCTGTCGCCAGGCGTCGTGGTGCCTCGCGGCCATTCCGGTGTCCGAAGTCACCGCCGCTATCCAGCAGCGCCTGCAGCAATGAGTCTGCTGCGCCGCATCGCCAGGCTTCGCGTCACGATCGGCTTCGTGTCGAGCGTGTTCGCCGTGTGGCTGGCACGGCCGACCGCGCGCAGTCTTGCCGCTGGCGCCGCGGTCGCGATCGCCGGCGAAGCCGTGCGCGTGTGGGCCGCGGGTCACCTCGAGAAGGGACGCGAGGTCACCTCGTCCGGCCCTTACGCCTTCACTCGGCACCCGCTGTATTTCGGATCGACGCTCGTCGGGATCGGTCTGGCGATCGCCTCCGCGAGCGCGATCGTCTCGGTGCTGGTGCTGGCGTATCTGGCGATCACCCTGACGGCCGCCATCCGCACCGAGGAGGCGCACCTGACCGAGAAGTTCGGGGGCGCGTATGCCGCCTATCGGGATGGCAAAGCGGCGGGCGAGCGCCGCCGCTTCAGCGCCGCGCGCGCGCTTCGCAACCGGGAATACCGTGCCGTCCTGGGACTGGTGCTCGTCCTGGCGGTACTCGCGTGGAAGGCGCGGGGCTAGCCGTCCGCGGCCGCTCTCTTGCCGGCGGTGCCGATCGTGGCTATAATCGTTTTTTGGCCGTGAGGCCGGCGAGCCCGACATAGTGGAGTGATGCCGGGACGTAGGGCGGTTAGCTCAGTCGGTAGAGCACCGGCTTTACACGCCGGCTGTCACAGGTTCGAATCCTGTACCGCCC
>CAYZBZ010000169.1:0-8733 GCA_964476725.1 uncultured Vicinamibacterales bacterium
GTGGACGCATCCGACGACGATGTACGGGTGCAACAAGTTGTACTGCGAGCAACTCGGCGAGTACTACGCCAGGCACTACAAGCAGCTGTCGGCCGACTCGATGGCGGGCCGTGTGGATTTTCGTGCCGTCCGTTTCCCCGGACTCATTTCCGCCATGACCGTTCCTTCCGGCGGCACGTCCGACTACGCGCCCGAGATGATCCACGCCGCCGCCCAAGGAGAACCCTACGCCTGCTTCGTTCGTCCGGACACGCGCATTCCCTTCATGGTGATGCCTGACGGCGTGGATGCGCTGATGACGCTCGCGTCCGCGCCGCGCGAGCGGCTGACGCGGACGGCCTACAACGTGGCCGCCTTCAGCCGGTCGGCTGAGGACATCCGTGACGTCGTGCTCGAGGCGTTCCCCGCCGCTCGGATCGATTGGGAGACCGATCAGAAGCGGCAGGGGATCGTCGACTCGTGGCCGGCCGATGTGGACGACTCCGCGGCGCGCCGCGACTGGGGCTTTGCGCCGCGCTACGACTTCGACCGCGCGTTCAGGGAATATCTGCTGCCGACGATTCGGCGTCGATACACAGCCAAGTCTGAACCGTGAACCGTGAACCGTGAACCTCGTCAAGTCCACTGAGGCGGGGGAGTGATCTCCGGCGCCGGGGTGGGCCCGGGATCGGGGCGGCCGCTGCCCTCGAGACGGCTGATGGCGCGGACGGTCATGTCGTGGTCGCAGACGATCTGGCACGAGAGGCGCGCGTTGGTCACTCCGCGGGCGGCGAGGACCTGACGCTCGGCCGCGGTCATCCGCGGCGGCTCGCCGGCGATGAATTCCACCCGGCACGTCGTACATCGCGCGTTCCCGCCGCACGCGTGCAGCACATCCACGTGCGCATCCTGCTCGATCGCCAGCACGAGCCGCTTCCCGTCGTCAACCTCAGCGGTCCCGAACCCTTCCACCGTCAGCTTCGCCATCGTCTGGTTTCTCCTTTGTCCGCCAACACTCCATCATACAGAATAGGAGAAGATCCAGACGACATGCACAGCGTTCGCTACGCCATCCGAGGACTCGCGAGACGGCCCGCCTTTGCGGCCGTCGCGATTGTGACGCTGGCGCTGGGCATCGGCGCGAACGCGGCGATCTTCAGCGTGTTCGACGCGGTGCTGCTCCGTCCGCTTCCGTATCCGGAGCCGGATCGGATCGTCATGCCCTGGGAGTTCAGCGACGAGATCCAGCAGCGGCTGGGCTTCGATCGCCTGCCGGCGTCTGGCGCCGACTTCGTCGACTACCTCGAGCGGAACACCACGTTCGAGAGTTTCGCGTCGATGCGCACCGAACAGGTCACCCTCACGGGGGAGAGAGAGCCGGAGCGGATCGGGGCGGTGCGCGTGAGCCGGCAGTTCTTCAACGTGCTCGGCGTCAGGCCTGCGATCGGGCGAACGTTCGCGCAGGCCGACGAAGGAGGCGGGCGGCTCGTCGTCATCGCCCACGGCCTCTGGCAGAGCCGCTTCGCGTCGGATCCCGGCGTCGCAGGCCGCGTCATCTCGCTGAACGGCGAGCCTGCGGCGATCGTGGGCGTGCTGCCCGCCTGGTTTCGTTTTCCCGCGGCGGGGGAACTGCCGGAAGGGTTCGGCTTCTCGCTGAACCCGGTCATCTGGACGCTCGACGTTCTCAACCCGGAGCAGCGGCGCAATCGGGGCGGCAAGAGCTTCGCGCTCATCGGGCGCCTGAAGCCGGGCGTGAGCACAGCCGACGCGCAGGCGGACCTCGCGCGGATCGCGGCCGACATCGCGCGCGAGGCCCCGCGATCGAACGCGGGGTGGACGGTGCGGGTGATATCGCTGCGCGAGCAGCTCGTCGGGCCCGTACGCCCCGCACTGCTGGCGCTGCTGACCGCCGTCGGGTTCGTGCTGCTCATCGCCTGCGCCAACGTCGCCAACCTCCTGCTCGTGCGCGCCGCGGCGCGGCAACGGGAGGTGTACATCCGCACGGCACTGGGGGCGTCCCGCGCACTCCTGGCGACGCAGCTGCTCGTCGAGAGTCTGGTGCTCGCGGTGCTCGCCGGCGCGGCGGGTCTCGTCATCGCGTGGTGGATGCTCCGCGCGCTGCTCACGCTGCTGCCCGCCACGCTGCCCGCGCTGGCGCAGGCTGGCTTCGACTGGCGGGTGCTGGCGTTCACGACCGTCGTCTCGGTGTTGACCGGCCTCGCGTTCGGTATCTTCCCCGCATGGCACAGCACGCGGTACGAGACGGCCGACGGGTTGCGCGAAGGGGCGCGTGGCACGATTGGCGGCCGGAACGCGAATCGAACCCGCAACGCGCTCGTCGTACTCGAGGTCACGCTCGCGGTCATGCTGCTCATCGGCTCGGTGCTGCTCATCCAGACGTTCGTCAGGCTGACGCGCGTGCAGACCGGCTTCAGGAGCGACCGGATGCTGACGATGGAGATTGCATTACCGAAGCCCGCGTACCCCTCGGCGCGGGCGGCGGCGTTCTTCGAGATGCTCCTGCTTCGCGTCTCGGCGCTGCCGGGCGTCGAGGTCGCGGGTGTGACCTCGGGCCTTCCCCTGAGCGGTCGCGAGAGCCTGACGCTCGTCACCGTCGAGGGTCGCCCGAGCCCCGAGCCGGGACAGGAAATCATCTCCGACTATCGAGTCGTCACCCCTGGTTACTTCCGCGCGATGGGGATTCCGCTCCTCGAGGGGGAGCAGCTCCCTGACAGCACGCGAGCCGATGGACCTCCACGAGCGGTGATCAACGGGACGATGGCCCGAACCGTGTGGCCGGATCAAAGCGCGGTGGGGCGACGTCTGAAGCTGGCGAGCTACGAGCAGGACGCCACGTGGTATACGGTCGCCGGTGTCGTGGGCGATACGCGGCACACCGGGCTCGACATCGCCCTCCGTCCGCAGGTGTACGTGCACCACCTCCAGGATCCGAGCGAGCAGATGGCGGTGGTGCTTCGGGCGACCGGAGACCCGAGGGGGCTTGCGGGACCCGCGCGCGCGGCCGTGCTCGCGATAGACCCGAACCAGCCGGTGGCACGCGTGCGCACGATGGAGGAGGTGCTGAACACCTCCGTCGCGAGCCGTCGCTTCCACATGTTTCTCGTCGGCGTCTTTGCGGCGCTCGCGGTCACGCTGGCTGTCGTGGGGTTGTATGCCGTCGTGTCGTTCTCTGTCGCGGAGCGCGTCCAGGAAATGGGCGTCCGCCTCGCGCTTGGGGCGCGGCCGTCCGATCTGCTGACACTGGTCCTGACGGAAGGACTGAAGCTCGTCTTCGCGGGCGTGTGCATCGGGGTGGGCGCGGCGTTCGCGCTGACGCGCTACCTGCAGACGATGCTGTTCGACGTCGACGCCCACGATCCGGCGACCTTCGTCCTCGCGCCGCTGATCCTGTTCGCCGCCGGACTGCTGGGTTGTCTCGCGCCCGCCCGACGCGCGATGCGCGTCGACCCGGCGACCGCGCTGCGATCCGAGTGACGCGAGGGTCTCAAGGGTCTCAAGGGTCCACTGAGAACCCTCGAGCAGTCTGCGCCATCGGTCGTGACACAATCAACAGCAGGAGGTGTGATGCCGGAGGACGGAAGCAGCAGCGCCACGGTATGGCCGGGATCGCCGTGCGTGCGCTCGGCTCCCGCGGCGTCATGATTCCATCGGATCTGCTGGTATCAGCGTATTCGAGCGGCTGGTTCCCGATGGGTGTGGGCGCCGGCGAGATTCGGTGGTACTCGCCGGATCCGCGCGGCATCATCCCGCTCGACAGCTTCCACATTCCATCGCGTCTCGCGCGGCGCGCACGCGGCGGCAGGTTCCGGGTTGAAATCGATCGCGACTTCGACGCGGTCATACGGGGCTGCGCCGAGGCGGAGCGTGGCGGGGACGATCCGGGCACCTGGATCGACGCTCAGATCATCGAGAGCTACGTGGCGCTGCACGACGCAGGGCTGGCGCACTCCATCGAAACGTGGCAGGAGGAGCGGCTCGTCGGAGGTGTGTACGGCGTCGCGCTCGGGGGGGCCTTCTTCGGCGAGTCGATGTTTCACCTGGCGACCGACGCGTCCAAGGTCGCGCTGGTCGCCCTCGTCGATCGCCTGCGCGCACGCGGATTTCGGCTGCTCGACATTCAGTGGGTCACGCCGCACCTCGAGCAGTTCGGCGCGGTCGAGATCCCGCGCCGCGCGTATTTGAAGATGCTGCAGGAGAGTCTGGCGATCGACGGGCAGTTCTAGGGTTCCAGAGATCAATGCACGGTGTACGGCTCCGAGAGCGTGAACGGCGCAATCTTCGCGTCGAAGCGTTCGCCGGCCTCCGTCACCATCAGGTACGTGCCTTCCATCACGCCGAACGGCGTGGGGAGCGGGCAGCCGGACGTGTACTCGAAGGACTCCCCCGGCTTCAGGATCGGCTGCTTGCCGACGACGCCGGGGCCGCGGACCTCGTCGATGTGGCCGGTGCCGTGGGTGATCAGCCAGTGACGTGTCAGCAGCTGGACCGTTTCGGTCCCTTCATTAGAAATGGTGACCGTGTACAGGAAAAACCACTGGTTCCTCGAGGGCTCGGATTTGCCGGAGGCATATTCCGAATGGACGGTGACGCGCACTCCTCGGGTCAGCGCTTCCGAATTGAACATGCGATCATGATGAACGATCCGCGCGGGTCCGGGCAAGCGCACAGTATGCGCGCGGGGTTGTGCGAGCGGTGCGCGCACGTGCAGATCGTCACCGGCCGTGGTTCGCAGTTCTACCGGTGCCGGCTCTCCTTCAGCGATCCGCGCTTCCCCCGGTATCCGCCGATTCCCGTGCGGCAGTGTTCAGGATTTCAGCCGTCGGCGCCGAACCGCGAGCAGCCTTGAAGGGCCGCCTCCGGAAGCAGTGCTAGCATTGAGATCCCTATGCACCGGATTGAGCCTGCAGTAATGAAACCGGGCGTGACGCCCGCGTCCCTGCCGGATCGAACCGGCGACGTCGACGGCCGCCAGCACGACAACCTCATCCGGGGAAAGGCGCTCATATTCTGGGACCCGATGAGCCTTCCGGGCACGACGTTCGCAAAGAAGCTCAACGCCATCGACACCGATCAGATCACGCCGGCGACCGACTGCGTGTCCGAGAGCCTCGACACGCTCGACGAGAAGTGGAAGGCGGGCTCGTTCCGTCACCTGATGCCGGACTTCCGGGCGCGCGTGCACCGCGGCGAGAACTTCATCATCGCGGGGGACCGCTTTGCCATCGGATCGTCGCGCGAGATGAGCCCGGCCGGCCTCAAGGGGGTCGCCGAAGAAGCGGGGCTCGAAATGGTCATCGTCTGCGGCAACGACATGGGGGACATCTTCCGGCGCAACAGCTTCAATCTCGGCCTGCACGTGGTGCAGAGCCCCGAGGCGGTCGCCGACGCGCAGGACGGCGACGCGTTCAGCTTCGATCCCGTCACGCGCCGCCTCACGAACGACACACAGGGGAAGGGCTACGACCCGGTCCCGCTCTCGCCGAAGGAAGAAGAGATTCGGCGGAGCGGCGGCATCTTCTCGGTCGGCCGGCGGGAGTTCAGGCAGTCCGTCCTGGCGAAGCCGTCCGTGGACTGGCCGGACGCGCGCGACGCGCGCGGGATGACGACCACCGAGCAGATCATCTGGGCGCACCGCGTGGACAAGGATGTCAAGGCCCGGGATCTGACGCCGGGCATGACGTTGCGGGTCTACGCGGATCTGCTGCCGGCGTCGGACGGCACCGCGCCCTTTTCGATCCACACGTTCAACCAGATCACCGGCGGGAATACCATCGAGCCGCGGCAGGCCGCGATCGCCAACGACCACTTCGTGTTCACGGGTCTTGACGCCGACGAGAAGCAGACGAGCATCGGCCGCGAGTTCGCGCGGCTGCACGGCATCCGGAAGCCGTACTACGCGACGCCGGGCGACGGCATTTTCCATTTCTATTTCCCGGAACAGGGGCTGGTGATGCCCGGGCAGTTCATCCCCGGCGCGGACTCGCACAGCCGGGCCTATGGCGCGTATGGCGCCGTCGGCATCGGCGTGGGATCGACGACGCTGGGGTTGGGGTGGTCGACCGGATACATCTACGTCACGCTGGCAAAACAGCGCCGCGTGATCTTCAAGGGGGCGCTCCAGCCCTGGGTTGGCGGCAAGGACATCGTCCTCGAGCTGCTGCGGCGGTGGGGCGCCAGGCAGTCGCAGGGCATGTCGGTCGAGCTCGTGGACGCCGACAGGCAGCTGCCGATCGCGTATCGCAACACGATCGCGAACATGATGGCGGAGGCGGAGGCGCTGAACGGGATCTTCGCCCCGGACGAGATCACGTACGAGTGGTACCGTCGCAAGGGCATCACCGAGCTCCCCTATCCGGCGGTCGCCCCGGGCCTGGACGCGGTGTACGAGATCGACGAGACGATCGATCTTGCCGACGTGCGGCCGATGATCGCGAAGCCCTTCAGTCCGGGCAACGCGTTTCCGGCCGAAGAGGTCGCGCGCGAGCGTCTGTCGTTCGACAAGGCGATGATCGGCTCCTGCACGAACGGCAGCTACGACGATCTGCTGCAGGCGGCGCTGGTGCTGCGCGCGGCGCGCATGCACGGCGTCAGGAAGGTGGCGCGCGAGTTCGCGATTTTCCCGGGATCGGGCGGCGTCGGCCGTCAAATCGAAATCGCCGACCCGCGCCTCGGCGGCGAGTCCATCGCGCAGGTCCTCCGATCGGTCGGCGGCCAGATTCGTCAGTCGTGGTGCGGCCCGTGCTTCGGCCAGGGGCCGGACGCGCTGACGCCGGGGCAGCGCGCGATCACGTCGTTCAACCGGAACTGGCAGAACCGCATGGGGTTGGGCGGCGAGGGCTACCTCGCAAGCCCCGCGGTCGTGGCGGCGTCCGCTCTGCTCGGCTTCATGGGACCGCCGTCGGAGCTCGGGCTGATCTGGGACGCCGAGAGCTACGGCGTGTGACGCTGATGGCGGCATTCAACAGGGGAGATGATGGAATCGCTCACTGACCCGCAGATCTGGATTGCCCTCGCGACGCTGACCTTCCTCGAGATCGTGCTCGGCGTCGACAACATCATCTTCATCTCGATCCTCTCCGGCAAGCTGCCGGCGGATCAGCAGCCGCGCGCCCGGCGCGTGGGGTTGCTCGGGGCGATGCTGACGCGCGTGCTGCTGCTGTTCTCCCTCGCGTGGATCGTGCGGCTGACCACCCCGCTTTTCTTCGCGCTCGGCCACGGCGTGTCGGGCCGCGATCTGATTCTCATCATCGGAGGGCTCTTCCTGCTCGCGAAGAGCACCTTCGAGATCCACGATAAGCTCGAAGGAGACGAGGGGCACGCGTCGAGCAGGGTCGCCGCGTCCTTCATGAGCGTCATCATCCAGATCATGCTGCTCGACATCGTGTTCTCGCTCGACTCGGTGATCACGGCCGTCGGCATGGTGGACGAGCTGTGGGTGATGATCACCGCCGTCATCCTGTCGGTCGCTATCATGATGCTCGCGGCGGAGCCCATCAGCGCGTTTGTCCACAAGCATCCGACCGTCAAGATGCTCGCGCTGAGCTTCCTGCTGCTCATCGGAATGTCCCTGCTGCTCGACGGCTTCGGCCAGCAAATTCCTAAGGGGTACGTCTACTTCGCGATGGGGTTCTCGGTGTTCGTGGAGATGATCAATCTGCGCCTGCGGAAGAAGTCTGCGCCGGTCCATCTTCGGGATCGCTACGTCGACGACCCGTCCGGGACCGACGCCGGCTGAAACGATTCCCTCGGGGTGATTGACAACCGTGGCGGCGCGCCGAACAATGACACATGATCGCGGGACTAGTTCTCATCTTCGTCCTGTCGCAGTCGGCGGCGCCGCCGGCGCCGACACCCCCAGCCGTTCGTCAGGGAGAGGTGTCGGCCTACGTGCCTCAGCGCGTGTATGACACGCGCCGCAACGCCTTCACCGACTTCGAAAGCATGCTGGCCGATCTCGCCCGCGCCGACGTGGTGCTCGTCGGCGAGCAGCACGACGATCCCAATACCCATCGTCTCGAGGCGGCAGTACTGGAGGGACTGGGCCGCCGCCGGGTGCCGGTGACGCTGTCCCTCGAGATGTTCGAACGGGACGTGCAGCCGTCTCTCGACGCGTACCTGGCCGGCACGGTGCGCGAGGAGGACTTCCTCGAGACGTCGCGGCCGTGGCCGCGATATGCCACTGACTATCGACTGCTCGTGGAGATCGCAAAAGCCCACCGGTGGCCAGTCGTCGCGTCGAACGTGCCGCGCCGCATCGCGTCGGAAATCGCGAAGTCCGGGAAGACGGCGGTCGACGCCATGACGTCAGCCGACCGCTCGCTCGCGGCGCGAGACCTGGAATGCCCGCGCGGTCCTTACTTCGACCGCTTCGCCGGACAGATGGGCGGCCATCCGGCTGCAGGCGCCGGCTCCGGCGGCGTCGAGGCGACGACGGAGCGGTACTACTGGGCGCAGTGCGTGAAGGATGAGACCATGGCGGAATCGATCGCCGGAGCGTTTGCGCAGCAGGGTGAGCGTCCTGGGACCATCGTGCACTTCACGGGCGCGTTCCACAGCGATTTCGGCACCGGGACCGCGGAACGGGTCCGTCGCCGCCTCGAAGGGCGCCGGGTGGCGGTCGTGTCGATGATACCCGTCGGCGATCTCGACTCGGTCGCACCAGGCGACGAGGATCGCAAAAGGGCCGATTACCTCGTGTACACGACGAAGTAGCCGATCGCGACCGGACCAACT
>CAYZBZ010000170.1:0-8727 GCA_964476725.1 uncultured Vicinamibacterales bacterium
GGAAATCGACCATCGGGTACCCGGCGAGATATCCGCGGGTCCGCGCGTCCTGAATACCCTTCTCGACGGCCGGGACGAACTGACGCGGAATCGAGCCGCCGAAGATGTCGTCCACGAACTCGAAGTCGCTGCCGCGAGGGAGCGGCTCAACCCTGATCTTGCAGTCGCCGAACTGCCCGTGGCCGCCGGTCTGCTTCTTGTGCCGGCCGTGCGCCTCGGTGGACGCGGTAATGGTCTCGCGGTACGGAATCCTGGGCAGTTTCAGGACGACCTCGACGCCGAAGCGGCGCTTGAGCTTCGCGACCGTCACCTCGATGTGGAGCTGTCCCTGCCCCGCGAGGAGCAACTCCTTCGTCTGCGCATCGCGCGTGTAGCTGATCGTCGGATCCTCTTCCCGCAGCCGGTGCAGCGCCGTGCTGATCTTCTCCTCGTCGCCGCGGCTCTTCGGCTCGATCGCATACGAAATCACCGGTTCCGGAAACGTGATCGCGGGGAGCGTGAACGGTACCGCCTTGTCGGCGATCACGTCGCTCGTCTGGCTCTCCTTCAGCTTCGCCACCGCGCCGATGTCGCCCGCCTTGATCTCCGGCACCGGCGTCTGCGTCTTGCCCTGCAGGAGGACCAGGTGCCCGAGGCGCTCCGGCGTGTCCTTGGTGACGTTGTGCACGGTCGAGTCCGCCTTGAGCGCCCCGGAGACGACGCGGAACATCGTGATGCGGCCGGCGAAGGGATCCGCCACCGTCTTCCAGATGAACGCGGCCGCGGGGCCGCTGTCGGCCGCCTCGACGCGGACGTCGTCGCCGGTCCTGGCGTCCTTGCCCTTCATGGCGCGCTCCGCGGGCGATGGCACGTACGCGATCAGCGCGTCGAGCAGCGGCTGCATCCCGATGTTGGCGGCGGCGGACGCGCAAAGCACGGGCAAGATGCGCGAGGCGACGATGCCGCGCTTCAGGCCCGACAGCAGCTCGTCCTGGGTCAGCGTGCCCGAGTCGAAGAACTTCTCCATCAGCGCGTCGTCCGCTTCGGCGACCATCTCGATGAGCGCTTCGCGCGCGGCCTGCGCCTGCGCCTGGAGCTCGGCCGGAATCGCCGCGTCCGACGCCTTGCCGCTGCCGTCGGTTGCGAACGTCCACGCCTTCATGGCAACCAGATCCACCACCCCGCGGAACGACTTCTCTTCGCCGATTGGGAGCTGCAGCGGGACGACCGCGCGCCCGAACACCGCGCGCAGCGACTCCATGGAGCGATCGAGGCTCGCGCGCTCGCGGTCCAGCCGGTTGAGGACGATGAGGCGCGGCAACTCGAGCTCTTCGGCGGAGGCCCAGATCTTCTCGGTCGAGACCTCGACCCCGGCGACGGCGTCCACGACCACCAGCGCGGCGTCCGAGACGCGCAGCGCGGCGCGGGCATCGCTCAGGAAGTTCGCCATGCCCGGCGTGTCGATGAAATTGATCTTGTGCTTGTTCCACTCCACGTACGCGAGGCTGCAGGCGAGGGTGTGCTTCCGGGCGATTTCTTCGTCATCGTAGTCGGTCACGGTCGTGCCGTCGTCGACCCGGCCGAAGCGGTTGACCGCGCCGGCGTCGAAGAGGAGAGCGGAGACCAGCTGCGTCTTGCCGGCGCCGCTGTGGCCGACCAGAGCCACGTTTCTGATGCTTGGTGCGTCGTAGACCTTCATAGCGGGTACCCTCCTGGGGTCTCCGGATCAGGGCGATCGTGGTCCGTTGAGGCGTAAAAGGGAATCCTATGCGAGGTGGGGATGGATACTCAAGCACAAGCCTGGACACGCAGGCATTCGAACTTCAGACTTCAGCGTTCGACCTTTCGGCTCATTCGTACCTGAGCGCTTCGATTGGATCCAGCCGCGACGCCTTGATGGCGGGGAACAGGCCGAAGAAGATCCCGATGGTGGCGGAAAACCCGATGCCGAGGGCGAACGACCACCACGGCAGCGACACGGGGAATCCCGAGACCCAGTGCACGAGGAGGCCGATGCCGCTTCCGCACACGATGCCGAGCACGCCGCCGGCAGAGGTCAGGAACACCGCTTCGATCAGGAACTGCCAGAGGATTTCACGGCGGCGCGCGCCAAGCGCCTTGCGGACGCCGATCTCGCGGGTCCGCTCGGTCACCGAGATCATCATGATCGCCATGACGCCGATGCCGCCGACCATCAGCGCGATCGACGAGATGACGACGAGCGCGAGCACGGTCGCCTGGCTGATCTGGTCCCAGATCTTCAGGATCGCGTCCTGCGTGACGAGGTCGAAATCGTTCGGTTGTTCGAGATTGAGCTTGTGGCGGATGCGCATCAGCGCCTCCACTTCGCGCATCGCGTCGTCGCGCATGCCCTGGCGCGGCACGACCGCAATCATCGCGGTCCGGAATACCGCGGGGTTGAAACTGTTCGCGGAAATCTTCGCGGAGCCTTTCAGCACTTTGCCGTAGAATTTTTCGTGAGTGCTGAACGGAATCACCGCGAAGTCGTCTTCGCCGCTGGAGAAGCCGCCAGGGCTCGGACGCTTGCCGAGCACGCCGATGACGGTGAACTCGTTCGCGCCGATCCGGACCACCTTGCCAATCGGATCGACCTGCGGGAACAACGACTCCCACGGGTTCCGTCCGAGCACGACCACCTGCCGCCGGTGCTCGACCTCGGCCGAGATGAACAGCCGCCCCGCCTCCAGCTTCGCGAAGTTGACCGCCGCCCAGTTTTCCGTCGCTCCGATGATGCCCACCGCTTTCGTCTTGTCGTGCCCGTAGTAGATGCGGGACTGCGCGTTGCCGTATATGCCGAGCCACACATCGACCAGTGCGACGGATGGGCATTCACGCTCGATTGCCAGCGCATCTTCTCTCGACAGGTTGGGACGCCGCGCGACTTCGAGGAAGCTCTTGCCTGACGCGAAACTGAGTGCGCCCCACTTCTGCACCATGATCGTGTCGGGCCCGAGCTGGCTGATCGATTCGCGCAGAGACTCGTCGAAGCCGCGGATGAGCGAGGTCATCCCGACGATCGACGTAATGCCGATGACGACGCCGAGCACCGTCAACGCCGAGCGCATCTTGCTCGTGCGCAGCGTGTCGATCGACATCGTGACGATCTCCCGAAGGAGACCCGAACGGAGTGCTGCCACGTGACCTCTTTGCCTTCTGCCTTTCGCCGCGACGGCCGTTACTCCCGCCGCAGCGCCTCGATTGGATCGAGGGACGCCGCCCGCATCGCCGGATACATGCCGAAGAACAGCCCGACCAGCGCGGTGATCCCGAGGCCCATCGCGACCGACCAGGGCTCCACGGACGCGGGCAGCGGAGAAAGCGAGCTGATGAGCAGCGCGAGACCGAACCCGAGGAGCGTACCCACGAGCCCGCCGAACGTGGAGAGCGTCACCGACTCGGTCAGGATCTGCCAGACGATGTCGCGGCGCCTCGCGCCGAGCGCCTTCCGCAGGCCGATCTCGCGCGTGCGCTCGGTGACGACCATCAGCATGATGTTCATGATGACGATCCCGCCGACGACGAGCGACAACGCGACGACGCCGATGAGTACCGCGAAAATTCCGTTGGTGGCCGTTTTATAGATGTCCAGAAACGTGTCCGACGTGAACATCCCGAAGTTGTCCGGCTCGCTCGGGCGAAGCCTCCGCTCGATGCGCATCGCGACCGTCGCATCGTCCATGGCCGTCTTGACCAGCTCGGGGCTTTTCGGTTTGACGAGCAGCTGCATTCCGAACATCCGCGAGCCGAACATCTTGCGGAAGACGCCCATCGGGATGATGGCGAAGTTGTCCTGCGAATTGCCGAAGAACGACCCCTTTTTCTCGCTGACCCCGACGACGCGGAAATGGAGGGTGCCGATCTTGATGGATTTCTCGAGCGGATCGGCCGGTCCGAACAGCTTGTCGGCGACTTCCCACCCGAGGACCGTGACGGGTCGGCTCGCATCGATTTCCGCCGGGCTGATCAGCCGGCCCTGTTCCGCGTTGAACCTTCCGAAGTTCACGTAGTCGCGCGAGACGCCCTGGACCTGCGCGCCGTCAACGGTCTCGTTCCCGAACGTCATCGTCGCGCGCGCCTGGGTCTGCGCCGCGACGGCCGCCACGTTCTCGCTGTACTTCCGGACCGCCGCCGCTTCGTCGAGTGTGATCCGGGGATTGTTGCGAACGCGTTCCTCGTCCTCCTCCGACCGTACGACGGGCATCCGCTGAATCGTAAAGTTGTCGGCGCCGACCCCCGAAAGAATGGCGTTCGTCACGTAGCCATTCATCCCCTGCACGAGGGACACCACGGCAATGATCGACATCACCGCGACGATGTTCCCCAGCACCGTGAGGAACGATCGCAGCTTGTTCGACCAGATCGACGCGAGCGCAATCACGGCCGACTCGTAGAACTGGTTCACGGCTTGGTCTTCTCGGTGGTGGTGCCAGGCTTGACCGCAGCCCCTTCGGCGAGCGAGCGTACGGAGGCAAACGGTCCCGTAATGACCGCATCACCTTCTTTGAGGCCCGACAGGACCTCGAAATACTTTTCTCCCGCGATGCCCGTCTTCAGCGGCACGAACACCGCCTTGTTCGTCTGGACGACGAACACGCCTTCGAGCTCCTTGCGCGTCTGACCGGGCTTCAGCTCGGCAGGCTGGGCAGTCGAGGCGCTCGGACGCCGCCGCTGCGTCTCGTTCTCCGGCGGCCGGATGATGCTTCCCTTGTCGTCGACGATGACCTCGCGGACCGTCGTCGCCTGGATGGGTACCGCGAGAACGCTGTCGCGCACCGCCGTCGTGATTTCGGCCGTACAGGTGAATCCGGGTCGGACCTCGTTGATTTCCTTGTCGAGCGTCACGACCACCTTGAAGTTCGTGGCCTGTGTCGACGCGGATCCGCCGGACACCTGGATCGGACTGTTGCCAATCTCGGTGACCCTTCCCGGAAAGGTCTCGCCCGGCATCGCGTCGATCGTGACCTTCGCGATCTGCCCGAGCTTCACGGTCGGAAGGTCGGTTTCATCCACCTCGACCTCCGCCTGGATGACGGACATGTCGGCAATCGTCAGCAGCACCGTTCCCGCGTTGTTCATGGTGCCGATGACGACCGTTTCTCCTTCCTCGATGTTGCGGCGCGTCACGATGCCGGTAATCGGGGACTCGATCCGGACCTTGCTCAGATCGAAGCGGGCGCTGGCCGCCGTCGCGCTCTCGGACTCCATGCGCATCTGCTGCGTCCGCAGCTGCTGCTCCTGCGATCGCAGGTCCGCCTGCCGCAGCTTCAGATCGCTCTCGGAGCGCTCGAGCGTCTCGCGCGTCGTCAAGCCCCCCTTCCAGAGGTTCTGCTGCCGGTTGAGGTTGTCTTCCGCCTGTTTCAGCGCGACGCGCGAGCTCTCAATCGACACCCGCAGCAGCTCCACCTGCGAGCGGGCCGCGGCGAGCGATGCCTCGGTCCGCTGCACCGCCGTGCGGAGGTTGCGCGGATCGATCTGGAGCAGGAATTGTCCCTTCGCGACCCGGTCGCCTTCGTTGACCGCGAGGTCCGTGACGCGGCCCATGGTGTCGGCGCTGATGTTGACGTCGCGCTTGGGCTGAATCTTGCCCGACGCGGAGACGATCGCCTCGAGACGCCGTTTCTTGACGGCTTCCGTGGTGACCGCCAGCCCTTCGACCCGCTTGAATCTGAAGTTGGCGTACGCGATCGCGCCGAGTACCAGCAGGATCACGACCCCGATGACAATCTTCTTGTTCCGGCTCAATTCGATCCCCCCAGGCGGCTCATCACGGCGGCGACGCCGAGCGCAATCACGCCGTACACCGCGAACAGCGACAGCGCGATCGGCTGCGTGCGCCGGCGGTACAGCACGGCGATTCCGACAGCCAGTGCGAAGAGCCACCAGATGACGAACAGGTCGATCATGCCGGCAAGCCGCGCGGCAAATGACCCATCAGGGAGCATCGGCAGGAGGACCGAGAGATTCGTCGCGCTCGCCATCGATCCGCGAATGTAGTTGAGCGGTCCCGTAAAGAGCTGCCCGAGCGCGGAGATCACCCCTGCGTGCACGACGACGGTGAACACCTGCTTGAACGTTGCGGTGCCCCCCATCGCGGCGTTGAAGATCGCGAAGAGGATGCCAGCGATGAGCGCGATAATGATCGGCGACATCACGATCACGCCTGCAGCCGTCGTGTACGGCGCAATGCCGATTCGGCTGCGCATCTGCTCGTACATCTGATCGTTCACCTGCATGCCGAACGATTCCACCTGCCGCACCTGCGTATCGAGCAGGGCCTCGCGACCCGCCTCTGTCGTCATCGGCAGCGTGGTGCACACGGTAATGATGAGCGTCGTGAGCACGAGCATCCCGAACCATTTCGGGTGCGCGACCACGGCATCGAATGTCGCGCGCGGAGATGTGATCACCCCGATGAAGCGCGACACGAGACTTTTCGGGGCAGGAGTCGGCCCGGTTTGCAGTGTTGTATTTGCCATAAATGTTGGAGATTCGCAGGCGCCTTTCCGCGGGCCTGGCCGAATGATTCTAGCACCTAGCAATACGACAGTCGCCCCCTCGATGTTTCCGGGACGCCGGGCCGGAAGTCCCAATGGCTGGTAGGCTTTAGGGACCAGCGCCGTGGCGTGCGGCTGAAGCCCGTACGCTAAGCTGAGCGGATGATGAGGATGCTCCGTTGGATCCCCCTCCTGGCGACCGCTTTTCCGGGTCTTGCCGGCGCCCAGACGTTCGAAGCGATCGGCACCCGCGCCGCGGGCATGGGCGGCGCCTTCGTGGCGGTCGCCGACGACGCATCGGCCGCCTACTGGAACCCGGCGGGCTTTGCCTCCGGCTCGTTTTTCAGCCTGACACTGGACCGAACCGGCGCGAAGGTGAACCCCGAAGGTGACCCCGGCGCGGGCAGCCGCTCGGGTCTGCTGATCGCCATCGGCGCACCGCCAGTCGGTCTGTCCTATTACCGCCTTCGTTCAACCATCCTTGCGCCGGTTCTCATGCCTACAGCCGGGGTCGCTGACAGCCGAAACCATACAGAAGCGGGGCAAGTCCGGCTCGAGACGCTCGTGACGCATCACACAGGCGCGACGCTGGTGCAGTCCATTGCACCCGGCATCGCCGTCGGCGCCACGCTGAAGCTGGTGCGGGGCATCGCCTCGTCCACCGTCCAGCCCGACGGCGCTCGCAAGGCGCTCCTCCAGGATGCCGGCGATCTCCTCGGCAAAGGCAGCACCCGTTTTGACGCCGATCTCGGCGTGATGGCGAGCGCGGGGCGTCTGAAGGCGGGGCTGACGCTGAGAAACGCCACCGAGCCGAGCTTCCGGACGGCCGGTGACCGCGGGTCCTTGAAGCTGGAACGTCAGGCTCGCGCCGGGGTGTCGCTGGCGCCCATCGCCGGATGGCTGTTGGCCGTCGATCTGGACCTGACGAAAACCGCCGGACCGGTGGGCGCGGTCAGGAATCTTGCCGCCGGAGCCGAGGGGCGACTCGCCAGGAAGGCGCTTGTTCGTGGGGGTTTGCAGCTGAATACCGCCGGGGATCGCGCGCCGGCGGTTACCGCGGGTGGGAGCTACCTGGCGACGGCCTCGCTTCTGGTGGATGTCCAGGTAACGGCCGGTTCCGAGCGCGCGGCCCGCGGATGGGGTATCGCGGCCAGAGTTGGTTTTTGACGAGGCTCTTGACAAAAAGTGTCAAGTCATGTACGAATATCGTCTCCCCCAGCCTAGATATCACTCGCTCCGCCCTCGTCGCGGCGGACTGCACGGATCCAGAGTCTGAACGATGCCCGTCCGTATTGGCGAGCTGTTGCTCAAAGAAAAGCGGATCACGCCTGTCCAGTTGCAGGAGGCGTTGACCTATCAGAAGAGCAACGGCGGCAAGCTGGGTTTCAATCTCGTCAAGCTTGGCTTCGTCAAGGACGAGGAGATCACCGCGCTCCTCAGCAAGCAGTACGGGGTTCCCTCGATCAACCTCACGCAGTTCGAGATCGACGCCGCCATCATCAAGCTGATCCCGTCGGAAACCGCGCATAAGTACCAGATCGTTCCGCTCAGCCGCGCCGGCGCGACGCTGACGATCGCGATGACGGACCCGACGAACGTCTTCGCCATGGACGACATCAAGTTCATGACGGGGTACAACGTCGAGCCGGTTGTCGCGTCGGAGACGGCGGTCCTCGAAGCCATCCAGCGTTATTACGCCCCGGCGGCCCCCGGCCGCGCGCCGCGCGAGCAGCCCACGAACGCCGCCGCCGACACGATGTCGAGCGCCTCTTCGCTCGAGATGGTCACGAAGGCGCTCCAGGAAAGCTCGGCGATCATCGACGACGACGTGGAGGTGCTCCAGGAGCTGGAGCAGATCGACATCGCGTCGCTCGAGCGGCAGGGTGGCGAGGCGCCGATCATCCGCCTGGTCAACCTGATGCTGATGTCGGCGATTCAGAAGGGGGCGAGCGACATCCACATCGAGCCGTACGAGAAGGAGTTCCGGGTCCGGTTCCGGATCGACGGCATCCTCTACAACGTGATGGCGCCGCCGATGAAGTTCCGCGACGCGATCACGTCGCGGCTGAAGATCATGGCGAAGCTCGACATCGCCGAGAAGCGGCTGCCGCAGGACGGCCGCATCAAGATCCGCTTCTCCGACAACGGCACCTCGAAAGACATCGACTTCCGCGTCTCGTGTCTGCCCACTCTGTTCGGCGAAAAGATCGTCATGCGCTTGCTCGACAAAGAC
>CAYZBZ010000171.1:0-8721 GCA_964476725.1 uncultured Vicinamibacterales bacterium
GGCGGAAGCCGCCGCGCGCAACGCGGGGGCCGCGCGCATCCACCGCGAGCTCGATCGGTCGGCAGAGGCCGGGTCGATCGACCCGGCCTCCGCCGCAAGAGACGAGAGCCGGTCCCATCCGCCCAGGTATTTGACGTCCCGCAGCAGCGCGTCTGCGGAGTGCACGTCCTGCCGTCCAATGCGGCGTCCGTCCACTTCGAACGCCCAGTGCGGCGAGGCGAGCAGGTCGACGAGAGACGCGCGTGTGCCTTCCGCGATCGCAAAGGAGAAGACGAGATCCAGCGCGGCGGCAAACGGCTCGGCGGCGAGCGGCAGCGAGTCGAGCGCCTGGTAGGGCACTTGTGCGTCCGGAAACACCTGCCTCGCGAGATACAGATACGGCAGCGGCCGCTGGAAGACGACGGCCGTACGTTCGAGCGGCAGAGCTTCCCTGCGCTTGATTGCGCGCGCGACTTCCACGAGCTCTTCCTCGCGATCCCGGCAGACGATCCAGCGAGCAGCTTCCCCGCCTGACGGAGGCTCGGGGACAGACAGCACCGGCAGCGGCGCCGACGCTCCGAAACGCTCTTCCTCGATGCCGGGCAACACGTCGTGCACGCGCTGATGAAAGCCGGAGGCAAGCACGTTCTCCGTCGCGATGATGTCGAGCCGCTCGATGCCCGGCATGCACGCGAGCAGGTCGTAGTCGGCAAGCCAGAGGCCGCGTGGATCCGCCGACTGGTCTGGCACCGTCACGACCACATGACGGTACGTGGTATGGCGGTACGTCGCGCGGAGCTCTCGCTCCGCGATCCCCCGACCGCCGTCCTCCGGCGTCACCTCCTCCGAGAGGAGCAGCGCGCGCAACCCGTGCTCATCCACTCGTCCGGTCGCCGCGATCCGCTGCTCGAACGCGGTAAACGCCGCAGAGAGAAATCGAGTCAACCGCAGCAGCCGCTCGGCGCCGCGGTCGATCGCCGCGCTCGATTCGAGGCTGCCAATCATCAGCCGTTCGAACGCGGCGACGGTCTTGTCGCGGCGGCGCAGCTCGTCGTAGAACGCGAGAATCTCGACGATGAGACCGGGCCGGAGGCGAAAAGGGGCGGGCGTGCCGCTCGCGCCGGCGTCGAGCGCAGATCTCCGGAAGATCACTTCGCGCTCGAAGTCCGTCAGCCTCGGCGGCGCTCCGGACATCCGCTCGTGCAGCTTCTCGTAGAACTCCGCGCGCGTGAGCAGATCCGGCAGGAGCAGGACGGGGGACTCGGAGCCGAGGAGAAGATTCTCGAGCGTGCGGCGCAGCGTCTCCGCCGCGCCGCGGCTCGGCACCAGCACGGCGCAGGCGCGCGCGTCCATCGTGCAGGCACACCGCACGATCGCCGCGTGCATCGCTTGCAGGTCCGGCACCCGCAGCAGGCGGGTGATGCGTGGGGTTATCACCGGTTTCGGGATGGCGCCGTGGTCAGCCGGTCGAGTTCCTGAGCCGCGCGGTCGAGCAGCATGAGCGCGCCGGCGGCCGCAGACGCCGCGTCCCAGGCGAGTTTCATGTCTCGCGATGATACCGCGTTCCGGCGCGTCGACGCGGCGCGCTGCGCCATCTGGAAGGCGGCCCCGAAGAGCCCGTGGGCCGCGTCGAGCTCGGCCGGCGGCGTCATGGCCGCGAGCTGACGCTTGCGCATGACGAGCCGCTGCTCGAGCCGCGGAAGCAGGATGGGCGACGGGCCGGCCAGATCCCGGATGCGCTCGAGCGACCGCTTCGAACGGCGGAGCTCGTCGATCGCGGACGCGATCGCGGCGCGATACGACGCGAACGCCTGGACGCGGAGGCTCCAGGCATCGCGGGCCAGCCGGAGGCGCCGGGCCTCGTCGAGCCGCAGGTCGAGGAACGCGAGGAGCGCCGACGTCTCGTGGGGACGCAGGCGTCCCAGCCGATCGTCGGCCTTCAGCACGCTCTGGACGAGCCTCTGCACGCCCGTCACGTCGCCGCGCGCCGCCCGGAGCGCCGCCGCCGTCATCGTGGCGGACGAAAGCTCGCCGTACGACTTGTCAACCCGCAGCTCCGTCGCGAGGTTCGCCGTCGCGCGCAGGTGCAGCTTCGCTGCCCAGGCGCCGCGCCGGGCCGGCTCCTGCAAGACGGTCGTGATGGCCCGAAGCAGCGACACCCGTTCCGCCGGCTCCGGCGTCACTGCCGACGCCGCGAGCGCCTGCTCGACCGCCTCGCGGAAGTCAGGCGGCGGCAGCAACTCGACGGCCGGCGCGGGCGCGGTGGTGGCCACGAGGCTCACGTCGAAGCTCGATTGACCGGCGGCGACCCGCAGCTCCGAAATCACTTCGTCGAGCATCCCCGTGAGCTGCGCGACGTCGGCCGCGCGGTAGCCGAAGTTCTCCGCCGGCCACCGCGCCAGGTTGGCGCGCGCCTCCCGGGCCATCGCGAGACGCCGGGCGGGATCGGACGTCAGCGCAATCTGGTTGAGCGCCTCCGTTACGCGTCCGCCAAGCAGCGCGAAATCGCTTTCGCCGCGCGTCTCGCCATACCGCTGGGCCCGCACCGCGTCGGAGTACCGATCCGTGCGGTCCCAGTCCACGGATGCCTGCGGGATGCTCACGAGCTGAAGGTTCGCCGCCGCCGAGGCGTCGCCGAGTGGCATCGAGAACACCACGCGATCGGCGACGCGCGCGAACTCGCCATAGCTCACGAGGCTGGTGCCGTCGAGAAGAAAAATCCAGTACAAAACGGACTCGGCTGCCAGGGCCGGTTGCAGGGTGCCGAGCGCCAGCACGAGCGCCAGGCACACCCCGCGGTGCGCCGGCTTCAACGGGGCGCGAATCGGGCGTTGCGCTGGGGATGTCATCGATGCTCTCAGCCTAGAACACGAAAGCAAAAAGGCAAAAGGGAAAAGGCAAAAGGGAAAAGGTGAAAGGTAACGGGCTGTGGAAAAACTGTCGAAGGAACGTGGATCTCCTGTGGACGTCCCGACAACCAAACTTTTTTTTGCGCGAATCGCCGCTCAAACTCTCCGGGCTGCACTTTGTTGATGCGCCTTCGATGGTCCTTTCGCTTGATTGCCGCGGCAGGGACGCTAGACTACACGCACTGTTACAACCCATTTTGTCCCAGCGCTACCCTTGAACCTGCATCGATTCGACGAAGTCATCAACGGACGCGAGTACCGCATCGAGGTTTCCAGCGTCGGTCTCGGCAAGTGGCGGGCGCAGATCGCCCGCGCGCCCGGTGGTTGCGCCGCCACGATGCCCTTCTACGGAAGTACCCCTGACGAAGCAGCCGGTCAGCTCAGCCGCTGGCTCGCGCTGGCCCACGGGCGCGTGCGTCCTCAGCTCTAGCGTTCTCAGCGGCTCGCGGGCACGGGAACACGCATCGAGCGGCTGGGGCTATCAAATACCTCGACCCTCCAATTCTGCGGCGCTCACCTCGGGATTGGTCTTTGGCAAAGAGTTGACGGGAATGGGCACCTGGCGGCCCAGGTGGAACGGCACGCTCGTCACCATCACATTGCGCCTGAACAGCAGGGCTCCCTTGATCAGCAGTGCGTGCTGATTGTGCAGCAGGTGCTGCCACAGCTTGCGGGGAACGAACTCCGGCAGAATTACGGTGATGTAGGCGGACGGATCCTCGCGCTGGATCTGGTCGATGTAGTCGATCAGCGGTTCCAGCAATGACCGGTAGGGCGACTCGAGAACGGCGAGTGCGACGCCCTGGCCCCAGCGATCCCACTGTCCACGCAGGGCGTTCCCACTTGCGGGGTCCAACTCCACGTAAACGGCGCGCACGTCGGCGGCGAGACTGCGAGCGTACCGGAGCGCCTTGACAACGGCCCGCTGGATGCCTCCGATCGGCACCAGCACCACGTGGCGGCCAACCGGTTCGGGCTCCCAGTCTCTCAGCGTCAGCTCGGACGCCACATGATCGTAGTGGCGCCTCGTGATCGTGAATAGCGTCACCAGTGCCGGGATCATCAGGATGATGAGCCAGGCTCCTTCCGCCGTTTTGGTGATCGCCACGATGACGAGGACGATTGCCGTGACGACCGCGCCAAAGCCATTCACGAACGCGCTCGAGCGCCAGCCCGGCTCGCGCGAGTGGCGCCAGTGGATGACCATGCCCGCCTGCGAGAGCGTGAACGATACGAAGACGCCGATCATGTAGAGCGGAATCAGCGCATGCGTGTCGCCACCGAACGCGATGAGAAGGACCGCGGCGAGCGTGCTCAGAATCAGAATCCCGTTCGAAAAGGCGAGTCGATCCCCCTGAGTCGTGAACTGGCGGGGCAGGAACCGATCGCGCGCAACGATGGACGCCAATCGCGGAAAATCCGCGTACGCCGTGTTTGCCGCCAGCACGAGGATCAGCATCGTCGCGGCCTGTGCGCCGAAGTAGAGGGCGGTGCCGCCACCAAACGTTGCCCGCGCCAGCTGTGAAACGATGGTTTCGGCGTCGTTTGGGACCAGCGCGTAGGCATGTGCGAGCAGCGTGATCCCCATGAACATCATGATGGAGAGGGCGCCCATCGCCACCAGCGTCGACGCGGCATTGCGGCTCTCCGGTGGACGGAACGCCGGGACGCCGTTCGACACCGCCTCGACTCCCGTCATCGCCGTGCACCCGTTCGAGAAGGCGGTCAGGAGTGCAAACGTCGTCAACAGGCCAGTAGCAGTGGCCGGATGCTCCAGTTCGTGTGGCGGCGTGATCCCGCCAGTGAAGTACCGCCACGCCCCCACCGCCAGCATCCCGACAACGCTGATGATGAAAAAGTAGGTGGGCACCGCGAAGATACGTCCGGATTCGCGCACGCCGCGCAGGTTGCCAACCATCAGTACGGCGACGAACCCGAGCGCGATCTCGACGCGGTAGGGCACCCATTGCGGAAAGGCGGACGTGAGCGCCGCGACGCCGGCAGCCACGCTGACAGCCACGGTCAGCACGTAGTCGATAAGGAGAGAGGCCGCCGCAACCAGACTGGGGAGCGCCCCGAGGTTCTCTTTCGCGACGATGTACGCGCCGCCGCCGCTGGGATACGCGTGGATCGTCTGTCGATACGAAAAGACGACGACGGCCAGCGTGATGGCGATCACAAAGCCAATCGGCGTCACGAGGCTCAGCGCCGCGATACCGCCGACGAGCAGGACGCGAAGGATCTCCTCCGTCGCGTAGGCGACCGAGGAGAGCGCGTCCGACGAGAGTACCGCCAGTCCCGTCACACGGGACAGGCGCTCGTGATGAGCCTCGTGCGAAGGGATGGGCGCGCCCACGAGGACGCGTTTGAGCTGCGACAGAAACGATTCGTCGGGCACAGGAAACCTCCAATCGCCGACGGGGTTAGCTGACGGGCTCGAGGTTGGAGTCCTCTACCAGCGATCCGCTGGATTCGCCCCGGCGAGCGTGATGCTCGCGTGGGTCCCCCGTATCGCTTCGCATGGGCGAAGCGATTTTGGCGATGTCCTGATTATGCGAGGAGAGTGGCACGCCCGAGCGCGGTCGGTGGCCGTACTTATGAACTTTTTACGACTTTCTCATGCCGTCGTCCTGCGGATCCGGCCCGGAGGTACAAATTTGTGCGTGACCGCTCCGTCGACGCCGTCGAGCCGTCGCGAGAGACGTCGCTCGAGCCGGAGCTCGGCCATCCACGCCCATATCGGCGGAAGCAGGAACAGCCCGGTTGTGAACCAGCGAGCGAAAAGAGAGAACCCGTGGAAGGCGGTCCCGAGCACAGCGGCCAGCAGCGCCAGAAGCCCGAAGCGTGCGACCAGTAGCCGACGAACGATCCGTGCGCGGTCGAGCGCCAGATAGGCCGCCAGGATGCCACTCAGTTTGTCCCGTGGGATCGCGGATGCGGAGAACGATGTGACGGTCTGCATGCGCCGGCCTTACGCTCCACGTTAGCGCCAGGCCGCATAAGAAAGCCGTAAAGAATCGATAAGAAGTCGGTGGAGGACGCCGCGCGGGTCTTTTCAGGTGTCAGAATTGGGAGGTGAGATGACCATGCGTCGTGCCATGCCAACACGGGATGCCATCGTTCTCCTCGGCAGTCTCGTCATGATTGCCGCCGTGACGGGATCGCTCCATACGTTGCCGGACGTGAGTCCCACAACCGTTGCATTGGCGTTACTCCTGGTCGTGCTCGGCACCGCGACCCTCGCGCGTCTACGGATCGCGATCGTCGTGTCAGTCGTGGCGATGCTCACGCTGAACTTCTTCTTTCTCCCTCCGGTGGGAACCTTCACGATCGCCGATCCGCAGAACTGGATCGCGCTGTTCGCATTCCTGGTCGTCGCCGTTATCGCCAGCAACCTGTCGGCGGCGGCACAGGATCGGGCCCGCGAGGCGATCGCGCGTCGCAACGAGGTGACGCGTCTGTTCGATTTGACGCGAGATGTGCTGTTGACCACTGAAACCGCGAGGGCCATCGAGGTGCTGGCCCGGCACGTCGCCCGTCGCTTTGAACTGTCCAAGGTGGCGATCTGCCTTCCTGCTGATCACGGCTGGCAGATCCACCAGGGCGGGGCCGAGGAAGTCGGCATCGATGTCAATGTGCTGAACACCGCCCTGGCGAAGGCCCGAGGCACGCTCGAGTTCGACGCCTACCAACGTGCGTACGGCGGCCACATCCGTGTCGGAGAGAGGAACGAGGTGTCGATTGTTCCGCTGCGGCACGGCACAAAGGCGGTCGGGCTCCTCGCGGCGGCGTCACCGACACTCGATATTGGCGCCCTCGACGCAGTCGCGGGCGTCGTCGCCATCGCGATCGAACGGGCCCAGTTCCTGGCGGAACGTGATGCGGCGGGGCTCGTCCGGCAGAAGGCGGATCTTGCCGCGACGTTGCTCGCGTCGCTGAGCCATGACCTGAGAACACCGTTAACGGCGATCAGAGTGGCCGTCGAGAACCTGCGCGGCGATCTGCCGGCTGATGAGCGTCGCGCGCAGGCCGGCGCGGCGATCAGTGAGCTCGACCGGCTGACGCGCCTGTTCCAGGACATCCTCGACATGGCGCGCATCGACGCGGCCGCGATCCGCATCGACCGGCAGTGGGTCGCCGCTGCGGATGTGGTCGATGCCGCCGTCGCGCATGTCAGACATGCGCTGGAGGGACACGCACTGCGTGTGGACGCGGATGCGGATATGGCGGTGGAGATCGATCCACGCCTCGCGTCGGTCGCACTGTCGCACCTGCTGGAGAACGCGGCGCAGTACTCGGGGGCCGACCGAGAGATCCTCGTACAGGGCCGCGTGGAACGGGACGGACTGCATGTCTCCGTCACGGACCATGGCCCAGGGCTCGATCCGAACGAGCTCGATCACCTCTTCGAGCGTTTCTTCCGCGGGCGCGGGGCTCGCCAGGCGACATTGGGCACGGGAATGGGGCTCTCGATCACACGAGGATTGTTGGCCGCAGCGGGCGGGCGGGTCTGGGCCGAGAACGTGCCGGGGGCTGGCGCGAGGTTTTCGATCGTTGTGCCAGGGCCAGTGCGGCCGGTAACGGTGGCGCAGTAGCCATGGGGACGCGCATCCTCATCGTTGACGACGAACCGAACATCCTGGGCACGGTGGCTCCACTGTTGCGAGCACGCGGATACGAAGTCTTTTCAGCCATGAACGGTCGAGCGGCGCTCGAGGCGGTCGAGCGGGACAAGCCGGATCTGATCGTGCTCGATCTGGGCTTGCCAGACATCGATGGCGTTGAGGTGTGCCGCCAGGTGCGACAAACCTTGAGCGTTCCGATCCTGGTGCTCTCCGCGCGGGGAGCGGAAGGCGACAAGGTGAGCGCGTTGGACGCCGGTGCGGACGACTACGTGACCAAGCCGTTTGGCGCCGAAGAGTTGCTCGCGCGCATCCGCGCCACGCTGCGGCGAGTCGAAAATCCCTCGCCGCCGAGCGAGCCGATCGTGCGAGGCGACCTGGTCATCGACAGGGAACGATTTCGGGTGCTCAGAGACGGCGAAGAAGTGCGCCTGACGCCTAAAGAATTCGAGCTGCTCACGTTTCTGGCCCAGCATCCTGGCCGAGTGCTGACACATCGTGCCATTCTCAAAGCCATCTGGGGCTCGCATGTCGTCGATCAGCCGGAGCACCTGCGCGTGCTCGTTGGTTCGCTTCGCAAGAAGATCGAGCCGAACCCGTCGTCTCCGAAGTACATCCTCACGGAGCCGTGGGTCGGCTACCGATTCGCGGATGTCTGACTCGGTTCATCGATCGGCCGACGGACGAAGACCTCTGGTGGCTCATCGTAGTCCGCAAGCCCTGAGACAGGGCTTGTGGTCGGTGGTCTACTTCTTGATCGGATACTGCGAATCGAGCGCGATGTTGAGCTCGAGGACGTTGACGCGGGACTCGCCAAGGAAGCCGAGCTGACGTCCGGCGGTGTTGGTGGCGACGAGACCCCGGACATCCCCTTCCGAGACACCGCGTTCGCGGGCCACACGAGGGACCTGGAAGTCGGCTGCGGCCGGCGAGATGTGCGGATCGAACCCGGAGGCCGACGTCGTCACGAGGTCAATGGGCACCGGCGCGTTCGGATTCTCCTTGCGCGCGGCCTCGACGTTGGCCGTGACGGCGTCGATCAGCTTCTTGTTCGTGGGGCCGAGCTGGCTGCCTGCCGAATTGGCGGCGTCGTAGCCCGCTCCGGCGGCCGACGGTCTCGGCCGGAAATACCCCGGCGACGAGAATCCCTGTCCGATGATCCTCGACCCAATCACCGTCCCGTTCCGCTCGATCAACTGACCATTGGCCTG
>CAYZBZ010000172.1:0-8619 GCA_964476725.1 uncultured Vicinamibacterales bacterium
CACGTCGGCGCGCTCGGCGCCCGCTTCGGCGCGCTGCTGATCGGGCGCAGGGGCCTGCGCCCGAGGCGCGACGCTCGAGAGCAGCGCGATCAGCACGCACGCGATTCGTTCAGAAGAGCGGCTTGCCATCGATCTCGCCCGGGATCTGCAGCCCGAAATACTTGAGCACCGTCGGCGCGATGTCCATAATCGAAATGCCCGAAATGCCCGAAATGCCAGACGCGCCAGCCGTCCCCTGCCGCACGATCGGCCGGTTGGAGATCAGCACGCCGGCCGTCGTCGCGAAATCATAGCCGCCGTGATCCCCGCTCCATTTCTTCATGTTGGGGTACACGATCCCCTTCGGCGATCCGCCGAGGGTGGTCTGCCATGAGACGCGGTAGCCGTCCTCCATTCCGACCTGCAGCTCCGAAGCGTTGGCCAGGTACTCCCCGGAGTAGACGTCGTCCCGTTTGTACACCGCCCGCACGATCGCGGCGCCGTCGTCCGGGTCCCTGAGCGTGAGCAGCCTGGCGCTGAGCTCATCGGCCAGCTGCGTCGCTTCGGCTCCCGGGCTGACGATCCCCCTGCCCTCGCGGCCGCGCAGGTTGAAGTAGATCTGGCCGATACCCATCGCGTACGCGCGCGTCCGGCTCCAGTCGACGTTTTCCCAGAACTCGGCGCCGCCGAACAGGTCGTCGAGCCTCTTCTCTCCAGGCTGCTGTCCGTGCAGCACCATGTAGCCCTGCTGGACGAGCCAGGTATTGAGGTTGACCGCCTTGCGCCACGAATGAAAGCCGTGGTCGGACACGATGAGCACCGGCGTCCCGGGCTCGATGTGATCGAGGACTTCGCCGACGAACTGGTCCGCCCGGCGGTACACGCGCTCGATGGCGTCGCCGAACTTTGCGGCGAGCGCGGCGTCGTACATGGGGTGCTTCGGATCCATGAAGCGCCACATCATGTGCTGGACGCGATCCGTGGACTCGATCACGCCGACGAGCACATCCCAGTCGCGTGAGTCGATGCGGCTGAGGATCACCTGCGCGCGATCGTCGAAGGCCCTGTACAGGTCGTCCATGAACGTCTGCTCGTCCATGCGCCCCTCGTTCAGCGGCCACGTCGCCTCGGCCCATCCGAGCGTCCGGTAGTAGCCGAGGCGCTCGAACAGCTCGCTCGAAAAGGACGCCGGCGACGACATCGGCACCGGCGGCTTGTCCGGTTTCCAGTTGACCGGGGAGATGTAGAGCTGCAGCTCTTTGTCGGCGTTGATCAACAGGAGCTGCGCCATGCCGTGAACCCGGACGAAGAAGTTCACGCGGAAATCGAGATCGATCCAGCGGCTCATCCTGCCCGGCTCGAGCGGAATCGACTGCCCTTCGATTTCCACCGTCGCCGTTTTCGCAGCCCGGTTCCACCGGACCGTGATCGGGACCCGGACGTCTTCGCTGGCCTGAAGCGCCGCGATCTGCGCCCGCTCCGCGTCGTTCGGCGATGGCGTCTTCGCCCGCAGCGCCTGGAGCTGTTGCCTGACGATCGGATTCGGCGGTCCGACGAGCTCGGTGCGCGCGACGTCCTGCTCGACCACCAGGCGCTTCAGGATGCCACCGAACTCCGTGTTCCCTTCTTCGTACCGGCTCAGGTCCGTCGCGAAGTAATAGAAGGTGCCCATCGTCCCGCGGATGTCCGGCAGCGGCAGCCCGGAGAGCATCTCGCCGTTCGGGATGTGTTCCGGGGGGAACGTCACGGGAACGGTGAGGACGCTCGTTCGCACGCCCGCTTGTCCCGCCGTCACCCAGAAGGAGGTCGCGCCGCGAAGGGAAGACAGCCTGGGCTTCGCGTAGGGAATGTAGTTGAAGAGGAACCGCGCAGGCTCGCGGCGCACCATGCCCAGGTCGGGCAGATACGTCGCCGTATCGCGCACGAGGAAGTCGTAGATGTTGTGCTTGCCGGGGTTCACGCCGGTCGCGAACGACGCCCATGCCGTCGGCGATTCCGGGGAGTGGGTCGTCGCGAGGGGATACATGCCGCCCTGTTCGGCGAGCCGCTTCATGTTCGGCAGCCTTCCCTCCCGCATCCATTTCCCGACGAGGTTGGGATCCATGCCGTCGAAGCCGAGGATGACGAGCCGCTGCGAGTATTTGCTGGGCGGCCTCCGGGTGCGGCAGGCGGACGGCTGCGTGAACGCAAAGCCGAGGGCCACGGCCACGACGGCCGCAAAGGCCGCGATGCGGGTTGATCGCCTGCGCATGAGTGGAAGGGATTATAGCAACGCTGTGTTGGTATAGGCTCTTTGCGTGCGCGCCCTCGGAATTGACTACGGCCGCCGGCGCATCGGCCTCGCGCTGTCGGACGCGACGGGCCTGCTCGCGCGTCCGTGGAAGACGATCGCGGGCGGAGGCGGGGCCGCGCGCGTCGCCGCCACGCTCGCCGCCGAAATCATGACCCTGGCGTCGGAGGCGGACGGTCTCTCGGCGATCGCGATCGGCTATCCCCGGCGCCTGAGCGGGGAGCCGACGGACCAGACGGCTGCGGTCGAGGCCGTCGTCGCCGAGCTTCGCTCGCGCGTGAACGTTCCCGTCGTGCTGCAGGACGAGCGTCTCAGCAGCCACGAGGCGGAGAGCCTGCTCGCGCGGCGGGAAAAGGACTGGCGCAAGCGCAAGGCGCTGCTCGACGCGGCGTCGGCAGCCGTGATCCTGCAGGACTATCTCGACGGTCAGGCGCGGATCGCGCCCCACCACGCTGAAGGCGAGGATCTGTGAAACGCATCGTCGGCTTGCTGCTCGTCGCAATCGTGGTGGCGATCGCCGCGGGGGCGGCGTGGATTGTCATGGGCGTGAGCCGCCCGTACAAGGGCTACGCCGGCGAGGAGCAGTTCGTCGAGATTCCCCAGGGCGCCGGCCCTCTGTCGATTGGAAGGCGGCTCGTGGACGCCGGCGTGATCCGTGACACGCTCGTTTTTCGATACGAGCTGGCGCGCACCGGCACCGGGAAGCGGCTGCAGGCGGGCGAGTACCGGTTCGATCGCCCCATGGCGGTCAAGGAGGTCGTCGCCGCGATCGCGCATGGCGACGTCTACCTCAGACCGATCACGTTTCGCGAAGGGCTTACAGCCAGGCAGATGGCCGAGCTGTTCGAGAGCAAGGGCTTCGGCGCCGCGACGGAGTTCGTGGCCGCGGCGTCGGACGGCAGTCTCGTGCGCGCCATCGATCCGGCCGCGTCCGATCTCGAAGGATACTTGTTCCCTGACACGCACGCGCTGCCGCGCCGCACGACGGCGGCGCAGCTCGTTGCGCGTATGGTCGGCGGATTCGAGAAAGTCCTCACGCCCGATCTGCGCGCCCGGGCCGAGGCGCGCGGCCTGAGCGTGCGCGAGCTGGTCACGCTCGCGTCAATCGTCGAAAAGGAAACCGGCAAGCCGGAAGAGCGTCCTCTGGTGGCGGCGGTCTATTCCAATCGTCTGAAGATAGGGATGGGGCTGCAGTGCGATCCGACCGTCATCTACGCGCTGGAGCGCGCCGGACGGTACACGGGCAACCTCACGCGCGAGGACCTGCGGTTCGATTCCCCATACAACACGTATCGGTACGCCGGTCTTCCACCCGGCCCTATCGCGAACCCGGGCCGTGCGTCTCTCGAAGCCGCGGCGAATCCCGCCGATGTGCCCTATCTGTATTTCGTCAGCCGGAACGACGGCTCGCACGCGTTTGCGTCCACCCTCGACGAGCACAACCACAACGTCTTCGAGTTCCAAATCAAGCCGAATCGCAGGTAAGTACGACGGCTGGTAGTAGTCCGGACGGGCTGGTAGCGTACCAGACGATGCATCCGATACGTGTGTGTGCCCTCGTCGCCGGCCTGGCAATCGCCTGCGCGCCGCTCCATCTCGCAGCGGCTGTCAACATCGCGGGGGTTGTCCGCGACTCCTCGGGCGCGCCCGTACACGCCGCCGACGTGACGCTGCTGACGGCGGAGCAGACCGGCATCGCGACGACGAAGACCGACGCCGCCGGGAGGTTCACAATCGCGGCCCCGGCACCCGGGACCTACCTGCTCATCGTGAGGGCGGAAGCGTTCGGCGAGTCTCATCACGCGGTGACCGTCGGCTCGGCTGCGCCCCCCTCGCTCGACATCGTCGTGCATCCGGCGGGGCTTCGCGAGGAAGTGACCGTGACCGCGTCCCGCGGGACCGTCGAGGAGCTGCGCCGGGCGGGCCAGCCGGTCAACGTCATCGACGAGAGCGAAATCGCCAGCCGCGTGAAGACCGTGGTGGCGCAGGCGGTGGAAGGTGAGCCTGGCGTTCACCTGCAGCGCACGAGCCCGACGATGGCCGGCATCTTCGTGCGCGGGCTGACGGGGAACAAGGTCAGCATCTTCGTCGACGGGGTGCGGTACTCGAACGGCGCGCAGCGCGGAGGCGTCAACACGTTCCTCGACCTCATCGAGCCGGGAACGCTCGAGACGATCGAAATCCTGCGCGGCCCGTCGAGCGCGCAGTACGGCAGCGATGCGCTCGGCGGGAGCGTGCAGTTCCTGTCGCGTGCGCCCGCGCTCGGCGTGGACGGCAACCCGCGGTGGCGAGGATCGGCGGGCGTGGATGGCGGCACGGCGCATCTTAACGCCGGCGGCAACGGACTCGTCGCCTACATGGGCAATTCCGTCGGGCTCACGGCGAGCCTCTCGGGCCGCAAGGCCGGGTCGTTCCGTCCCGGAGCGGGCATCGACTCGCACGCGGCGGTCACGCGATTCTTCGGCGTGCCTTCCAGCGTCCTCATGGGCGCGCGCCTTCCGGATACCGGGTTCGAGCAGTACGGCGGATCCGTCCGATCGAACTGGGTTCCAAACCCGAAGACGCACATCGTGGCGAGCTACATGCGGACCAACCAGGACGGAGGACGGCGCTACGACCAGCTGCTCGGCGGCGACGGCAACCTCGTCGCGGACCTGAACGATCTCACGCTCGACCTGTTGTCAGTCCGGGTCGAGCGGCTGGGGGCCGGCTGGTTCGACGACGGGTCCGTGATCTACTCGGTGAACAGCCAGCGCGAGGAGCGCGTGAATCAGGGGGGAAACGGCAACCGCACCGCGACGATTGGCCACGAGCCGGAGCGCACGACCGTGCATGGCGTCCAGGCTGGGGTCACGAAACAGATCTCCGCGCGGCAATCACTGCGGCTGGGGGCCGATGCGCAATTCGAGGGACTGACCTCCGACGCGTTCAACGTGGACCCGGTCACCGGCGCGTCCACCGCTCGTCGTCCTCGTATCCCGAGCGGCGCGAGCTCTACGCAGGGAGGCGTGTACGCCCAGACGGCCGTGGACGCGCGGCCGGATCGCATCCGGCTCGTCGGCGCGTTGCGATATGGCGGAGCGCGGTACACGGCAGAGGCCGCCGACAGCCCCCTCGTGAACGGGCAGCCGCTCTGGCCGAGCGATTCGCTGACGACGTCGAGCGTGACGTTTCGCGCCGGCGCCGTCGCGACGCCGCCCGGCCCGTGGACGATGCTGTTCTCCGTCAGCCGCGGATTTCGCGCGCCGCACATGACCGATCTGGGCACGCTGGGGCTCACCGGGTCCGGCTACGAAGTCGCCGCTCCGGACGTGGCGGGGCTCGGCGCTTTTGTCGGGACCACCGCGGACGCGACCGCCGTCTCGAGCGGCGAGGCTGTCACGCAGGTCGGACCGGAGACCTCGCTGCAGTACGAGGGCTCCGTACGCTACCGGCGTCCGCGGTTCCACACGGAGTTCTCGCTGTTCGTCAACAACGTCTACGACAACATTCAGAAGCAGGCGCTCATCCTGCCGCAGGGGGCTGTCGGCCAGAGCCTGGGTGGCTCTCCTGTCACTTCGCAGAATGCGAACGGCGCCGTATTCGTCGCGGCCACGACCGTGCCGGTGCTCGTCCGCGCGAATTTCGACAACGCGCGCATCTGGGGCATCGAGCACAACGCGGAGGCCAGGCTCGCGAAGACCGTTACCGCGACGACCGCCTTCACCTATCTGCGCGCCAGGGACACGACCACCGAACTGTCTCCCAACATCGAGGGAGGAACCCCGGCGCCTGACGGGTGGGTGTCGGTGCGCTGGATGCGCCCGGACGGACGCTGGTGGGTCGAGCCGTACGCGCATTTCGCGTGGGAGCAGACGCGCTTGTCTTCCCTGGATCTCGGAGACCGCCGCACGGGAGCGGGGCGATCGCGCGCGAACATCCGCGCGTTCTTCCTGAACGGCGCCGCCGCGCGAGGCTGGATCGGCGCGGGCGCTGACCTCGTGTCGGGCACGGCGGACGACGTCCTCACGGCAACGGGGGAAACCCTGGCGCAGATTCAGGACCGCGTTCTCGGCCCCGGCGTCAACGCGTCGGCGCTCTTCCCGACGATTCCGGGTTACGCGACGTTCGGCGTACGCGCCGCTCTCCGCGCCGGCCGCCACCAGGTGACGATCGACGCCGAGAACCTGAACGACAAGAATTACCGGGGGCTGAGCTGGGGACTGGATGCGCCGGGGCGGGGAGTGACGGTGAAGTACTCGACCAGGTTTTAGGCTCTGGGCTCTGGGCTGTAGATGGCCGCCCGGATCAAGAGCGGCACCGTTTCTTAACTGATGAGCGCCCAAAGCCCAAAGCCCAAAGCCTAAAGCCTAAAGTCGATCTCAATCGTCTTACCTCTCACTCCACTTCAACTTCTGTCTCAGCACGTCGAAATACGTCCGCGTGGACGCGCGGACGAGACGAAGGGACCGGTCGGCGCGACGGACACTGATCACGTCGTCGGACTCGAGCGGGTGACCGGACTGGCCGTCGAACGTCACGAAGACTTCCTCGTTGGAGCCGTTCATCGCGGGCTGCACGCGGACTTCCGATGACGCGGGGATGACGATCGGCCGGTTGGTGAGCATGTGCGGAGCGATGGGCGTCAGGAGCAGGGCGTCCACCTCGGGGTGGAGGATCGGGCCGCCCGCCGCCAGGTTGTACGCGGTCGATCCCGTCGGACTCGCGATGATCAAGCCGTCGGCGCGCACGTGCATCGCGGCCTGATCGCCGATGGAGACCGCGAGGTCGATGATCCGAGACAGCGCACCCTTGGTAATCACGACGTCGTTCAGCGCGAGGCGCTCGGCGAATACGCCGCCGTCGCGCAGCGTGCGCGACCGCAGCATGATCCGCTCTTCGATCTGTGCCGTGCCTGCCAGCACCGAGTCCAGCGACGGATAGAGCTCCGGGAGCGTGATCTCGGTGAGGAAGCCGAGGCTGCCGAAGTTCACGCCCAGGATCGGGACGTCGGCCCCCGCCTGCGCGATGCGATCCGCCATCCCGATGAGCGTGCCGTCCCCGCCCAGTACAACGATCAGATCGCACTCGTTGGGCAGGTCGTCGCGTCCGATTGTCTGCCGCCCCGGGGGCAGGCCCGCAAGGGCCGCGGTCTCCGTCTCGAACACAGCGCGCACGGCACGCGCCTCGAGCCAGCCGGCGAGCTCCGCGAGCACGCCCGCGGCCGCCTCGAGGCCGGTCTTCGCCACCAGTCCTACGCGTGTGATCGGCATGAATCGACTCGTGCTGGATGATGCGCTACGCGTTCTGCCGCAGGTGCAGCAGAAACTCCCGGTTGCCTTCCATGCCCGCGATTGGCGATTCGGTCAGCCCGGCGCGCCTCAATCCTAACGCATCCGCCGCGGCGGCGACTTCCTCGACGACGCGCGCCTGCACGGCGGCGTCGCGGACGATACCCCCTCTGCCGACTTCCGATCGCCCGGCCTCGAATTGCGGCTTCACGAGGACGATGACATCCGCCGCTTCACGGAGCAGCGGCGGCACCACCGGCAGGATGTGGCGCAACGAGATGAACGACACGTCGATGGTGACGATGTCGAACGCGGTCGCTCCGGGCAAGTCACGGGCAGTCAGCGTGCGTGCGTTGACGCGCTCGAGCACGCCGACACGGGGATCGCTGCGGATCTTCCAGTCGAGCTGTCCGTGACCGACGTCCAGCGCGACGACGCGTGCGGCGCCGCGCTGCAGGAGCACGTCGGTAAAGCCCCCCGTCGAGGCGCCGATGTCGAGTGCCTGGCGGCCCGCGACCGGTATGGCGAACGTGTCGAGCGCGTGCGCCAGCTTGAGCCCGCCGCGACCGACGTAGGGATGATCCGGGCTCGCGACCGTCACCTCGGCGTCGCGCGCGATGGCGGTGCCCGCTTTGGTGACGGGCCGGCCGTTGACGCGCACGTCTCCCGCGAGGATGAGCGCGCGCGCCCGCTCGCGGGACGCGGCAAGCCCGCGCTCGACGAGCAGCGCATCGAGACGAAGCCCGTTCTTCAATTGGTCCGGCCGACGACCCAGCGGGCGATCGCCGGCAACTGGCCGCCGAGCTCCGCCTCGTCCAGCGCGGCGATCGCGCGCGTGATGCAGTCGGCAGCCAGGCGGCGCGATTCCTCGATCCCGTAGAGCGCCGGGTACGTCGGCTTGCCGGCGGCGGCATCCTTGCCGGCGGTCTTCCCCAGATCGGCGGAGGCCCCTTCGACGTCGAGGACGTCGTCCACGATCTGAAAGGCCAGCCCGACCTGCACGGCGTAACGGCCGATCGCGTCCGCGAGCGGCTCGGTCGCGCCCGCCATGAGCGCCCCGCTGAGCGCCGCCGCGACCAT
>CAYZBZ010000173.1:0-8503 GCA_964476725.1 uncultured Vicinamibacterales bacterium
ACGCGGCTTTCAGATAGTCATGGAAGTCGTCCGGCATGGTGTTGAGAAACACCTTAAGATGGTCTTGGCCCACCCCGCCTTCTCGGTTTCCGTCACACCGGACAGCTCGAACTCAGCCTTCGTCTTGTCCGTGACTATGACGATGGGCACTTCCTTCTTGTGCATGGCGGCGGCCAGGTAGATGTCGTATCCACCTTCAATGGGACCGATGAAAAACCGGGCGCCCTTCGGAATCTTCGCGTCGGCGTCCACGACAAGCGGAGGCGGACTATCCTGAGCGAACCCGGCTGTGGCCAGGAATAGCGCGACCACGCACAACAACAGCAGCCTAATCGCACGCATCGATGCAGCTCCCTTCTCGAGCCGGGGGATCCGGCGCTCGGTTCGAGCGTCAGGGCCATCATGCGCCCGATTGGGCGTCAGCAGCCAAGGTTCTTTCAACCGGGCCCGAGCGCCCGTGAAACGGTGAGCGGGGTCGTTTCCTATTGTCGTTCCTCGAGCTCCATCCATCGCGCGAGCGCGGTTTCCAGCTCCGGCACGATAGTCTCGATGCGGGCCAGCACGCCGCGGATGTGCTCCGGTGGTTCCTTGTAGAACTCCGGAGACGCCGCTTCGTGCTGGAGACGCTCCTGCTCCGCCTCGAGGGCTTCGATGTGGGCAGGCAGCGACTCGACCTCTCGCTTTTCCTTGAACGACAACTTTCTGTTCTCGGCTGGGTGTCTGCTCTTCTCAGTGCTCGCGGCTTCGCCGCGCTTCCCTCCGGCGGGCCGCGGGCGCTCTCCCGCAGATCCCGATTGCCTCAGATAGTCCTCGTACCCGCCGACGTATTCGGTGACGCGCCCTTCCCCCTCGAACGCGATCGTGCTGGTCACGATGTGGTCGAGGAACGTCCGGTCGTGGCTGACGAGCAGCACGGTGCCGTCGAAGTCCCCGATCAGCTCCTCCAGGAGCTCCAGCGTCTCGATGTCGAGGTCGTTCGTCGGCTCGTCGAGCACGAGAACGTTGGCCGGGCGCGCGAACAGCCTCGCCAGCATCAGCCGGTTGCGCTCGCCCCCCGACAGCAGCTTCACTGGCGACTGCGCGCGCTCGCGCGGAAACAGGAAATCCGCGAGATAGCCGATGACATGCCGCGATTCGCCGTTGACGACGACCGTGTCGTTGCCGTCGTTGACCGTGTCGGCGACCGTGCGATCGGGATCGAGCTGCTCGCGCTGCTGATCGAAGTACGCGATCTGCAGGCGGCTGCCGCGCCGCACCTCCCCCGTGTCAGGCGCCGTTTCCCCGACCAGGAGACGCAGGAGCGTGGTCTTGCCCGATCCGTTCGGGCCGATGAGGCCGACGCGATCTCCGCGGAGGATCCGCTGCGAGTAGTCGCGGATGACGGGCACGCCGCCGAGCGTCTTGCTGACGCTCTCGGCCTCGAAGACGAGCCGGCCCGAGGCCTCGCTCGCGTCGACCGCCATGCGCACCGTCCCGCTCTGCGCGCGATGGGCAGCACGCTGCTCGCGCAGCGCCATCAGATCGCGGACCCGTCCTTCGTTGCGCGTGCGCCGCGCCTTCACCCCCTGACGCAGCCAGGCTTCTTCCCTTTCGAGCTTCTTGTCGAGACGGGCGAGCTCTCCCGCCTCCGCGTTGAGGGCCGCGGCCTTCTTCTCGAGATACGTCGCGTAGCTGCCCGGCCATGACGTCAGGCGTCCGCGATCCAGCTCGACGATCCGCGTGGCGAGCGCCGAGAGGAACGCGCGGTCGTGCGTCACGAACAGCAGCGCTCCGGCGAAGTTCCGCAGATGATCCTCGAGCCAGCGGATGGCGTCGATATCGAGATGGTTCGTCGGCTCGTCGAGGAGCAGCAGATCGGGGTCTGACACCAGCGCCTTGCCGAGCAGCGCGCGGCGCCGCCACCCGCCCGAGAGCTCGCGCATCGGACGGTCCGCCGGAAGCGACAGCCGCGACACGACCATCTCGACCTTCTGTTCGAGCCGCCAGCCGTCGCGCTCCTCGAGCTGATGCTGCACCTCGCCGAGCCGTGCGAGCGCCGCGGGGGCGCCTGTTTCGGCGACCCTCATGGCGGCATGGTGATAGTCGGCAACGAGCGCGCCGAGCGCACCGAGGCCCTCAGCGACCTCGTCAAAGACCGATCGATTCGCAGCGCTCTCGCCGTAGCCCGCCTGGGATGATCCGCGGGCGAAGGCGGACACGTCCTGTTCGAGCCGCGCCACTCGCAGGCCGGGAGTGCGCCATACGACACCGCTGTCCGGCTGCGTTTCGCCCGAGACAACCTTCAGCAGGCTGGACTTCCCCGAACCGTTTCGGCCGATGAGCGCGATCCGCTCGCCGGGCTCGACGCGAAGGTCCGCCCCCTCGAACAGCGGGAGATGGCCGTACGCGAGGGAGACGGAGTCGAGGGTGAGTAGTGGCAAGGCTGAAGTTAGAAGGCTGAAGTTCGAATGCCTACAGCAGCCGTCTCGCCAGCACGGCCCAGACCGCCTGCGCCAGGCGGCGGCGGTCGTGGCGCGCAATCTCGCCGCACCAGAACTCCCCGCTCACGATCTCGCACGAGGCGGGCAGCTCACCGACGACGAGCGGCTGCTTGTGCTCCGCGCGGTAGCGCGCCAGCGTGTCCTCGGACGGAAGCGCGGTGTTGACGAGCACGGCGTCGATCGGGCGACCGATCGCCGCGGTCATCTGCCGCACCGCCTCGCCGGCGGTGAAGTGACCCATCCCGCGCCCCTCCGTGAGCAAATTGGTCACGAGAATGATCGGTCCCTTCACCTGCTGGATCGCTTCGGGCGCCCCCTTTACGAGAAAAATCGGCATGAGGCTCGTGTAGAAGCTGCCGGGGCCGATGATCGCGGCGTCGAACCGGGGAATCTCGGCCGCGACCGATCCGTGCAGACGGACATCCGGCTCGAGCCACAGACGGGCGATGGCGCTGCCCGCCGTCTGTCCGGCATCGACCTCGACCTCACCGCGCGTCTGCGTGCCGTCGACGTACTCCGCGCACAGACGCGCCTGCTCCACGCTCACGGGCCAGACGCGTCCCGCGCAGCCGAGCAGGGCGCGAAGCCCGTCGACCGCCGCCAGGAAGTCGCCGCTGTACTGCTCCATCATCGACAGCAGCAGGTTCCCTCCCGTGTGCCCGCGCAGCCGCGCGTGCTCGAGCATCGGCAGCCGCGACAGCAGCACGCGGCGGGCCTCGCGCTCGTTGCGCGCGAGCGCCAGCGCGCACTTCAGCACGTCTCCAGGCGGCAGGACACCCAGCTCGTCGCGAAGCTGACCGGAACTGCCGCCGCTGTCGAACATGGTCACGACGGCGTTGACCGTGAGCCACGGATTGCTCTTCAGCCCGCCCAGCAGGCTCGGCAACCCGGTCCCTCCACCGAAACATCCGACGTTCAGCTTGCGCAGGTCCATGTCGGGCCATTATCCGCTAATCCCTAAGGCCCCTAGGGTCTAAGGCCCAAGGCCCTAGGTGTGGCAGATAATGGACCGATGCTGTCTGATGAGGAACGCAATGCGCTCGACGGGTTGGCGGCGGACCTGGGCCGGGTCTTCGGTTCGCGGCTGCACTCGGTCGCGGCGTACGGCCTGAACGCGCCGGCCGAGCCGCCTCGCGTCCTGCACACGCTGGCGCTCGTCGAGCGCCTCACCTTCAACGACCTCGCGGCGTGCCTCCCGTTTGCCGCCGGATGGCGCCGCCGGTCGCTGGCGGTTCCTCTTCTTCTCGAGCGCGAGGAGTTCCTCCGCACGCTGGACGTCTTCCCCCTCGAGTACGGCGACATCATCGCGCACCACGTGCTCATTGCCGGCACCGACCCGTTCGGCGGCGCGCGGGTCTTTCCTGCCGACGTGCGCCGGGCGTGCGAGCTCGCGGCCAAGAGCCACTTGATTCACCTGCGCGAGGGGTTTCTCGAAACTGGCGGCGACCCCCGGGCAGTCGCGCGGCTCATCGCCGCCTCCGCCGCCGCGTTGCGCGCGCTCCTCGCCAACATCGCACGCCTGGCGGACGACAACGACGAGGACGTGGCTGAAACCGCGGAACGGCAGATGGGCGTACCGGCGGCGGTCGTCCGCGACGTGCTCAGTGCCGGCGCAGGGACCAGCAGCACGGTTGTCGATCCCACGGCGCTCCTCTCGCGCTACATCGCCGCGTCCGAGCAGGTGTGGGAGTACGTCGACACGTGGCGGGCGCGCGCATGAGCGGACGCCGGTTCAGACACGCGCTCCGGGTCTCGGTTGTCAGTTGTTGCCTTCTCCCTGTTGCCCTGACGCGGGCCGGCGCCGCGGCGGCCCAGCCCGCTCCGCCGCTCCTCACGGCCCCCGTCAACGACTTCGCGCACGTCATCGATGACACAAGCGCCCGGGAGCTCGATCGCCGGATCCGCTCGCTCCAGAAGGCGACGGGCGACGCCGTCGTCGTGGCGACGGTGCCCACGTTTCAGCCGTACGCGGACATCCGCGAGTACGCCGTCACGATGTTCGAAAACGGCGGCCGCGGCATCGGCGAAAAAGAGAAAGACAACGGCGTGCTGATCGTCCTCGCGGTCCAGGATCGACGGGTCGATATCGAAGTGGGCTACGCGCTCGAGGAATTCATCACCGACGGGTTCGCCGGCGAGACCATCCGCCAGGCGATGACCCCGCACTTCCGTAACGGCAACTACGGCACGGGGCTCCTCGCGGGAGCGACGCGAATCATCAACCGCATCGCCGAGCGCCGCAGCGTCAACCTGCAGGACGTGCCGCGCGAGCCCGCCCCTTCGTCGAGACCGTCAGGGTTCCCGTGGTGGATCGTCATCGTGTGGATCATCATCGTGTGGATCATCATCATGATCGCGGGCAATCGCTTCCGCAGGCGACGGGGACGGCACTGGGGCGGCGGTCCCTGGAGCGGCTGGAGCAGCGGCATCGGTCCGTTTGGAAGCGGCGGTGGCTTTGGCGGAGGGTTCGGCGGGTTTGGTGGAGGGGGATCCAGGGGCGGTGGCGGCGGCGGGTTTGGCGGGTTCGGCGGCGGACGCAGCGGCGGCGGAGGGGCTTCCGGGGGGTGGTAGTACACTGAATGGAGTCGGTTCCGGGTTGCCGGGTTCCGAGTTCCGGGTTCAAAGGTTCAGGGGTTCACAGATGCGAAGAGGACTTATCAGGACGATCAACGCGGCCGTGGTCATCGCGATGTCAGTGATGCTCTCCGGTTGCTCCTATAACAAGTTCACGACGCAGGAAGAAGCGATCAAAGCGCAGTGGGCGCAGGTGCAGAATCAGCTGCAGCGACGCAGCGACCTCATCCCGAACCTCGTGGAAACGGTGAAGGGGTACGCGGCGCACGAGGCGGACGTGTTCAAGGACATCGCCGATGCGCGTTCGAGGCTGCTCGCCGCCAAATCACCTGAAGAGACGATTCAGGCCGCCAATCAGCAGACGTCGGCGCTCGGGCGGCTGCTCGCTATTGCCGAGAACTATCCTCAGCTCAAGGCGAACGAGCAGTTCAACCGGCTGATGGACGAGCTCTCGGGTACCGAGAACCGCCTGGCCGTCGAACGGATGCGCTACAACGAGCGCGTGCAGGAGTACAACACGCAGCGGCGCAAGTTCCCCTCGAACGTGACCGCGAAGATGTTCGGATTCAAGGAATATCCGTACTGGGAAGTGCCGGCCGAAGCGAAGCAGGTCCCCAAAGTCAATTTCGGGCGATAAGGAGAACTCTCCGTGAACCGAGGATTACTGCGTGTGCGCCTGCTGGCGTGGATCGGCATCGGCCTGTGTGTGCTGGGCGGCCGCGGGCTCGTCGCCCAGGGGCCTCCCCCGGCCCCCCAGCTTCCCCCGCCGATCAACCAGTCGGACGACCCGCTCCTGAAGCCATTCGTGTGGCGCTCGATCGGCCCCGCGAACATGGGCGGGCGCATCGACGATATCGCGGTCGTCGAGGGTAACCCGAGCATCATCTACATGGGGTTTGCGACCGGCGGGCTTTGGAAAAGCACCAACAACGGCACGACCTGGACGTCGATTTTCGACCAGTACCCGGTCTCGTCGATCGGCGACATCGCGATCGCCCCATCGAATCCTGACATTCTTTACGTAGGCACCGGCGAGCCGAACAACCGGCAAAGCTCGTCGTTCGGCGCGGGCGTCTACAAGTCCACCGACGCCGGCAAGAGCTTCGAATACGTCGGACTGAAAGAAACGCAGACCGTCGCCCGGGTTGTCGTCAATCCGAAAGATCCCAACATCGTGTACGTCGCGGCGCTCGGGCACTTGTTCGGGCCGAACCAGGAACGCGGCCTTTACAAGACGACCGACGGCGGCAAGACCTGGACGAACACGAAGTTCATCGACGAGCACACCGGCTTCACCGACGTCGTGATGGATCCGTCGAACTCCAACGTCCTCATGGCCGCGTCGTACCAGCGCCGGCGTGCGCCGTGGGGCTTCAATGGCGGCGGCGCCGGCAGCGCCATCTGGAGGACGTCGGACGCCGGGAAGAACTGGACGAAGCTGATCAACGGCCTGCCCGCCAACCCGATAATCGGCCGCATCGGGCTCGACATCGCCCGCTCCAGGCCCTCGACGATTTACGCCTCGATCGAAGTCGGGCCGAGCGGCGGCACCGGCGCCGGCGTGAACGCGGACGGCACGCTGGCACCCCCGGGACAGCGCGGCGGAGGTGGCGGCGGCCGCGCCCAGGGCCCGCCGCCACCCCCGGATCCGACGAAAAGCGGCGTGTGGCGGTCGGACGACAGCGGCAAGACCTGGAAGTTCCTGTCCAACCAGGGCGATCGCTGGATGTATTACAGCCAGATCCGGATCGACCCGACGAATCCCGAGATCGCATACCAGGGCGGCGCGCCGTTTTTCAAAACGGTCGACGGCGGCAAGACCTGGCGCCAGGTGCAGGGCCTCGCCCACAGCGACCACCACGCCATCTGGATCAATCCGAAGAACGGCAACCACGTCGTGGTCGGAAACGACGGCGGCCTCGACATCAGCTACGACCAGGGAGACACGTGGGAGTTCGTGAACACGGTTGCGGTCGGCCAGTTCTACGCGATCAGCGCGGACATGCGGAAGCCGTACGTCGTGTGCGGCGGCCTGCAGGACAACGGCAGCTGGTGCGGCCCGAGCGCGACGCGGAGCACGAACGGCATCCTGAACTCCGACTGGTACCGGGTCGGCGGAGGCGACGGCTTCTACACCCAGAACGACCCGACGGACTGGCGAACGCTCTATTCCGAATCGCAGGACGGCAATACGAACCGGCTCGATCTGCGGACCGGCAGCAGCGTCAGCATCCGGCCTCGTGCCGGAGGGCGCGGCGGCGCGGCTCCCCCCGCGGCCGGAGAGACGCCAGCGCCCGCGGCGCAAACGTCCGCGGCACAGTTCGGTTTCGGCGGCAACCTCAACGCCAACGTCGTGCCCACGCCACCCGCTGGCACGAACTATCGCTTCTACTGGAACACGCCGTTCATCCTGTCTCCACACAATCCGCGCACGGTGTATCTCGGCGCGGATCGGCTGTTCCGATCGTACGACCGCGGCGACACGTGGACGGCCTCCCCGGACCTGACCAACAACATCGGCCGGAACGATCGGCCGATCATGGGGGGCCCGGGCACGGCCCCGATGGCGTCGAAGCACGACGGCGCCGCCTCGTACAGCAACATCGTCACAGTAGGCGAGTCGCCGCTCGTTCCCGGCATCCTCTGGGTGGGGACCAACGACGGCAACGTGCAGGTGAGCCGCGACGGCGGCAGCACCTGGACGAACGTCGCCGGCAAAGTACCGGGCGTGCCGAAGGAAACCCACGTGTCTCGCGTCGAGCCCTCGCATTTCGAGGCTGGCACCTGCTACGTGACGTTCGACGGCCACCGGACCGACGACCACAAGCCCTACGTGTTCAAGACGTCCGACTACGGCGAGACGTGGACGTCGATCTCCGCCAATCTGCCGGAGGGCAACGTCAACGTGATCCGCGAGGATCCCAGGAACAGGAACCTCCTCTACCTCGGCACCGAGTACGCCTTCTACGTGTCGCTGAATGGCGGCAAGGGGTGGAAGCGGTTCATGAACGGCCTGCCGACGGTGCGCATCGACGACATCCTCGTGCACCCGCGCGACAACGATCTGATTCTCGGCACGCACGGCCGCAGCATCTACATCATGGACGACATCTCGGCTCTCCAGCAGATGCCGGATCCGAAGACGCCGGCCCAAGCCGTGATGTTCGACGTCAGGCCCGCGGTCGCGTGGGTGACCGACGTGCAGAAGACGATCACCGTGGGGGGCGCGAAGGTCTTCCGCGGTCAGAACCCGTCGCAGGGGTCGGCGATCAGCTACTGGCTCGAGAGCGAGCCGGCGGGGGATGTCCGCATTTCAATCACCGACGTCACCGGACGCGAAATCAGGGCGATCACCGGCACGAAGACCGCCGGCCTCAATCGTGTGCAGTGGGACATCCGGCCGGCCGGTGGCGGCCGCGGGCGCGGTCAGGGACAGGGCAGCGGGCAGG
>CAYZBZ010000174.1:0-8365 GCA_964476725.1 uncultured Vicinamibacterales bacterium
GCCGTGTCCCCTGTGCCTTGCCGGCCTTCAGCTTCGCGGCGCGATCGATGATCGTCGCGAGCATCGCGCCTGCTGCGCCGCCTTTCGCCGGACGATTCGATTGCCACACGTCGGGCTTGTCGGCGGCCAGGATGTCCTCGAAGTCTCCTTCGCTCTTCACGCTCCGCGGCGCGAACTCGGTGATGTCGACCTCGCCGGCCCAGTCGTCGCGGTGCTTGATCAGGAGCCAGCTGCGGCCATCGCCGCCGGACTGCGATCCCCAGCGGCCCCCGGTGCGCACGAGCACCCACGATCCTTTCAGCTTGTAGCCGTCGAGTGTGAACTTGAGGTCACCCTTCTTGATCGCGGCCTCGACGTCCTCGACTTCGGGCGTCCACGTGCCCTGGTCCCAGAGCATCACGATGCCCGCGCCGTACCCTTCTGGAATCACCCCCTCGAAGGTGCCGTACTCGATCGGGTGATCTTCCACGTGCATCGCGAGCCGTTTCGTTTTCGGATCGAGCGACGGCCCTTTCGGCACGGCCCACGACAGCAGCACGCCGTTCCACTCGAGGCGGAAGTCGTAGTGGAGATGGCTTGCGAGGTGTTTCTGAACGCAGAAGAAGAGCCCCTTCTCCGGCTTCGCCTTCTTCGCGCGCTCCGCCGCGACCCTCAGATCGCCGGACGGTTCGGGCGTCGAGCTGAAGTTGCGCTTCTGTTTGTATTTTTCAAGCACCATGGTGTGCGGTCCTTCCGCCTGAAGGCGGAGGCCACCAGTGTTTTACGACTCCGCAATCAATTGACGCGTCCCATCATTTTCTTGATGGGCGGAACGAGCGCGAACATGATCAGGCCGGCCGCGATCGCAAAGGCGGCGACGGCGCCGAAGAGCGTCGGCAGCGCGAACGATTCGTAAAACGCGGCCACACGGCCGCCCATATAATTGCCGACCGAGCTGGCGAGGAACCAGACACCCATCATGAGGCCGCCGATCCGCACGGGCGCCAGTTTCGTCATCGCGCTCAGTCCCACCGGACTGAGGCACAGCTCGCCGATCGTATGGAGAAGGTACGTCACGGTGAGCCACATCGGGCTGACCTGCACACCCTGCTCCGCGAGTCGCGCGGCCACGATCAGAATTGCGAAGCCGGCGCCGACAAACACCAGGCCGATCGCGAACTTCGCGGGGCTCGACGGCTCCCGGCCCGACGCGCCAAGTCGCACCCACAACCACGCGAATATCGGCGCGAGCGCAAAGATGAAAAGCGAGTTCAGGGACTGGAACCAGCTGCTCGGGAATGGCCAGCCCAGGAACTCGTTGCGCGTGTTGCGATCGGCAAACAGATTCAGCGTCGATCCCGCCTGCTCGAATACAGACCAGAAGAGTGCGGCGGCCAGGAAGAGGACGCCGATGGCGTACAGGCGCCCCCGCTCTTCCGGCGTCCAGTCCCCGCCGAAGAACAACCAGCCGAAGAAGCCGATGGTCAGGACCAGCAGAAACACGCCGGCGGTGTCGCTGATCTGCGTCGCGCTGACAGGGATCGCGCCGGTGTACGCGCCGACGCCGAAGGCGGTGATTGCCGCGGCCACCGCGCCGCCCACGAAGATCGCGTTCCTTCTGAGACGCGCGGCGGCTGCCGGCGATGCCGCCGGAGCGGGCCGCATCCCCACGTCCCCGAGATACTTGCTGCCCCAGATGTATTGAATGAGGCCAAGCACCATCCCCACGCCCGCCCCTGCGAAGCCGAGATGCCAGTCGATGCGTTGTCCGAGGTATCCGCAGACCAGCGGCGCGATGAACGCGCCCAGATTGATCCCCATGTAGAAGATGGAGAACCCGGCGTCGCGGCGGATGTCGCCAGGCGCGTAGAGCTGCCCGACGATCACGCTGACGTTGCCCTTGAGCAGCCCCGTGCCGATGACGATGAGGAACAGCCCGAGATAGAACGTCGTGATCGACGGGAACGCCATGCTGAAATGGCCGCAGGCGATCAGGATGCCGCCATAGAGCACGGCGCGCCGCTGGCCGATCAGCCGGTCGGCGATCCAGCCCCCCGGCAGCGTGGTCATGTAGACCATCGACGTGTAGAGGCCGTAAATGGCGCCGCCGCGCGCGGTGTCGAACCCAAGCCCGCCGGACGCGATCGGCGCCGTCATGTACAGGAGCAGCAGCGCGCGCATCCCGTAATAGCTGAAGCGCTCCCACATCTCGGTGAAGAACAGCGTCGACAGCCCTCGCGGGTGGCCGAAGAACCCGCGGTCGAACGCGGCCAGCGCGGCCCCGCGCGTGTCGCCCAAGGCCGGAGGCGTCGGATCGGTCATGGAGGGTAAGCATAGCTCAGTCACGAATCACTAATCCCCGATCCCTAATCGTGAATCTTCAATCGCGAGTCGCGAGCCGATACAATGGGACCGTGAGGGTTCTCCTGATCTCCACCTACGACATGGGCCGGCAGCCGTTCGGGCTGGCGTCGCCGGCGGCCTGGCTCGCCGAGGCGGGGGTCGAAGTCGTCTGCCTCGATCTCGCCAAGGAGCGCTTGATCGAGAGCGTCGTGCGGGACAGCGCCGTCGTCGGGTTCTTCCTGCCGATGCACACGGCCACACGGCTTGCGCTGCCGGTCATCGATCGCGTTCGTGCGCTCAATCCCACCGCCCGCCTGATCGCGTACGGCCTCTACGCGCCGCTGAACGAGGCGTTTCTTCGGGAGCACGGCGTGACCCATGTACTCGGTGGGGAGTTTGAACAGGAGCTCGTCGAGGCAGCCCTGAAGGGCTGCGCTACACGAGAAGAAGACGTCGCACCGCCGGTCGCTGTTCAGAATGTAGCGCAGCCCTTCAGGGCTGCCTCGCCGCTTCCACACCTTCAATTCCGCGTCCCGTCGCGCGCCGGCTTGCCGCCGCTGACGAGGTACGCCACGCTGCAGGTGCTCGATGAGCGGCGCACCGTCGGCTACACGGAAGCCAGCCGCGGGTGCAAGCATCGCTGCCGCCATTGCCCGATCGTTCCGGTCTACGACGGCCGCTTCCGCGTGGTGCCGGCCGACGTCGTGCTGGCCGACGTACGGGGACAGGTCCTCGCGGGCGCGCGACACATCACCTTCGGCGATCCCGATTTCTTCAACGGCATCCGCCACGCCGACGCCGTCGTGCGGGGATTCGCGCGCGAATTTCCGGACGTGACCTACGACGTCACGATCAAGGTCGAGCACGTCCTGCAGCACGCCCGTATGCTGACGGTGCTGCGGGACACCGGCTGCGCGTTCGTCACAAGCGCGGTGGAGTCGCTGGACGATGAGGTGCTCGCCAGGCTGGAGAAGGGGCACACCCGCCTCGACTTCGAGCGGATCGTGACGCTCTTCCGCGACACCGGCCTGCCGCTGGTGCCCACGTTCGTCGCGTTCACCCCGTGGACGACAACGGAGTCGTACCTGGAAGTGCTTCACACGATCGACCGTCTCGATCTGGTGGAGAGTGTGTCCCCCATCCAGCTCGCGATCCGTCTGCTCGTCCCGCAGGGTTCCCGCATGCTGGAGCTCGCGGACATGCGGGAGTACGTCCGCGCGTTCGATCCGATCTCGCTCACGCATCCGTGGACCCACCCCGATCCGGCGGTCGATGCCCTCCAGGCGACGGTATCGGACCTGGTGGGCGTCCGTCTCAATGCGCCGCGCCGCGAGGTCTTCGCGCGGGTGTGGGACGCCGCGCACGCGCACGGGTCGGCGGTGCCTCCCGCGCGACAGGACGTGCGTGTATCGCGCGCGGCGATTCCGTATCTCAATGAGCCCTGGTATTGTTGAGCGGAACCGACGGCAGAGCAGTTGGCTCTGTTGTAACGCCTCGGCAGCACGCAATGCCTTTCATCCAACACTGGCGCAGGCTGTCGGTTCACCCCCTGATGCGCCCGTTCACCGAATGGCGCGTCTACGTGCGGTGGGTCGTCGCCGGACGGCCGATTCCGGCGCCCCCCATCGTCAAACAGCGCATCCTGAAGCAGTACCAGGACCGGTTCCGCCTGCAGATCGTCGTGGAGACCGGCACCTTCACCGGCGAGACCGTGGAAGCGCTGCGCCATCGTTCCGCGCAGGTCGTCTCCATCGAGCTCGCGCCGGAACTGCACGCCGCCGCCGCACGGCGATTCGCGAACGCCCCGAACGTGCGGCTCCTGCAGGGAAACAGCATGACGCTTCTGCCGGACGTGCTGGCCGATCTCCATGACTCCGCGCTGTTCTGGCTGGATGGGCACTATGCCGGCGCCGGCACCGGCAGCGCGGCCGGCGGCCGGAGTCCGCTCATGGACGAGGTGCGCTCGCTCCTGGCGCGACCGCCGCGCGGCGATGTGATCCTGATCGACGATGCGCGTCAGCTCACCGGGAGGGACGGCTATCCGTCGCTCGACGCCGTGTGCGCCGCGATCCGCCACGACCGCCCGCACGCCGAGCTCACCGTCGCCGACGACATCATTCGGTGGGTCGATCGGACGGAAAGGAAGAATTGCTAATTGACGATTGCTGATTGTTGATTTGGAATCAGCAATCGTCAATCGTCATTCAACAATTCACGTGAAACCCCGTGCCCCGCGTCCTGATTCTCTCGGCCACCACCGGTTACCAGTTGCGCTCCTTCGGCGGCGCCGCCGAGCGCGCGGGCATCGATCTGATCTTCGCCACCGATCGCTGCCATCGCCTGGACGACCCGTGGCGCGACGCCGCGGTCCCGGTGCGGTTCCATGAGCCGGACGCGTCGGACGTGTCGCTCAAAGCCATCGTCGACGCCGCGAGGACGCGCCCCATCGACGGCGTGCTTGCCGTCGGCGATCGTCCCGTCGCGCTCGCGGCACACGCGGCCCGTGCGCTCGGTCTTCCCTGGAATCCCCCCGAGGCAGCGGCCGCCAGCGCGAACAAGAAGCTCGCGCGCGAGCGCTTTGCCGCCGCCGGGCTGCCCGTGCCCTGGTTCTTCGAGGCGGACGTTACCGATCCGCGGCTGCGTTTCCCGTGCGTCGTCAAGCCGCTGGGCTTGTCAGGCAGCCGTGGCGTGATCCGCGCGGACTCCCCCTCGCAACTCGAGGCCGCCATCGCGCGCGTGCGCGCGCTGCTCTCGCGCAAGGACGTTCGCGCCATTCGCAGCGGCCTCGAGGGCACGATACTCATCGAAGGCTTCATCGAAGGACGCGAGCTTGCCATCGAAGGCGTCCTCACGCGCGGTGTGTTGCGCGCGTTTGCCATCTTCGACAAGCCCGATCCGCTGGACGGACCGTTTTTCGAGGAGACGATCTACGTGACGCCGTCGAGGCTGCCGCCCGGGAACCAGCAGGAAGTCCTGGATCACGTGCAGCGCGGCGTCACCGCGCTTGGCCTGACCGACGGCCCCGTGCACGCCGAATGTCGAGTGGGACCCGACGGCGTATTCATGCTGGAGATCGCGGCGCGCCCGATCGGAGGGCTCTGCTCGAAGGTATTGCGGTTCGGCGATGCGGCGGCTGCGGAAGGAGCGCCGCGGCAGCCGGCGCCGCTGGAAGAAGTCCTGCTGCGCCACGCCACCGGCGGCGACATCGCAGGCTACGAGCGCGAGCCGAACGCTGCCGGCGTCATGATGATTCCGATTCCGAAGCGAGGGGTCCTCAAACGGGTGGAGGGGATCGACGCGGCGGCAGGCGTCCCAGGGATCGAAGAGGTCCGCATCACCGCGAAGACGGGGCAGCTACTGGAACGGCTGCCCGAGGCGGGCAGCTACCTCGGATTCATCTTCGCGCGCGGTCCGCAGCCGTCCGACGTCGTCGACGCCCTGAAGGAGGCGCACCGTCGACTGACGTTCGCAATCGATCCGCCAATCCCGATTGCGAGCGCTTGAGCGGCCGCGAGCGGCAATGACTGCACAGGGCTGCAGGCGCTACTTGCTCTGCTCCGGTACGTAGCCGGGAGGCAGCGCCGCCCCTTCGCCGAAGAAGAAGTCCTCCATGTGCTTCTTCACGATCTCCTGTGCCTCTTTCTGCCAGGGCATCAGGCGGTACTCATTGAGGATCATCTTCATGCGCTCTTCCCACAGCTTCCACGCCTCGCCGGAGATGTTCTCGTAGATGCGCTGGCCGAGCTCCCCCGGCCAGGGCGGGGAATCGAGACCGGGCATCTGCTTCTGAAACTTGTTACAGAACACCATCCGGCCACTCGCGTTGCCGGACGGGGACGGGGACGGGGGCTGTGGCGGACTGCATGGGCTCATGGTCTCCGGATTCTATCAGGCTCTCGGCGGAGTGTCTTGCCAGGCGGAAATATGGGAAATCCCTGCCTCATGTGTAGTGAAACACGTGTAGGGAATCGCTCCATCAGACCGCTCCAGACGGACGCTCCTCCGCCTATTCCTGCAAACTTCAAGCGTTTGAAGGCCAACTCTGCAGCGAAAAGGGGCATGCCACGTGGCACAGCCTTTGATAGGCAGACCACGGGCAGCACCGTGCGAAGAGTGACTGAGACAATGCATGACGACGAACGTCCTCGTCCGCCCGAAGAGCCGGACGAGGCGCCTGAGACTCCAACGGACGAACCCAAGCCCGTGCCCGTCCAGGATCCGCCCTCGGAGCCCTACCAAGCTCCTTACGTGGTGTAAGGCTCGCGGCAGGGCGCCAGACAGAGAGTCCAACCATGAATGAAGCGACACACGGTCGAATGAACGGAGAACGCAAGGAACGTCGCGGGTTCGCGTCGATGACCCCCGAGAAGCAGCGCGAAATCGCGAGCAAGGGTGGGCGCGCCGCGCACCAGAAGGGCACCGCGCACGAGTGGACCTCAGACGAAGCGAGGTCCGCCGGCCGCAAGGGAGGGCAGATCAGTCGCGGGGGCCGAGGGCGGCTCGTTGACGAGCAGTCGCCGGGTTCCCTCGGTGGACGCGTCGAAATGTCCGGCGGTCCGGGCGCGCTCGACGGACAGCAGTAGCGTTGATTACGGAGGCGTGTGCGATGTTGAAACGCGTAGCGATGGTGATGGTCGTGGCGCTGGCGGGCGCTGCGGCGGCCGCGGCTCAGTCGGGGACGCCGGCCGCCGCACAGCCGGCGACTCCACAGGAGCCAATGACGAGCGGGGACGTGGAGACCCGGCCGGCGACGACGACGATCGTGGGGGATACGGGCCTGTGGTTCGTACCGACCGGCGAAGTGCTGCCTGCAAAGAAGTGGTCGATGAGCGCCTACCGCGTGAATTTCGATCGCGATCAGGGATTCACCGACGTATCTGACTGGCCGCTGACGTTCGCCTTTGGCGCGGGTGACCGCGCGGAGTTCTTCGGCGCGTGGACGATCGTGCGCCGCATCGATCGCGACGTGCGCCCCCTGTTCGTCTCCTCCCAGCCTGTGGCCGGCGGCGTCGTGAACGAGCATCCCTTCGTGCGCCAGGGCTGGTCGGACAACCAGCTGGGGGATCTGCGGATCGGCGCCAAGGTCAACCTGCTGTCGCAGTTCCGGCAGAGCCCGGCGGCGCTCGCGCTTCGCGGAATGGTCAAGATTCCGACCGCCAAGGACGACGACGAAGGGGTTGGCTCGGGGAAAGCGGACTTCTCCATCGACCTCGTCCTCAGCAAGGAAGTGAACGAGCGGGTCGAATTCTCCGGCTACGGCGGCTTCATCGTCCGCGGCAGCCCCAGTGGGGTCGATCTCAGCAACGGTATCCAGTGGGGTATCGGCGCAGGAATGCCCTCGCGCAAGAACCTGCGCCTGACGGCTGAGCTGTACGGCGAAAAGTATCTGAGTGATTCGATCACCGTCACGACGCCCATCATCGCTCAGGACGTCTCCATCGCGCCGGGAGTGACGGAGCTGACCTCGCCCGTCAACGCCGCCATCGGCTTGACGTGGCAGTCGCAGAAGGGTGTGTTCGCCGGTGCGGGGATCACCTGGAACCTGCGCATGGACAGCCGCGACAAGTTCTTCGATGCATTCGAGAACCGGACGGGCGACGCCGCGGGTTTTCAGTTCCGCCTCGGCTATCACCCGGGCGTGCGCATCTACGTGCCGCCGCCACCTCCGCCACCACCGCCTCCTCCAGCGCCGGCGGCGCAGCACGACCTGAGCGTGCGCGCGCAGTGCGATCCGTGCACGGTCGAAGTCGGGAAAGTGTCGACCGTCACCGCGACGGCGCTCGATTCGATCGGCTGCTCCGTGACGTATGCGTGGAGCGCGCCGACCGGCACGTTCACGAACCGGACGGGGCGGCAGACGCCCTGGACGGCGCCGATGCAGGAGGGAACGGTACCGGTCACGGTCACCGTGACCTGCCCGACTGATGGCAAGACCGCTACCGCCAGCGTGAACATCCAGGTGGTACGGCCCGTCGTACGGGAGTTCATCTTCGAGGACGTGCACTTCGACTTCGACCGCTACTCGCTGCGGCCGGAGGCGACG
>CAYZBZ010000175.1:0-8354 GCA_964476725.1 uncultured Vicinamibacterales bacterium
GACGAACGCGCCGCGGCCTGGCACGGGGGCGCACCCGAGCGGTGGGCCACGTCGGTCTGCCGCGCGTGCCCCGCCGCGTGCGGCCTGCGCGTGCGCCTCATCAATGACGTCCCGGTCAAGCTCGAAGGCAATCCGCTCTGCCCGATCAGCCGTGGTCGACTCTGCGCGAAAGGCCAGGCGGCGCTCGAGTCCTATTTCGATCCGGACCGGCTGACGGGTCCGGCGCGTCGGACAGGCACGGGCCGCAACAGCGAATGGAAGCGGATCGAGTGGGACGAGGCGATCACTCTGCTCGCCTCGCGGCTGCAGCCCGCCAGTCCGGGCCGGATTCTGGCGGTCGCGGCCGAAGAGCGCGGTCCGCTGGCCGACGCCTGGACGCACTTCTGGAAAACCGCGGGCGCGCGGCTGCTCTGGACGCCGGCCGCGGCCGCGCCCCGCTTGCGCGAGGCGTTTGGCTCACTGACCGGTGTTGACGCCGATCCGTTGTTCGATCTGGAACACGCGACCTACGTGCTGTCGTTCGGGGCGCCGATTACCGAGAACTGGCTCTCACCCGTCTGGACGATGCGCTCGTACGGACGACTTCGCCGAGGCTCCCCCCACGAGCGCGGCCGGCTCGTGCAGATCGACGCGCGCCGTTCGATGACCGCACAAAAAGCGGACGAGTGGTTGGCCGTGCCGGCCGATCGTCAGGCGGCCCTCGCCTATGGCCTCGCCGCGGTGCTCCTCCGCGAAGGCCGCACGGCACGTGACACCTTTGGCGCCTCCAGCGGCAATATCTCCGACTTCGAGCGAGAGGTCGTTGCGCGCTACGTGGCCGATGACGTCGCGGCCGTGACGGGCGTGCCGGTCGTCACCGTGCTGCGTCTTGCGCGGGATCTGGTGGCCAGCCCACGCCCGCTCGTCACGGTCGCGACCGATGCCGATCCGGCGCTCATCGAGGCCGTCATGTCACTCAACGCACTCATCGGCGCGCTCGACCGTCCGGGCGGGATGTTCGCCGCGGTGCGGCCGAGGGCGACGAGTGAACCCGATCGAGCACCGGCCAGCCAGCAGGACCTGCCGTCGGCTCGCGTCGTCGCGCTGCGGGACGCCTCCGTGCTGCGTTCGCTGTCGACGCCGGCCGCCCTGTTCGAGACCGTGGAACGCGCGGAGTTTGTGGTGAGCTTCTCGCCCTATCTCGACGAGGCCGCCCAGGCCGCCGACCTCCTGATGCCCATGCACACGCCGCTCGAGAACTGGCACGCCGTGGTTCCACCGGCGGCCATCCGAGGCGAGCAGATCGCCCTGTCCCGGCCCGCCGCCGCCGCGCGACTGGACACACGCGACGGGGGGGCCCTGTTGAAGATGATGGCCACCGCGGCCGGCGGGGATCTCGCGGCGGCGTGCAGCTGGAACACCTCAGATGACCTCGTCAGCGCGGAAGTCGCGCGACTCGGGCATGAACGGCGGGGGACTCCCTACGCGACTCCCTACGAGACGGAGTGGGTCGGGCAGTTGGAACACGGGGGCTGGTGGATACAGGCCGCGGCATCGCCTGAAGCCTTTGCGACGGCCGTCCTCGACTCCGGCGGCTGGCTGGATCCGGCGTTCGAGCCAGGCGAAATCCTGACGACCCTCGAAGCGCGTGGTGGACCGTCGTTGAGTCTGCCGGTCATCAGTGCGGCGCGCGCAGACGAAGGCGAGCCCTCGCCGCAGGGCGAGTATCCGCTCCGCGCGACGGCATTCACGCCGGCCGTGATCGACCTCCTGGGTGGGCAGAATCAGCCGGCGCTCTTCGAGTTGCTGGGCCAGCCGGACGGGCTGCCCTGGCGGGTCTGGGTGGAGATGAGTCCGGAAACCGCGCACGCGCTGCACATTCAGCAAGGGGCCTGGGTGCGGGTGAGCTCGCCCTACGGAACGATTGAAGCCGTGGCGGTCCTGGCCGACGGCGCCGCTCCCGATTGCGTGGCCATCGCCCACGTGCCGTTCATGCCCGGTGGCGGCCGCTGGGCACGCACACCTGAGGCGGATGTGAGGCGGCTCTGGCCGCGCGGGCGGTCGGCCCTCGGAACGGTGCCGGCCAAAGTGACGCGAGGGTGAGTGGCCTATGGCGAGATGGGGTCTTGTCATCGATCTCGACCGGTGCACGGGGTGCCAGGCGTGTGTCGTCGCCTGCAAACACGAAAACAACGTGCCGTTCTCGACGCCGGAGACGGCGTCGCAGGGCCGGCTCATGTCTTGGATCCAACTGGTGCCCGTCGAAACCGGCGGGCAGCGCGCGCGCACGCCGATGCCACTCATGTGTCAACACTGCGATCGCCCACCCTGCATCGACGTCTGTCCGACGAGCGCGACGTACATCAATCCGGAGGGCATCGTCGCGCAGATCTATCCGCGGTGCATTGGGTGCCGGTATTGCGCCAACGCGTGTCCCTATGCCGTGAAGGTGTTCAACTGGACGAGCCCGGACTGGCCGGAGTCCATGGCGGCCATGCACAACCCCGACGTGTCCCTCCGCCCGCCCGGGGTGATCGAAAAATGCACGTTTTGCCATCACCGGCTGCAGCAGGCGCGCGAGCGTGTGCGCGCCGAGGGGCGCGAGTTGGACGCGAACGACTACGTGCCGGCCTGCGTGCAGACGTGCCCCGCCGACGCGATGGTGTTCGGCGATCTCGACGATCCTCACAGCGCGGTCTCCGCGCTCGCCGCCAACCCACGCGCATTCCGCTGGATGAACGAAGAGCTCGGCACGCGCCCGAAAGTGATCTATTTGCGAGGGAATGAGTGATGCCCCGGTCCGCAGTTCACGCCGACGCCTTTGACGCCGAGCCGATCATCAACGCCGTACTGACCGTTGGCCCGAGCTTCCGCCGCTGGGCGACGGCGCTCGGCGGGGTGGTCGCGTGGGCGTTGTTCGCCTGGGTGTGGCAACTGACCCACGGCCTCGGAGCCACGCACCTCGGTCGGCCGGTGTACTGGGGGCTCTACATCACGAATTTCGTGTTCTTCATCGGCGTGTCTCACGCCGGCACGTTGATCTCGGCGATCTTGCGTATCGTGAACGCCGAGTGGCGGCGGCCGATTACGCGCATGGCCGAGGTCATCACCGTGCTGGTGCTCTTCTTCGGCGTCGGAAACGTGCTGCTGGATCTGGGCCGCCCGGATCGGGCGCTCTTCGTGCTCACCCATCCGCACTTCTCTTCGCCCTTGCTCTGGGACGTGTCGAGCATTTCCGTCTATCTGACGGCGAGCACGACGTATCTGTACCTCCCGCTCATTCCCGACATCGCGATCCTGCGCGACCGCACGACGGGTTGGCGAAAACGCCTGTACAGCCGGCTGTCGCTCGGCTGGACCGGAACCGAGCGACAGCACCGTCGCCTCGAACGGGTGATCGGCGTCATGGCGATCGTGGTCATTCCGATCGCCGTCTCGGTCCATACGGTCGTTTCGTGGGTGTTCGCCATGACGATTCAGCCGATGTGGCACTCGAGCATCTTCGGCCCGTATTTCGTGGTCGGGGCAATTTTCTCCGGCATCGCCGCCATCATTGTCGCGATGGCCATCGTGCGGAAAGTCTACCGTCTGGAGCGATACCTGCAGCCCATCCACTTCAACAACCTGGGGCTGCTGCTCCTGGTCTTTGCGTGCCTCTGGCTCTACTTCACGTTTGCCGAGCACCTCACCGCCTGGTACGGCCAGAGCCCGATGGAAGTCACGGTCCTCAACGAGAAGTTGTTCGGCCGATTCGCGCCGTACTTCTGGACGATGATCGCAAGCTGCTTTGTCATTCCGTTCGGCATCCTGGCGAACTCGAGGACGCGCACCATCACCGGCACGGTGGTCGCCTCCGTGTTCGTGAATGTGGGGATGTGGCTCGAGCGGTTCACCATCGTCGTGCCGACCCTGTCGAATCCACGCGCGCCGATCCACGGCTTCTCCTACTGGCCGAGCTGGGTCGAATGGTCGCTCATGGCCGGTTGTTTTGCGGCGTTCACGCTGCTCTATATGGGATTCACGAAACTCTTCCCGATTGTGTCGATCTGGGAACTGCAGGAGGAGGAGGCGGCGGCGCGGGCGCGGGCGCCTCAGGCCGTCCCCGTTGCGCTGGAAGCCTGATGCGCACCCTTGCACTCCTCGTCTCGTTGTTGCTCGTCGCCGCCATCGCCGGCAAGGCGCAGACCGCGGCACCCGGCCGGCCCGCGTCGGCCCCGGCGCTCGTCCGCCTTCCCGTGGAACTGCCGGATAACCCAGCGGCAGGTGCCCGGTTGTTCGCCGAGAAACGCTGTGTGCAATGCCACGCCCTCGGGGCGAGCGAGAGCCCGGTCGGTCCCGACCTGGGTCGCATCATTTTTCCGGGGACCGTCCTCGACCTGGCGGGAGCCTTCTTGAACCATGGCGCGGTCATGCGCGAGAGGATGCACGACCTTAAGGTGCCTGTTCCCGTGTTCGAGAGCCGGCAGATGGCCGATTTGCTGGCCTTCCTGACGGCCTATCGCTACTACCTGGCGCAGGTCGGTGAGCCAGGAAACCCGGTGCGCGGACGCCAGCTCTTCGACGCGAAGAGTTGCGACGTCTGCCACGGAACCCCCGCCGACTTCAAGAAGGCCGGGCCCAGTTTGGAACGGTACCGCGGCAACTTCTCCGCCATCTACATCGCGCAATCCATGTGGAACCACGGCGACAAAATGGCTGAAGTCATGCGGGGAGCCGGCATCGCCTGGCCACAGTTCCAGGGGAACGAGATGGGGGATCTGCTCGCCTACCTGCAGACCGGGAACAGCGCGAACAGCGCCGACCGTGTGTACTACGAGCCAGGGAGTCCCCGCCGAGGCGCCGATCTGTTCACGAGCAAGCGCTGTCGCGACTGTCACGCGATCGGCGGCATCGGGGGCCGGGTTGGGCCCGACCTGGGGGCGCGCGGCCGCGAGCTCATGGGCCCCATCGCGTCGATCGCCGGCTTGATGTGGAACCACAGCCATCGCATGACCACGGAATTCCAGCGACGCGGTATTCCGCGCGTCAATTTCTCCGGCCAGGAGATGGCCGACATCATCGCCTACCTGTATTTTGTGAACTACGCCACCGTCTATGCCGCGCCGGACCGTGGCTCGAAGGTTTTCGCCGACAAGTGCTCCGGGTGCCACACGATTGGCGGCGGCAAGCGCACCGGGCCGGACTTGGCGGCCGTGCCGAATCTCGACGATCCCACGGCCATCATCACGGCGATGTGGAATCATGCGGAGGGGATGGAGGACAAGCTGCGGCGCCTGGGCACGATCTGGCCGCAGTTCGCTCCAGGCGAGGTCGCGGATCTGTCGGCGTTCCTCCTCATCAGCCGGGGTTGGGTGCCACCGCCCGCGCCTCGGAGTGCCAAGACAACGCCCGGCAGGTGACGCGCCGGCGAACTGGCGGGGGTTGCTGAGTTGGGTTTTAGGATGCCCACCCCGGCGGCCTTCACTCAGCCCTCGCGCCGATGCTGGACCGAATCCCGGCCAGAGACCACAGCTTCGATCTGAGCGGCCCCCAGGGACCCGACGCAATTGTTTCTCTGAAGTGTCGCTCGCAGACCGGAACGCCGCGAAGATCAATAGTCGCTCAAGGCCCCGCCAGGGGTTGCCGCTCGCAGTGCGTTGAGGACGCTGGCAAGGTCGATGACTTCCTGGAACACGGCGCCAGCCACGGGCGGCAGATATCCGGCGAACGCGAGTAGCATGCCGGCTACACTCAACACCATGCCCCCGACGGCGCTCTGCAGGGCGATTCGCCGCATCCGCCGGCTGATGTGAAAGAACTCGTCGACCCGTTTGAGCGACGTGTCCATGATGACAGCGCCCGCCGCCTCACCGGTGATCTCGCTCTGATGGCCGAAGGCAATGCCAACCGTGGCCGTCGCCAGCGCCGGCGCGTCGTTGATGCCGTCCCCGATGAACAGCGTCGGTGCCCGCGCGGCTTCGGCCCTGGTGATGGCGACCTTGTCTTCGGGGCTCTGTCCGGCATGCACTTCAGTGATTCCAACGTGTTGGGCGAGGTACCGCACCTCCTGCTCGCGGTCGCCTGAGACAAGCAGGACCCGATCGTAGTGGTGTCGAGACCCGAGATGGCCGATGAACGATCGGCTGTCGTCGCGGGGCGCGTCGTGGAAACGGAATGTGGCAGCGTAACGGCCATCGACGATGACCATGCACTCGAGGCCCGCGGCCACCTCGGGGAGTGCCACGTCGAGTCCCAGGACATCGATATGTCGGCGGCCGACGATCTGCACCCGCTGGCCGTCTACGACGGCCTCGAGTCCTTCTCCGGGCCGCTCGCTGATGTCGGTCGCCTCGAGCAGCGCGAGACCGTCGGCGCGGGCAGAGGCGAGGATCGGCGCCGCCAGTGGATGTCTCGAGTATCGCTCCACGCTGGCCGCCAGCTGCAGGACGCGCATCGGGTCGAGTGACGGCGCGACCAGGCGATCGGTGAGCGTCGGCTGCCCATAGGTCAGGGTGCCCGTCTTGTCCAGAACGATCGTGCGGCATCGATCGACCTGCTCGAGCACGGACGGGTCGCGCACGACGATGCCGCGCCTGGCGGCGAGCGATATCGAGCCGATGATCGCCACGGGGATCCCGATGAGCAGCGGGCAGGGTGTGGCCACCACGAGAACGGCGAGGAAGCGAACAGGATCGCCGCTCCATAGCCACGCCGCCACCGCGAGGCCCAAGGCAATCGGCGTGTAGATGGCGCCGAGTTGATCGCCCAGGCGGCGAAGTCTGGGGCGGCTCTGCTCGGACTCGCGCATCACGCCCATGATTCGTGCATAGCGCGAGTCGACCGCCCTGCGGACTGCGCGGACCGTCAGCGCCTGTTCACTGTTGATTGCGCCTGAGAGGACTTCGGATCCTGGCGCCTTGGACATCACAAACGGCTCGCCCGTGAGGTACGACTCGTCCATCGAGCCGTGCCCGTCCAAGACCGTCCCGTCCACCGGGCAGATTTCGTGCGGGAAGATGATGAGGTGATCGCCGATCTCGACCGAGTCGAGCGCGACATCCTCGACCGTCCCATCCTTCCGGCGATGCGCGACCGAAGGCATCCGGCGCGCCAAGGCCTGCAGGACGGACGACGCGCGACCGACCGCAAACGATTCCAGCGCCTGCCCGCCCGACAACATCAAGACGACGAGGGAGCCCGCGAGGTACTCGCCGAGCAACACGGCGGTGACGATGGAGATTCCCGCGAGCAGATCGGACCCAAAACGTCCGCGAGCCAGCCTGACGACGAGCTCCACCACGAGCAGGCTGCCACCGATGGCCAGAACGAGATAGAGCGGGAGGTTGGACTGCGCCGGCTTCATGTCCGCAGCGAAGCGCAGGCCGAGGTGGACCGAGATGCCGGCCAGCGCCAGGGCCGCGATGATGGATTCGCGGGTGACGTAGGACGCGCGACCCCGCGCGGGGACGTCAGTCAATGCCATGGCGCAGGCCGGCGGCGAGGAGCCCGTGGGTTTCCACACCGGCCCCTCCCGGCCGACGATTCTGACTCGGTGCTGACACCGGCATGACGGTCATAAGAGTGCCACACTTGCCATTCCACGTCGGCCCTGCCGAGCTGGTGTGCTTGAATGGGCAGATGCGGATTGTCGCACTCAGCGATTTGCACGGCCACCTGCCGGAGATCCCTCCCTGCGATCTGCTGATCGTCGCGGGCGACGTCTGCCCTGACCGTTTCGGACCGTTTCTCGCGATGCACGATCCCGATCAACAGAAGTACTGGTTCAACCAAAATGCCAGGCCGTGGCTCGCCAACGCGCCGGCTACGCACAAGATCCTGACGTGGGGTAACCACGATTGGTGCGGGCAAGCGTGCAGCTTTCGGGACGACTCGCCCGATGGTGTCTCCGCGAAGGAGCTGCAGATTCTTGTCGACGAAGCGACTCGCGTGCCTGCGGGCGCCGGAGACGAGGCGTCGGTCTCTCTGTGGGCAACACCCTGGTCGAATCAGTTCATGAACTGGGCGTTCATGAAGTCGCCGCGAAAACTCGAGGCTGTGTACGCGGCGATTCCGGAAGGCATCGACATCCTGGTTTCGCATCAGCCACCGTACGGATACGGAGATCGCCATTACGATGCGGGCTCCTGCAAGGTAGAGCACCTTGGCAGCCACGAGCTGTTGGCGGCCATCGATCACATCAAGCCGAAACTCGTGATCTGCGGGCATATCCACGACGGCTACGGCAAGTACGAGTACGCCGGCATCCCGATCTACAACGTCAGCGTCGTCGACGAACAGTACCGACTCGTACGTCCGCCTACCGTGATTGACCCTCTCCAATCGAGACGCCAGGACTCGTACGAGCAATCTTAACCGCGGTCGAGACCCTTTGCGCG
>CAYZBZ010000176.1:0-8347 GCA_964476725.1 uncultured Vicinamibacterales bacterium
ACTCGCTCTCCTCGCGCGGGCCGCAGGCGCTCTTTGGCTGCGTGTCGTCTGCCCATTCTATCGGGAAACCTTCCGGCAGCTGGCTGACCCTCTGCACCGCCGACGTGAAAGATCGCGCCCTTTGGTGGATTGGCGTCGAGCCCTAGCGGACGGTCACGCCCCAGCTCCCGAAGGAGTTGAACGGACGTCCAGGGCAAGCAAGCTGATTGGTCACAGGCGAGTCAAGAAACTCTCGTGGAGAGCCAGCTGTCACGTCCAACGCGAAGCCCCTCCTGAGAAAGTAGTTGCTTGTCGAGGTTGAGATGGTCGCGCCAAATCGGCTGCCCGCATCAGCCATGGGGCCGGTGTCTACGGACTGACCGTTGTACCAAAGTCGAGGCGTTCCGGAACTGTGGCCTCCACCGAAACATGTGCGGCGGACCGACACGCTGAACGCAAGTTGTGCGTCGGGTGGTACGAGCGCAGGTCCACTGAGCAGGCTCAACGGGATTACGTTCAACCGCGCGTTGTTGAAGCCGCTACTGCCAGTCGCCACGTTATTGAGCTGCCCGGAGCCCACTAGCACTGAATTAAGGAACACTTGAACAAGGAGGTCCACGCGCAGGCCGATAGCGTCGCTGTTCTTGAGTCCCAACCAAACCTTAGCCGAGTCCAGGGAGGTCAGGAAACGAACGACCGTATAGCCTACCGAGAGGCTCGCCGTATTGCCGGCGTTGTCGCGCGCGTTGACAGTGAACGTTTTCGATCCGAGCGAACCGGTGTCGATGTTCGTGCCGTTTGCGACAGTGCCCGCGCACGATGCCACGCCGGAGCCACCGTCTGTGCAGGTGTAACTGGCGGCGACGGTCTGGCCAAGAGCGTAGTTGACACCGGACAGCCCGTATGGCGAGAGAATTTTCAACAGCGGCGGCGTGGTATCAACGACCGTCACCGTCGTGGCGGCGGTCGCGCTGTTGCCGGCCGCGTCGACCGCGGTGAACGTCACGGTGGTGGGACCCGGCGGGAAAATCGCAGGAGCGTTGCTCGACACAGCGACCGAGCCGCTGCAGTTGTCCGCAGCTGTTGGCATCACCAGTGTAAAGGGTGCACCCGATTGACTCGACTGCTCGATGCCCATCGGTGCAGGCACGCCGCTGAAGGTCGGAGCCGTCACATCCCGAACAGTGACAACGACCGCGTCCGACGCGGTTCCGCCATGTCCATCGTTGACGGTCAACGTGATCGTGTGAGCTCCCAGTGGCAGCGGTCCCGAGGGAGTGGGTCCCGTCACCGCTCCGGTCGAAGGATCCGTGGGTGAGAATAGAATCGGCGGCGGCAGCAGGTTATCAATCGTCCACGCGTACGTCAGCGTGTCTCCATCCAAGTCGGTGGAGGCCGTCCCGTTCAGCGTCACGACGGCTTGACAGCTTGCACCGGCGGACACGATCTGGTCCGGCCCGGCGTTGGCAGCCGGCGGTCTGTTGATCCTGGTCGTGAACGTCACCGCATTGTTCGAGCTGTCCGGATCAGTCGCCGTCCCTGAGACGACAGCCGTGTTCGTCAGCGCCCCTGGCGCCGTCGCTCGAGCCACGATTGTGACGCGAGCCACGCCCGACAGCGACGGCCACTGGCACGTGATCACACTCGTTCCCGCGCAGCTTCCGAAACTTCCGCTTTGCGTGGCGGAGATGAGCGTCGCGCCAGCCGGCAGAGTGTCGGTGAGCGTCGCCGCCGTGCTCGTCGCCGGGCCGCGGTTCTCGACGTCGAGCGTGTACGTGATGGTGCCGTCGAGCATCACGTAGTCTGATGACGCAGAACCTGTAACCGACAAGTCGGCGGATCCGGGGGTTATGACGGTTGTCGTGGTCACGGTGTTGTCGTGGATGTCTCCGTCGCGGCCGGCCTCCTCTCCCCAGATCAGGTCCTGCGTGAACCCACTAACCCAATCGTCGAACGCGGGTGGAGCGCATATGGGGCACGGCCAGCTTGAAGCGTCGATGACCGCCGCCGTATTGATCTGTGCCCCAACGGTTGTGGGCGTCACGTCGATCAGGACCATCACGCTCTCGCCCTCGGATAACGTGCCCAGATTGCAAAACACGAACGTCGCGTCGTGAGCACAGGTACGAGGGTAGAGGTAGGACGGTTCCCACCAAATCATGTTGACGATCACTCCTGGTGGTAACTTGTCGAAGAACGCCACGTCCGCGCGCGCCGGACCTTTGTTGGTCACCTGAAACAGATAGGGCAGGTAGGCTCCGAGTTCAGCTTCACCGGATGGGTAGAGATTCGTCACCACCAAATCCGGTTTTGTCGGGATTCCATCGTCCACAATCAACGCGACAAAGCTATTGATGGGGCCGTTTGGTGTCGGCTGCATCGCAGGGGCGAGCCCTGCGGTCGGGAAGTCCGTCGAATCCGTGAAACCCGCGACATAGACTAAGGGAGAGTGGTCCGGGCCGCTAGAAAGGCCAAAACGGTCCACGGCGAGAGCCGGCCCAGGCGGCCATGGCAGGTTCCCAATATCGGTGACGAGTTGTTCGCGGCCGCCGCCCCCCAAATACGTCGAGAAGACGGGCTCGAGTCGCGAATTGAATCTCACGACGAAGGCGTCGAGATCGTGGACCTGCCCCTGTAGCGGATTCACGAGGGGAAAGTCCGTTGACGTAGTGACACCCGTGACCCAGACGTTGCCGGCCCAGTCGACGCCGATTTCCGACCCGCGGTCTTCGCCGGTTCCACCGAAATGGGTGAAGTTGCCTCCCTGGCCGTCGAAGCCGAGAACCTGGACGAACGCATCTGTGGGTCCGCCGCCTGGGCCTCCCGGCCAGAGCCAGTTGGTGAAACGGCCAGGCATCCCGCCGGTGACGTATGTATCCGGGCCGGCGACCGCGATGCCTGTTCCGATGCCGTCGCCGTCCAGGTACCTGGAGTAGACGAGCGCGGAGCCGTCCGGAAACAACTTGGCGGCGAAACCGTGGCCGCTCGCCGGCTGAGACGCGTTGAAGGTGGAGAAACCGGGCCCGGCCGCGCCGGTCACCGAGGCATAGCCCTCAGTGTCGACGGCAATGCCGTATCCGATAGCCGGGCCGCCAAGACGAAACGAGTACGCCACCACAGAACCGTCGGGCGTGAGCTTGGTCACGAAGGCTTGCCCAGACCCATTGTAGCCGGCGGAGCCGGTTACGTAGGCCGCGCCGGCGGAATCGATCGCGACGGCGTTCGCGCGAACCGAAGGTTCATCACCACCGAGATATGTCGAGTACAGCAGCTCGGATCCATTCGAGCTGAGCTTGGCCGCAAAGGCTCGTTCGCGCGAAGGATCTTCGCCGAACACGGCGTCGATCGCGTTGACGGTCGTCGGGAAGTCGGGCGACTGGGTCCAACCGGTGATGTAGGCCTCCCCGCGTCCTGACACCGGCACGGCAATGCCGGTCGCCACGTCGCGGAATCTTCCGCCGAGATAGGTTGAGTACCCGGGCGTCCCGATCTTCGTGATGAAGGCGTCGTCGCAGGACGGATAGGCGCACGCGGGCTGTAGCGCGCCAGACGTTGGAAAGTCGACCGAGGTTGTTAAGCCGGTAACGTAAGCGTCGCCGTTTGGGTCGATAGCGATTCCCAACGCGAAATCCTGACTACTCCCACCGAGATACGACGAGTAAAGCAGGATCGGATCAACAACGAGCGGCCTCGTGGAATCGTACGCACCCAGATGGAACGCCACCCGATCGCCGCCCGTTTTCCTGTAGCCGCCCGGGATCTTCACGCGGCGGCCGTCCGTCTCCTGATAAATGAGCGGTGTCTTGAGGCGGACTTCACTGTCGCCGGTGTCGAGCAGGAGATCGCCCGCATCGTCTATACGAATGTCCTGCGCGCCCTCGAACGCCAGCTCGATGACATCCGGGTCGGCGCCGGGAGCGACGATGAAGTCGTATTCGAGTTGACGCTGGTTTCCGTAGTAGACGAGATTCACCCCCGGGTACACGTTCTCGTATTCCACTTTTCGATAGCGACGAATCCCGGTGCGCCACTTTTGAGGATCGCGGCCGGTCAGGTAGTTGCTCTTGCCGTGCAATTCATCCTGTCCTGACACGCTCGGGGCAGGATTGCCCCCAACCAGCTTCATCCGCACGACCGCCCCCGCACTCTGCGCGGGCTCACCTGATGCATCCGCTCGAACGCCTGGGCGCTTCGTTTCCTGCGGGGCCTTGCGAAGCGCGAGAACCGCCTCGTTTGAGGTGAGGAACAGCGTGTAGCCGGCACCGCGTGAAAGGAACTTCACCTCAGAAGCGGTCTGGCCGCCGTTTTCCTCGAAGGCGAGCGGAAGCGTCCCGTACGCCTCGGCAATCCGGCTCTTCGCCGTCGCATCGTGCGCGGGCAAGCGTCGAGCGTCCGCCCTCAGAGAGGACAGGATTGCCTGACGGTTCACGACAGATGCTGGGAGTCGCTGCGGTTTTGAAAGCGGGCGCGGCCGCTGATTACAAAACGCGATCCACCGGGAGCGGCTGATGGCAAACGCAGCTAATTGGCAGTAACGCCAGACTTCAAGCGGGGTGGCCGCTCGAACATCAAAGGAAGGAGCAGTGCGCCGCTTACGAAAGCGTAAGCAGAAGACGAGAGACGTGGGTGACGAACATGGGTCAACGTGTCAGCGAAGCGGGCGGATGGTGTCAGGTCTGAGTCGCGGCGTGACTCCAAACCCACGCACGGTGGGGCATCAGAGCAACGTAGCCAGCCGGGATGCCCCGCCCGGGAATTATGTTGCGAACCACGGGGACGGGACACTAGTATGCCCGCACCGTGCGTGACCGGCATCTCCGGATTACGGTGCTCGCGCTCGTGTGTGGCCTCGCGGCTGGAGCGCGGGGCTATTCGCAGACGCCTGCGAACCCCCCGCTTCCCCTGCTGACCACCATCAAGGCGATTCGCGCGCTCTCGCAGGACGAAGGGGCGCGGGGGTATCCGGTCCGGATCCGCGGGACGGTCACCCACTTCGACGAAGTCCAGCGCTCGACGCTCTTCGTCCACGACGGCGCCTTTGGACAGTTCGTGGCGAACCCGACCGATCCCGCGAAAGCGGGGCTGTGGGCCGAGCTGAAGCTCGGCGACCTGGTCGAGATCGAAGGTCAGACGGTCCGAGGCGGTTTCGCGCCCAACGTCGCGCCCTCCAGAGTGCGGAAGCTCGAACGCGGACCCATGCCCCCGGGCCGGAGCATCGCCTATTCGGCGATGCTCACGGGTCGCTACGACTGCGACTACGTGGGAGTCGTCGGGGTGATCCAGCGCGCGTGGCTGTCGTCGGACCCCAAGTCACACGTGATGTTCGCGGACGTTGCGATCGAAGACGGCGTCGTCCGCGCGGCGTTCTGGGATTACTCGTCTGTCGCGGATCTGACCCGCTTCATCGACGCGCGCGTGCAGCTGCGAGGGAACATCGGCACGATCTTCGGTCGCACCGAGCAGCTCCGCGGTGTGTCGCTCTTTGTCGGGCGCATCGGGGACGTCATCGTGCTCGAGCCGCCGCCGGATCCCTTTTCGCTGCCGGCGCGATCTATTCGCAACATCTACAACTACTCGTCGGCGGGCGAGGTCAACCGGCGGATTCGCGTGCGCGGCGTCGTGACGGCGCGCATCTCCGGCGCCCCTGTCGTGATGAACGACTTCACGACGTCGGCGACGTTCCGATATGTGGTCAACGTGTTGTACGTGAAGGACGCCACCGGCGGCGTGCGGATCGAGACCGAGCAGAATCCGCAGGTCCGTCCCGGCGATCTGGTCGAGGCCGCGGGCTTCCCGGCGGTCACTCCCGGCAAGCCGATTCTGAGAAACGCCGTGTTCAGGGTGGCGGGAGGTGGGAGCGTGCCGGCGCCACTGAATGTCGCGAACGGCAACGTGCTGACCCCGGATCACGACGCCGAGCTCGTCCGCATGGACGGCCAGCTCCTCAGCGTCCTGGCCGGGCCGACCGAGCGGGTCCTGGTGCTGAGGGTGGGGGACACCGTGTTCGATGCGGGTCTCGACGCCTCGCACGCCAGCGACATTGTCGACGGCATTCGTCCCGGTAGCCTGCTGTCGGTGACGGGGGTGTATTCGTACCAGGGAGGACCACCGCCATCGTTCCGGCTGTTCCTGCGATCTCCAGGCGACGTGCGCGTGCTGGCGGCGGCGCCGTGGTGGACGATGCGGCACACGGCGGTGATGGCCGCAATCCTGGCGCTCGCCGCCTGCGTCTGCGCGTTCTGGATACGCGCGATCGCGAAACGGAAACGCCAGCAGTACCAAGCCGTGTTGAACGAGCGGACGCGAGTCGCGCGGGAGCTTCACGACACTGTGGAGCAGGGGCTCGCCGGCATTGCCCTTCAGCTCGAGGCCGTGGCGGGCAGCCTTCGAACCTCACCCGACGTCGCGCGGCAATCGCTCGACGTCGCGCGCCAGATGCTGCGCTACAGCCTGGAAGAAACGCGCCGCTCGGTGATGGATCTGCGATCGCAGGCGCTCGAGAGCCGCGATCTCGCCGGCGCGCTGGAGAGCCTCGCCCGTCAGATGACGATCAACACGCGTGCGGAAGCGCATGTCCGCGTCACCGGCGTTCGGCAGCGTCTCGACGCCGCCGAGGAGCACCATCTCCTCCGCATCGGCCTCGAGGCGCTCACCAATGCGCTCAAACACGGCGGCGCCACACGGATCGACATCGAGCTGCGGTTCGCGCCCGACGCCACGAACCTCATCGTCACTGACAATGGGCAGGGACTGGAATCGGGCGACCGCGCCACCGCGGGCGCTCACTTCGGCCTGCAGGGCGTCCGCGAAAGGGTCGACAAACTTGGCGGGCTGCTGGCAATCGACAGCACGCCCGGTGCGGGCACCCGGCTCGCCGTCATGGTGCCCGCGCGAGCGGAGGGCGTTCCCGCCCGCGCGAGCGGGATCTGGTGAGTCATGGCACACAAGCTCAACATCATGCTCGTCGACGACCACTATCTCGTCCGGATGGGTCTTGCGAGCATCATCGCGCTCGAGCCGGACATGACGGTCTGCGCCGAAGCCGCGACCGGCGAGCAGGCACTGGCGCTTTTCCGCACCTATAACCCGGACGTCACGCTGATGGATCAGCGCTTGCCAGGACTGACGGGATCGGAGACCACGCGGGCGATTCGCGCGGAGTTCCCGGCGGCGCGCATCCTCGTGCTGTCGACGTACGCCTGCGACGAGGAAATCTACAAGGCGCTGCAATTCGGCGCGATGGGCTACCTGTCAAAATCCGTGCAGCGCGAGGAATTGACGGAGGCGATCCGCAAAGCGGCCAGCGGCCGGCGCCACATCACACCGCAGGTCGCCGCGCTCCTGGCGGAAGGGATGTCGCGATCGCACCTGTCGACGCGCGAGCTGGATGTGCTGCGGCTGCTTGTCGGCGGCAAGCGAAACCGGGAGATCGCCTCGATCCTGGACATCACGGAAGGGACGGTCAAGCTTCACGTGAGCAGCATCCTGGCGAAGCTCGCCGTGGCGGACCGGACCGAGGCCGTGACGGTCGCGCTGCAGCGGGGAATTGTCCAGCTGGAATCATGAGCTGGGGTGACGGTATATGTCTTTCGACATATACCGTCACCCCCCTTCAGCTACTTGCAACCCGTCCCAGCTCGGCCTAGTCTCTATGCACTAGAAGCCGTAGCGCAGCCCTTCCGCCTTCGCAAACGCTTCGGCGGACCGCCGTAGCCTTGGCGGAGGCTGGTCAGGGCTGCCCGGGCCAGGGCTGAAGCCCTGCGCTACTGGGTTTTGAAGTCTCGCCGGCAGGAGGAATGCGCATGTCCAACGTTCTGTCGCGAGCGATGATTTTGACAGCTGGCAAGTCCCCTCGGAGGAGAACCATGTTGCGAGCACGCTCGAGCCGGATACGCTCCGCAGCCCTCTGGACAGCTGCGACCCTGTGCACGCTGTTGCTGTCGACTGCGACGGCGTTCGGTCAAGGCTCGACTGCCACCGTCCGCGGAAACATCCAGGACTCGAGTGGCGGCGTCCTGCCGGGCGCGACCGTCACGGTCACGAATACCGGGACCAGGGGGGTGCAGAGCACTGTCAGCGACGATCGCGGACAGTACCTCATCGCGGGCCTGTTCCCGGGGACCTACGATCTCAGGGTTGAACTGTCCGGGTTCAAGGCTTACGAACGCAAGGCCGTTTCACTCAGCCCCAGCGACACGCGCGGCATCGATATCCGTCTCGATGTCGGCCAGCAGGCCGAGACGGTTACCGTCACCGCCCAGCAGGAAGTGACTCAGACGCAGACGGGCGCTCGTGAAGGCGTGCTGAGTGCCAAGCAGATCGACAACCTGTCGATCATCGGCCGCAGCGCGCTCGAGCTGATGCGCAT
>CAYZBZ010000177.1:0-5063 GCA_964476725.1 uncultured Vicinamibacterales bacterium
GTAGAACTCGCCGGGATGCACGCGGCTCGGCACGAGGTAGTCGCGCGCTCCCTCGGGCGTGGACTTCGCCAGGATCGGCGTCTCGATCTCGAGAAAGCCCTGCTCGTCGAAATACTTCCGGATCGCCATCGTCGCCTGGTGGCGCAGGATCATGTTGCGCTGCATGCGCGGGCGGCGCAGGTCGATGTAGCGGTACTTGAGGCGGGTTTCTTCCGAGACCTCCACGTCGTCGGCAATCATGAACGGCGGGGTCTTCGCCTCGTTCAGCAGCCGGATCTCCCGCGCGCCGACCTCGATTCCCCCCGTCGCAATCTTCGGGTTGACCGTCTCGGCGGCGCGGTGCTCGACCGTGCCCCGCACCGCGATGACGAACTCCGAGCGCAGCCGCTTGGCATCGGCGACGAGGCTGTCGTTCTCCCGCACGACGACCTGCGTCACGCCGTAGCGATCGCGGATGTCGATGAAGACCAGGGATCCCAGATCGCGGACACGATGCACCCAGCCAAGCAGCACGACGTCGCGACCGACGTCTTCCGCGCGCAGCGCGCCGCAGGTGTGGGTCCTGGCAAGCGTTCCGAGTGGCTCTATCCGCATAAAGTTTGGACCAGGGGAACATTCACTTCAATAGCGCGTCGGCAACGTGAGCGCGTGCGACGGTCGTCTGCTGCCCGGTGCCCAGGTTCTTGATCGTCACTTCACCGCGCGCGATCTCGTCGCCGCCGAGGACGGCGGCGTACGGAATCGCTTTCGCGGCGGCGTACTTCATCTGCTTCCCGAGCTTGTCCGGCTCCGGGTACACCTCGACGCGGACGCCGCCGCCCCGCAGCTCGGCCGCAAGCCGGAGCGACTCCGGCACGGTCTGCGCGTCGAAGAGCGTGACGAGGAGATCCGCCGAGGCCTGCTGCACGGACGGCGGGAACATGTTGCGCTCCCCCATCACCACGAGGATCCGCTCGAGGCCGAGGGAGAACCCGCAGGCCGGCACGTCTTCTCCGAGGAACATCCCGATCAGCCCATCGTATCGCCCGCCGCCGCCGAGGCTGCCGGCCAGATCCGGCACGGCGACCTCCATGATCGCGCCGGTGTAGTACGACAGCCCGCGCGCCAGGCTGGGATCGAACCGGACATGCGCCGCCGCGCTCGTCGTCGCGCCGAGCGACACGATCTGCGCGAGCTCGTCGACGCCCGCCGTCGCGTCAGCCGCACCCGCGACGAGCTCGCGGGCGCGCTCGAGCGTCATGCCGCCATCGAAGGTTTCGAGCACCCGGACCGCCGCGCCCGGCTCGACGCCACGTTCGGTCAGCTCCCGCCCGACGCCGTCGCGCCCGATCTTGTCCAGCTTGTCGATCGCTATCAGCGCAGAGCCCTGCAGCTCCGCGGCGACGCCGGCAGCGTGCAGCAGTCCCGTCAGCACACGCCGATGATTGAGCTTGATGACGAAGTCGCCGAACCCCAGCGATGTCAGCACATCGCTGACGGCCGCGCAGAGCTCGGTCTCGACGACCATCGAGCGCGATCCGATCGCGTCCACGTCGCACTGGTAGAACTCGCGGAAGCGTCCGCGCGCCGGCCGGTCGGCGCGCCATACGGGCTGAATCTGGTACCGCTTGAAAAACTTCGGCAGCTTGCCGCGGTATTCGGCCACCACGCGCGCGAGCGGGACCGTGAGGTCGTACCGGAGCGCCAGGTCGGTCTCGCCGGACGACTCGTGCTCGCCGCGCCGGAGCACTTTGAAGATCAGCCTGTTGCCCTCTTCGCCGTACTTCCCCATCAGCGTCTCGATGTTCTCGAGCGCCGGGGTCTCGAGCGGCTCGAACCCGTACCGCCGGTAGACGTCCGCGATCACCCCGATGACGTACTCGCGGCGGCGGACATCCTCGGGCAGGAAGTCGCGCATCCCACGCGCCGGCCGCGTCTGCTGAGACATCTCTAGATGATACAGGCTTTCCCGCCCCTCACTTTTTCAGCGTCGGGTACTGAATCCCCAGCTGCTCCAGGTAGGTCTTGTACTTCGCGGGGTCGTAGTAGTACTTGCGCATCTCGGGGCGGTATTTGTCCATGACGGCCCTGTTCAAGTCGATTGCCGGCTTGTCCTCGGGCCTCAGGAGCGGCTCGTACTTCGTGTCCTTCGTCTGCACGTCGCGGAAGTAGTCCCACGCGGCCTGCACGAGCGCGGGCCTGGTCAGCAGGTCGATCATCGTCATCGCCTGCACCTTCGCGCCGGCGGTCACGCCTTTGTGCGCGATGGGGGTCGCCATGGCGATGGCGTTCGCCCAGTTGTGCCCCGGGAGTCCCGGGATGTTCGACGGATACCGCAGCGAGATCGTCGGGACGTTCCACGAGACGTCGCCGATGTCGTCGGAGCCGCCGCCGCGGTTGTCGACGACCGGTCCCTGCAGCGTGGCGCCGACGCGCGCCGGCAGCCCGGCCTCCCGCGCCCCCACCTCCTTCTGCAGCGCCTTCGCGAGCGCCTGATCGGCGTCGCTCCACCGCGGCATGCCGACGCGCTGGATGTTCGCGAACGCCGCCTCGGCCAGGGCCTTGTTGAAATGCTGCGGCCAGGCCGTGCCAAGCACCCTCGTCGGCAGCAGCTCGGTGCCGGTCATCATCGCGGCCCCCTTCGCGATGGCGTCGCCCGTCTGCCACAGCTCCTTGATCTTCGGATACGTCGTCTGCCGGAAGTAGTACCAGACGGACGCCGTGCGAGGGACGACGTTGGGCTGATCGCCGCCGTCGGTGATCACGTAGTGCGATCGCTGCTCGAGCGGCAGGTGCTCGCGGCGATAGTTCCAGCCAATGTTCATGAGCTCCACGGCGTCGAGCGCGCTGCGGCCGCGCCACGGCGCCGCGGCGGCGTGCGCGGTCTCTCCCCGGAAGCTGTACTGCACCGACACCAGACCCGTGCCGTCGCGATCGCCCCACGTCACACTGAGGCCGGAGTCGACGTGCGTGAAGAGCGCGATGTCGACGTCCTTGAACAGCCCGGCGCGCACGAAGTAGGCCTTGCTGCCGACCAGCTCCTCCGCCGTGCCGGGCCAGATGCGGATCGTGCCGGAGAGCTTCTCGCGCTCCATGATCTTCTTCACCGCGATCGCGGCGGTGATGTTGAGCGGCACACCGGAGTTGTGCCCCTCGCCATGGCCGGGCGCCCCTTCGATTATCGGGTCATGGTACGCGACGCCCGGTTTCTGAGAGGCCTGAGGGATGCCGTCGATATCCGATCCGAGCGCGATCACGGGCTTCCCCGATCCCCAGCTCGCCATGAACGCCGTCGGGATGCCGGCAACCCCTTCCTGCACCGTGAAGCCGTTCTTCTCGAGGATGCCGATCAGGTACCGGTTCGTCTCGATCTCCTGAAAGCCGAGCTCGCCGAAGCTGAAGACGGAGTCCACCATCTGCTGGGAGAAATCCTTCATCGCTTCCACGTCGGCAACGGCGGCGCTCTTGAGCTGCGCCACACGCGGCTCGTCCTGCGGAATCGGCGCCGGCGGCTGCGCCGGTTGATCCGCGCGCTCCTGCGCCATGGGCGCGGCAGTCAGCGCTGCGGCGAGCGCCAGGGTCGCCATCCTCGGATTGATCAGCATCAGCAAGCTCCTGCCAGTCATTGCCAGCCCTCCGGCTGTTCCTGTCGGCTCGACCGAGCTCACGGCATTTCACCACAGAGTTAACGAAGCAAACAGAGACTTGATGGGTTGTCTCCGCTATCTCCGTTGCCCCTGTGGTGAGTATGAACAGCTCGGGCTCCGCGGGTCGCCTCCGGGCGCCTGCACGCGTGCCGGAAGAATAGCAAACGATGTCATACTTGGGCGATCCATGTCGCTGCTCGATCGCTTTGCGCGCCCTCTGCGCAGCCTGCGGGTCTCGGTCACCGACCGCTGCAACCTGCGGTGTCAGTACTGCATGCCGGAGCAGGAGTACGTATGGCTGCCGCGCGAGAGCCTGCTCACGTTCGAGGAGATCGGCGCGATCGTGGACGCCTTCACGCCGCTCGGCGTGGACCGCGTGCGGATTACGGGGGGTGAGCCGCTGCTGCGGCGCGAGCTGCCGGTCCTGATTGAGTCGCTCGCGGACCGGCACGCCGTCGCCGATCTGGCGCTCACCACCAACGGCGTCCTCCTGCGCGCGCAGGCGCGCGCGCTCGCCGCCGCCGGGCTCCACCGCATCACCGTGAGCCTCGACACGCTCGATCGCGAGCGCTTCCGCGCCTTGACACGCAGCGACGAGCTCGACGCCGTCCTGGCCGGCATCGACGCCGCGGCGTCCGCCGGCTTCCGGGCGCTCAAGCTCGACACCGTCGTGACGCGCGGGGTCAACGACGACGAGCTGGTGCCGCTCCTCGAGTACGGCAGGCGTGTAGGCGCGGAGGTGCGGTTCATCGAATACATGGACGTCGGCGGCGCCACCAAGTGGACGCCGCACGCCGTCGTCTCACGACGCGAGATGCTCGGGCGCATCGAGGCGCACTACGGGGCAAGCCTCCCCTTCAACGAGCGCACGTCCGCCCCAGCCGAGCGGTTCCTGCTCCCCGACGGCACCACCTTCGGGATCATCTCGTCCACGACCGCGCCGTTCTGCGCATCGTGCGACCGCAGCCGCCTGACGGCTGACGGCGTGTGGCTGCTGTGCCTGTACGCGGCGACCGGCACCGATCTCCGGCGGCCGCTTCGCGCCGGCGCCACGCGCGAGGACCTTCAGCGGCTGATTGAAGCGGTGTGGTCGGTCCGGGCGGATCGCGGCGCGGAAGAACGCCTCGGCATGGACCGGCAGACCACGCTCGTCCCGGTTCGCTCGCTGAAGAAGGACGCGCACCTCGAGATGCACACGAGGGGGGGATAGGGGGGTTCAGGGGCAGCCGGGCAGCCGGAAGGATCCGATGCGGCTGGAATGGCTCGTCGCGCCCTTCTTGAAGTAGTCCCCCACGTGCCAGAACGTGCGCGTTCGTTGGCACGCACGGCCGCTGCACGGAGACCGGTTCCTTCATGGTCGTCGCGCGCCGGCCTGCGTCGTGATGCAGTTACGCGGCCCCGGACGCGAGCGCGTAGTCGGCTGAAGAGAGTGAAGCG
>CAYZBZ010000177.1:5163-8315 GCA_964476725.1 uncultured Vicinamibacterales bacterium
ATACCTTCACCAGGCGTCCGGCCCGGAGCCGCCGTCCTCCACTGCCACCCGTTTGACAGGTGACGAGTCTGGCGCTAGTCTCCTATCGCCATACGAGAGGAGACGGTGTGGGAAAGACTGATTACCTCCAGGGCGCGCTTGATCTGCTGATCCTCAACACCTTAGGGCTCGCCCCGAATCACGGCTGGGGAATTCAACAGCGCATCCGTCAGGTGTCACGCGAAGCGCTGACCGTCAGCCAAGGCTCCCTGTATCCGGCGCTGCATCGACTGGAAGCCGCAGGCCTCGTCTCGTCAGAGATGACGGTGTCCGACAACAACCGTAGGGCACGCGTCTACCGGCTGACAGCTACCGGCCGCAGGCGCCTGAATGCCGAGACCGCAGACTGGCGGCAGTTCTCTCTCGCCATACGCCGCCTGCTACAAGGTGCCTGACCGCGATTTGAAAGGATAGGCCAATGTTGACCGCGATTCTGACGCGTCTTCGCGGGCTCCTTCAAAGGGGGCGAGTCGCGCGTGAGGTGGACGATGAACTCCAGTTCCATGTGGCGATGGAGACCGAGTCGAATATCAAACAGGGCATGCCGCCGATCGAGGCCCGGCGGACAGCCCTGCTTGCTCTCGGTGGCGTCGAACAGACGAAAGAGACCATTCGGGACGTGAGGGCTCTCTCGGTCGACGGCGTCTGGCGGGACACGCGCTATGCCATTCGATCGCTCTCGAGGGTTCCCGGCTTTGCGACCGTCGGAATCCTGACGTTGGCGCTGGGCATCGGCGCGAACGTGGCGATGTTCGGGGTCGTCGACACCGTGTTGTTACGTCCCCTGCCATATTTCCAACCAGACAGGTTGGTGGCTTTCACCGCATCCGACACGAAGACGGGCGCCGAACACGAGATCTTCGGAATGCCTGACATTCAAGACCTCCGTGCAGAAACGGCGCTCTTCGAGGGTCTTGCCGCCTACCAGACGACGACGGCAGTGCTTCGCGGCGACGAAACAGTCGAACGAGTCAAGGCACGTCAGGTTTCTGGGGAATTCTTTCAGGTGCTGGGAGTCCGCCCACAAACGGGACGCTGGCTCGCCTCGGAGGATCCACCTGCGACCGTCGTGCTCGCGCACGATTTCTGGCGCCGGCGGTTCGGGGCGGACACGAACGTGATTGGACGCACGCTGGAACTCGGCGACGCGCGGCATGAGATTGTCGGCGTGATGCCGGCAGGTTTCGACTTTCCCGCTGGTGCGGACATGTGGACTCCGATTACGGTCCGACCGTTCATGGCTCAGAGGGGTGTTCGGGCGCTTCAAGCGGTTGGCAGGCTCAAGGCAGGCATGGCAGTCGCCGACGCGAACATCCGAATGGCGGCATTGTCGAACCGCATGGCATCGGATTTTCCACGTTCACATGCGGCGATTCAGACGCGCGTCCTGCCGCTGCATGACGTGCTGCTCGGCAGCCGGAAACTCCCTCTCGTTGTGATCTTCGGCGCCGTCATCGCCATCCTGCTCATCGCGGTAGCGAACGTCGCGGCTCTGACCTCGGTCCGGGGCACTCAGCGCCGCGCGGAGTTGTCGATTCGAGCTTCGCTCGGTGCGGGCCGCGGACACATTGTCCGCCTGATCATGGCCGAGAGCGCGGTGCTCGCCGTTGCCGGTGGCGCGGCCGGCCTCCTTGTCGCGTATGTAACTCTGCGCGCAGTCGTGCCGCTCATCCCCGAAGGACTACCACGAGCCGAGTACGTTGCGCTTGATGGACGGGTGATCATGTTCGCCGTCGTCGTCACCGCCGTCACCGCTTTGTTGTTCGGCCTGCTTCCAGCGCGCGAGGCCAGCCGATTCGATCCGTACCGCTCACTCAAGGAAGGGACCGGAGGCGGAATTGGGCAGGCAAGGAGTCCGCTGCGCAGCGTGCTGGTGGCCGCTCAGGTGGCGGTGACCCTCGTGCTGGTGACCGTCGCCGCGCTGCTGCTCAACAGCTTCGCCCGCTTGCGCATGGTTGATATCGGCATCGACACGGAGAACGTCGTCACGTTCGCTCTGCAGGGAACAGTGGCCGCGGGCTCGCGCACGCAGGCCGCGGAGTATTCGCGAATCTCCGATGAAATACTCGCTCGGCTTCAGTCTCATCCGGATGTGCGCGCCGCCGCTCGGTCGAGCGTGGCTCCGTTGCGAGGGTTCTCCATCACAGGAGCATTTCGTGTGGAGGGCGCGACAAGCAACGTGTCCGCCCGCGCCGAAGACGATGCGAGCCTCAATATGGTGTCCGCGGACTACTTCCAGACCTTCCGAATCCCCCTCGTGGCGGGGCGTCCGTTCGGAGCTGAGGATCGCGCTGGAGCGCCTGACGTCATCCTGATTAACGAGACTCTGGCACGCAGATTCTTCGACGGCAGTGGCATCGGTCGCCGCATTTCGATCCCCGGCCGCGGAGACCGATACGCTGAAATCGTGGGAATCGTGCGAGACGTACCTCAGGTCTCGCCTGGGCAGCCGGCACGCCCTGAGGTCTACTGGCCGCTGGCGCAGTCCAACGAGAGGCCGTGGCACTTTTCCGTTCGCACGGTTGGCAGTCCGACTCGCCTCATGGCGGATATCCCAGGTCTGGTTCGCTCCGTGAACGACCGATTCTTTCCTGACCGGCTTTCAACAGCCGAGCAACTCGTCTGGGAGGCGGTGACCGAGGAGCGGTTCAGGACACTGCTCGTGTCGGCGTACTCCAGCCTCGCAATAGTGCTGGCCACAATTGGTGTCTACGGTGTGATTGCCTTCACGGTGGCGAGGCGCCGTCGGGAGATTGGGCTTCGGTTGGCTCTGGGCGCCGAGACCGGCACAATCTTTCGCATGATCGTTCGTCAAGGTTTTGCGCCCTGCCTGGCCGGGCTCGCCGTTGGAACGATGGCGTCGGCCGCCGTCGTCGGCCTTATGCGGAAGCTCCTCTTTGAGGTGTCGCCGTGGGATCCGGTGACACTCGCGACGGCTTTGATTCTCGTCGCAGTCGCCGGCCTCATCGCCTGCTCGATACCTGCCAGCCGCGCCGCTCGTCTCGATCCCCTCGCCGCGCTGAGGTACGAATGAAGGTCTGAAGACAAGCTCGGTTCGCTCGTCCAACCGCGAACGGTTGACGCCGCGAGGGGGGCCGCGACAAAACGCGGTG
>CAYZBZ010000178.1:0-1278 GCA_964476725.1 uncultured Vicinamibacterales bacterium
GCCGCTGCCGCCGCGGCCGCGTCCGCCGCCGAATCCGCCCCCACCGCCGGCGTGTTCCGGCTTCGGGCGCGCCTCGTTCACCGCCAGCGCGCGGCCGCCGAGCTCGTACTCGTTGAAATCGGTGACCGCCTTCTGCGCTTCCTCGTCCGTCGCCATCTCCACGAACGCGAACCCGCGCGCGCGACCCGTCGCCATGTCGCGCATGACGCGCACGGTCTCCACATTGCCGGCCTTGCTGAACAGTTCCTGCAGCTCAGCCTCGCCGATCGAATAGGGGAGGTTGCCGACGTATAGCTTGCGACCCATGTGTTTGATGCTCCTGCCTTGACCCGGCTGACGCCCGCCGGGCTGCGGGCCGCTCCTGCCCGCATTTCGGAAAAAGGAAGCTTAGGGGGTGAGTGGGTGTCCACTCCTGTCGCTTTCGGATGCTCGGGCTGAGGGGAGCGAGTCGGTCTCGGTCGGCTCTAGTGCGAGAGGCAAAAGCGGGCGGCTAAACTTCTACTGACGGATCAAGGTTACAGGACGCTCCGGGCTTCCGCAAGGTATTTAGGGACGTCGAGCCAGCACGGTACGGACGTATGGAACGTGAAGCCGAGCCTCTCGTAGAAGCCCCTCGCAGTGAGCCTGCTATCGAGGTAGATGCGTGGGATCCCCTCCGATGCCGCGCGCTCCGCGAGCCAGCGCACGAGCGCCGCGCCGTGCCCGGCGCTCCGTACTCCCTCGTCGGTCACGAGGTCGTCCACGAAAAGATGCTCACCGCGTGACAGCGTGTGCGTGCGCCTGACGCCCGCGAGCGAGACGAGTCTGCCGCCCACGAACGCGCCGATGAGCTCGTATCCGTCGTGCTGCTGACGCCGCACCTCGGCGAGAAACGTCCCCGCATGGACGGGGTCGCGGAGCATCGCCATCAATGGAAATGCGGCCTCGATGTCATGGTCTGATCGGAGCTCTCGAATAGTCAGCATTGGTTTGGCTTTGTTCCATCAGCCGCGAAGGTCAGTGCAACCGGTACAGCCGTAACCCGCGCGTATCCTCGGCCAGGAGTGCGCAGAGGAGCGCCGGACCCGCCCACGCGGAGCGAAACCTCATCATGCTGGAAGACCTACCGGGCGGCCAGGCTCCTGATGAGCGTGAGGAGCATGTCGATCGCGACGGTGTTGTGGCCTCCGACGGGAACGATGATGTCCGCGTAGCGCTTGCTCGGCTCGACGAACTCGAGGTGCATGGGCTTCACGGTCCCGAGGTACTGCTCGATCACGGACGGCAGCGTTCGTCCGC
>CAYZBZ010000178.1:1378-8290 GCA_964476725.1 uncultured Vicinamibacterales bacterium
ATGGGCTTCACGGTCCCGAGGTACTGCTCGATCACGGACGGCAGCGTTCGTCCGCGATCGGTGATGTCGCGCTGCAGCCGCCGGATGAACCGCGTGTCGTCGTCCGCATCCACGAACACCTTGATGTCCATGAGGGTCCGCAGGGCGGCGTCGGAGAAGATCAGGATGCCTTCGACGATGATCGCCTTGCGAGGGACGGCCGCGACAGTGATGGGCTGGCGCGCGTGCCGCGCGAAGTCGTACACGGGCGCTTCGATCGCCCGTCCGGCGCGCAACTCGTGCAGGTGGCGCACCAGCAGGTCGGTCTCGAGCGAGTCGGGATGGTCGTAGTTGAGCGCGGCGCGCTCTTCGAGCCGGAGATCGTTGCGATCGCGATAGTACCGATCGTGCTCGAGGACCGTGACCTGGTCATCGCCGATGCTCTCGACGATCCGGCGGACGACGGTGGTTTTGCCCGACGCCGAGCCGCCTGCCACGCCGATGACCAGAGGGACGGATCCCGTCTGCTTTGAGCCGCTTACAGTGATTTCTGGGTCCATCGCATCGTTTTTCAGAACTTCCTCACCTCGTGATCATTACACGCCGAGCCGAAAGAGAGACTATCAGCGTCGAGGAGGACTGTTGGAAGCGTTGTTCCTGGGGCTCCTGTTCGTGGCAGCGGTGCCGTTTGTGCTGCCGATAGCGTCATGGGTGTCCGCACGCCGGACGCGGGCGCGCGTCGCGGAGCTTGCCGCAACCCTCGAATCGCAGAGCTCCACCATCGACGTCCTGACGACCCAGGTGGCGCAGCTGCGGCGTCAGGTCCGCGAGGCTGCCGCGGCACCGGCGGGGGATTCCGCGCCCCGCCCCGAAACCGCCCCCACGACGGCTGCGCCGGTCGTCGCACCAGCGCCTGTCGTTGCACCGCCACCAGTGCCGGTGGTTGCACCGCCGCCGCCCGCGCCTTTCGTCGCACCGCCGCCGGCTTCTCCTCGCGAGAACCCGTGGCCCGAGCTGGGATCGCGGCCCGTGCCCCCGCCGCCGGTGGTCCCGAGACCGCCCGCGCCTCCCCCTCCCCGAGAGAACCCGTGGCCCGATCTGCGGCCGGCTCCCGCGGCGGCCGCGTCGGCGACGGTGCGCTCTCCGTTGGCGGGATCCGCGCCGGCCGCTTCTGCAGCCGCGGGACCGGCTCCGCCTCCCAGGCCCCCGCGTACACCGCCGCCGTCAGCCCCCGAGCCACCCTCGCCGGGGTTCGACTGGGAGAGCCTCGTGGGGGTCAAGCTTTTCTCGGCGATCGCAGGCGTCGCGCTCGTGTTCGCCGCCGTCTTCTTTCTGCGCTATTCGGTCGAGCACGGCTGGCTGCAGCCGCCCGTCCGCGTCCTCATCGGGATCGTCGTCGCGGTGGCGCTGCTGGTCATCTGCGAGCTCAAGGCCGCCCGCCGGTATCCTGCGACCGCGAACGCGCTCGATGCCGCCGCGATCGCGATCCTGTTCGCGACGTTCTTTGCCGCGCACGCGCTCTGGAACCTGATCCCGGCAAGCGTGACGTTCGGGCTGCTTGGCATCGTCACGGCCATCGCGGTGCTCCTCTCGATTCGCCGGGAGTCGCTGTTCATCGCCGTACTCGGTCTGCTCGGAGGATTCGCGACGCCGGCGCTGCTCTCGACCGGCGAGAACCGCCCGATTCCGCTGTTCGCATATCTGATGCTGCTCAACGTCGGGCTCGCGTGGGTCGCGTATCGGCAGACATGGCCGGTCCTTACCGTGCTCACGCTGATCTTCACGACGATCTACCAGTGGGTCTGGGTGCTCGAGTTCCTCGGCCAGAGCGAGCTGACGCTCGCGATGGGGATCTTCCTGATCTTTCCGCTTGCGACGTTCGTGGGGCTGGCGCTGGCGAGGCGGCGGCCGCCCGGGGAAGACGCGTCTGGCGCCGATGTGGCGTTCGAGCGCGCGGCCGTCATCGGCGCGGCGCTTCCGCTGCTGTTCGCGGTGTATCTCAGCTCGGTGCCCGCCTACGGCGCGCGCCCCGGCCTGCTCTTTGGTTTCCTGCTGCTCGTCGATGCCGGCCTGTTCGTTGTCGCCATGGTGCGAGGGCAGTGGATCCTGCACGCGGCCGGCGCCGTGGCGACGCTGTCGGTGATGCCCGTCTGGCTGACATTGTCTTATGCGCACACCGCGGCCTATCCCGCGTTGATGTTCTGCGCGGCCTTCAGCGCCTTCTACGCGCTGGCTCCGGTCGTGGCGTACCGAGTGGGGCGTCCGCCTGGCGACGCCGGGCACGAGGCGGCATTTGCGGCGCCGCTGCTCCTGTTCGTGCTGACCGTCCTCGCGCGGATCGAGCCGGTCTTCGCCGCGCCATTGACGCTTTTCGGCACGCTGCTCGGCCTCGTGCTCCTCATCGCCTGGCGGGCGATCGCGTCGGAACGGGGGAGCCTGTATTACTTTGCCGCCTTTTTCGCCATTGCGACCCAGGCGGCGTGGTCGACGATGCATCTGTCCGTCGATCGGCTCGGGACGGCGGTCGCGATCTATGCCGTCTTCGGCGTCGTGTCGATCGCCGTGCCGCTCGTCGCGCGTCGAGCGGGCCGGGCGCTGCAGCCTGATGGGGGCGGCGGCCTCGTCCTCATCGCCAGCCTCGGCCTCCTGCTGTTCCTCTCGTGGGGTCCGATCGCGCCGGCTACGCTGTGGGCGCTCGCGCTGCTGCTTGCGATCCTCAACGCGGGGCTCTTCGTCGAGAGCGCGTCCGGAGGGCTGCCGCTGGTCTCGGTCGCCGGGAGTCTCGTGTCGTGGATCATTCTCGCGAACTGGTGGCTGCGCGCGGGCGCGAGCGTCGGCGTTCTGCCGTCGCTTGCGGTCCTTACCGGGCTGACCCTGGTGACGCTTGGCGGGCATGCGTGGACGCACAGCCGCTGGCTCCGATCTTCAGGTGACCGCACAGGGGCAGCTCCGTTGGTCGAAGGCCCTTACCTCGGGCTCATCGGGCATTTGTTCCTGCTGTTCGTGGCCGTCAACCCGCAATGGTCTCTGCCGCCATGGCCGTGGTTCGCGACGCTGGCGGTGGTGACCGTGGCGGCGAGTGCCGTGTCGCTGGCGACACGCGCCGCGGCGCTGCATGCGGCCGGCGCCGTCGCGGCGGCCGTGATTGTGGCGGCCTGGACGTTCGCGTCGGGCGCGCCCGCGTGGACCGTCGTGGCGCTCGTCGCATCCGGCGTCGTCAGCGCGTTCGCGCTCGCGTGGGTGACCGTCGCGCGCAAGTCGGGAGGACTGGGCGAGGCAGCGACCGGCGCAGCGGCGGTCCTGTTCGTCGGCGAAGCGACCGCCATGCTGGCCGTCATGGCCGGCGGCGCCCCGTTTGCCGCAATCGTCGTGGCGCACGTCGCCAATCTGTCGATTCTGCTGGCGCTCACGTGGGCGCGCCGCTGGCAGCAGGTGGCGCTGTGGGGGGTGGCGGTTGCAGGTTGCGCGGCGGCCGTGCAGTGGCAGGCGGGGGATCTTGCGACCGACTGGAAGCGCCTGCTGGTCCTGGCGTTCGCGCTGTACGCCGTCTTCACCGCGTACCCGCTGCTCCTCGGCCGGCGCGCGCGTGGCGAGCGGGATCCATATGTCGCCGCCATCCTCGCGAGCATCATGTTTTTCTTCGCGGCCCGCGCTGCGCTTAACGCCGGCGGCTTCCAATGGGTCGTCGGGGTCCTGCCCGTCGCCGAAGGGGCCGTGATGGCGATCCTCCTGCGCGAGCTGCTTCGAATAGAAGCGAAAGGTGAACGGGATCTCGGCCGGCTCGCGCTCGTGGCGGGGGCGTCGCTGGCGTTCGTCACGGTGGCGATCCCGCTGCAGCTGAACAATCAATGGATCACGATCGGGTGGGCCCTCGAAGGGGCGGCACTCGCGTGGCTCTACACCCGGATTCCTCATCGTGGCCTGCTCGGGTGGTCGGTCGCGCTCCTGGGTGCCGCGTTCGTCCGCCTGGCCATGAATCCGGAGGTGCTCCAGTACGAGCCGCGCGGCGCGATGCGCATCCTGAACTGGTACCTTTACGCCTACCTCATCTGCGCGGCCGCCTTCCTGCTGGCCGCATGGTGGTTCTCCAAGTCGGACGATCGGATCCCCGGGCTGGCACTGCGTCCATCACGGGTGCTGCCCGGCTGCGCCGTCATCCTCCTCTTCCTGCTCCTCAACATCGAGATCGCGGATTTCTACGCGACGGGGCCCGCGATCATGTTCCGGTTCGGCGTGACCGTCTCCCAGGATCTGACCTATACGATCGGCTGGCTGCTGTTCGGAATGGCGCTGCTCGCGGTGTGCATCTATCTCCACAACCGCGTCGGCCGCGTGACGGCCCTCGCGCTCATCGCGGTGACAACGTTCAAGTGCTTCCTCTACGATCTCGGCTCGCTGGGCGGCCTGTATCGCGTGGCGTCCTTCGTCGGCCTCGCGGTCGCGCTCGCGCTGGTGTCGGTCGCACTCCAGAAATACGTGCTCGCCAGGCCCGAGGGGGCCCGATGACGAGGAGGTGGGCCTGGGCCGCGCTGGCGGCAGCTTTCGTCACGATCGAAGAGGCACATGCGCAACAGGCGGGCGCGCCCGAGCGCTTTCGATACGAACGCGACGTCGCGACCGCCGGCGCGGGCCCGCAGCGCCTTGCGATCGACGTCCCGCTGCTCGTCGGATCCCTGCCGTTCGACGTTGCCGTCGGACGCGAGGCTGCGATCGCGAGCAACGGCCTGGCCGACCTGCGCCTGTTCGACGCCACCGGCGCACGCGTGCCCCATCTCCTGATCCATGTCCCCCGCACCGCCCCTGACTGGACGGGGGCCCGGGTCCTTCCCATCGCGCGCACGGAGAAGACCAGCGGCTTCGAGGCGGACCTGGGAACCGCGCGGGCGATCGACGCGGTGACGGTGCTCGGTCTGCCGGCCCCCTTTCTCAAGCGGCTGATGCTCGAGGGCAGCGGCGATCGCGAGCACTGGACCGTGCTCGCGCGCGAAGGCACGCTGTTCGATCTCCCGGATGAATCGCTGCGGCAAACCGAGATCGTGTTTCCTCCAGGAGAGTTCCGGTACCTGCGGGTGACCTGGGACGATACGAACAGCGGACGAGTGCCCATACCCTCCGACGTGCGCGCACGCCGCGTGTCGGTCGTTCAGCCACCGCGACCGCTCACGGCGACGCTCGCCTTCGAGCGCCGGCCGAGTGAGCCCGGGCGCAGCCGGTATCACATCAGGCTGCCGGCTCCGCGTCTGCCGATCGTCGTGCTCGCGCTCGAGGCACCCGAGGGGCACGTGTTCCGTCCCGCAATCGTGTACGAGCCGCGCGTGTCCGGCGGGGAAGCAGCCCCTGCGGAAATCGGACGCGCCACGCTGACGAGGATCGTGAGAAACGGCATGACGGCCGGAGCGCTGCGCATTCCGATCAGGCCGCCGGCCGAGGCCGGCCTCGATCTGACCATCGAGGACGGCGCAAACGCACCGCTCGACCTGACGGGCATGACCGCAGAGTTCGCCGAGCTGCCGTGGATCTATTTCGAAGCGCCGGCGCGGCCGGTGGTCGCGCGCTACGGAAACCCGTCCGCCGTGCCTCCGGCCTACGATCTGGAAGCAGTGCGGGACTCGGTGCGGGTTGGGGGGCTTCCCGACGCGAGATGGGGGGCCCTGCGGCCGCTCGTCGAAGCCGAGACGCCGTCGCCCGCTCCCGCGATGCCGGAGGCCGGCGCGCCGCTCGATGCAAGCGTCTTTGCATACTCACGCGTGATTCCCGACGGCGCCGCGGGCCTCGCCGCGGTCCCGCTCGACGCGGCTGCGCTGGCCCATAGCCGGGGGCCTGGCACACGCTTCGCCGACATCCGAATCGTCGACGCTTCCGGACGGCAGGTGCCGTATCTCGTCGAGCGCCGGGACGAACCGCTCGTCGTGACGCTTGCGATCAAGGCCACGACGCCGGAGTCTGCCGATCTGCGGTCGGCCCCGGGGCACAATCGCTCCACGTATCTCGTCAAGCTTCCGTACGCCGATCTGCCGGGCGCCTCGCTCGCGATCCAGACCTCGGCGCGCGTGTTCCGGCGCCAGGTGCGGCTTGTCGTGGAGCGTCCGGCCGACCGGCAACGGCGCGACCCGTGGGTGGAGGTCATCGCCGAGGCCGGCTGGACGCACGCGGATCAGGACAACGCGGCCCCCGCGCTGGTGCTGCCGGTGCGCCGCAACTCCGGGTCCGACCTGCTGCTGACGATCGACGAAGGGGACAACAGCGCGCTGCCGATCGGCAGCGTCCAGCTGCTGGTTCCCTCGTACCGGCTGCGCTTCTACCGGCCGTCCAGCGGTCGGTTGCGCCTCGTGTACGGAAGGAACGATCTCGCGTCGCCCGAGTACGATCTCGCCCTGCTGACGCCGCGCGTGATGGGCGCTGAAGCGACCGAGATCGTCGCGGGATCCGAGACCGCCGCCACGGGACCTGGCGGCGCATCGTTCATCTCGCCGCAGGTCTTCTGGTGGCTGCTGGCGGCCGCGGCGATCATCCTGCTGGGCCTGATCGTGCGGCTCGTGCGAAAGGCTGACTGACGCCCCTATTTCTGCAGCGACTTCGCCACCTGCTGCACCTCGTCCATCACACGCAGGAGGTTACCGCTCCAGAGCCTGGCGATCTGAGCCTCGCTGTATCCCCGCCGGACCAGTTCCAGCGTGACGTTGAAGGTCTCGTCCGCGCCGTCCCAGCCCTCGACGCCGCCGCCGCCGTCGAAGTCGGACGAGATGCCGACGTGGTCGATGCCGATCTTCCTGACCGCGTAGTCGATGTGATCGACGAAGTCCTTGACCGTCGCACGCGGGGGCGCGGGGAACTTCTGATCGATCTCGGCGAGCCGCTTCTGGAGCTCCGCGCGCTTTTCTTCGGTGAGCTGGGCGAGGGCGTTCTGGCCGCCGCGCCCGCCGCGCCCGCCCC
>CAYZBZ010000179.1:0-8280 GCA_964476725.1 uncultured Vicinamibacterales bacterium
CAGGAAACCCAATCGTAACACGCGCACATCGCAGCGGTCAAACAAACCGGGGTGACGAGCCGAGTGTCTGGATCTGGTGTCGGACGGCTGGTGGTCACGAGTACTCCTTCAGGTGGATGGCGCAGTTCGTCACGGATTCACGTTGACGATGATTCCCGCCCCCTTCGGGAGGAGCATCGGCGACGCGTAGTAGTTCCGGCCGTGCCACGTCACCGAGCGCCCGACGATGATCCCTTCCGCGGCGCCGAAGGCGACGTCGCTGGCGAAGTGCCGCTGATCGTGGAGCCGAGAGATGGCCACGTACGTGGCCATCGTGTACGTCGGCACCGCCGCCTTCCAGCCGAGATGCTGCTGCAGGACGGTCGCGGCCGCAAAGGTCGCCGAAGCATGCCCCGAAGGAAACGCAAAGCCCTTCGACCGCGTGCCGTCCTCTCGAAGCGGCCGCTGCCGGCGGACGCTGACCTTGATGGCCTGCGTGATCCCCTCCGACAGGATGGTCGCCTCGAGGAGATCCATTCCCAGGTGCTGGCCGCGCTGACTGTGCCTGGCTCTACCGACGAGGTACGTCGTCGTCGCTGTGGCGAGGAGTACCGGCAGCGAGCCGATGTATTTCCCGGGCTTGAACACCGAATCGGCGAAGTCCGACCCGCGCAGCCGCCGGTTGAGCTTGTTGTCCTCCCGATGCACGACGAGCGCGAGGCCGGTGCCGGCTGCGAGCCAGTAGATGCTGTTCTTCCGCGGTATATGCTTCACGTCGCCGCCGAGGTTGTGGAAGAGCGCGGGGAAGAAGCTGCGCGTCGGTTTCGTCAGGTCTTCCGCAGCCGCCACTGTCTGCCCCTCGCTGGGCGGTGGAGTTGCGGGCGTTTGGGTCGCGGGCGGCGGCGTTGGCTTCGGATCTTGCGCCGCGGCGCCAACGGGCGCGATGAGTAGCGCCGCAACGAGGAAGACGGCAACCGCTGGTCGTGGCCCCGAAATAATCATGACTGCTCCAGGATCAAGCCGCTGGTCCCCCGCGCGGCCGCCCGCCAGTATAGCGTGCGGCCGAGCGTCCGGCGAGCGCTTCAGGGAGCCACAGCTTCAGGGAGCCACCGGTTCAGCGGGGGGGGGCCTGGTCCTTGATGATGAACAGCACTTCTCCGGGGCGGATCAGCCCGAGCTGTTCGCGCGCGAGCGATTCGATGGCCCCCGGATCTTCCTTCAACCGGCGTGCCTCTTCCCGCAGCCTGACGTTGTCCCGCCGGATCGTCTCGAGCGATGCCGCGACCTCGCCGTGCTGCCGCCGCGCGCGCATCGATTCGATCAACCCCTTCTCGCCGACGAGCGCGTCGACGATGAGGACGAACGCGACGAATATCAGCAGGAAGTGGACCGTCCGGCGCCGGACGGCCGAAAAGGGGACCGGCGGGACGCGCTTCCGCCGTAACGGCTCGACGCCGGGTGGGCGTCGAGCATCGGACTTGGGTTCGGAGACCGGAGCCATTCGTTTTGAAGCAGTCCTTTTGTACAATAGTTTCGTGCCCGCGGAGCCGGGAAAGTAGGGCTTCCCGGCGAAAAACCGGTTCCCCGCCACCTCATCCGCACAAGGAAAGCCGATGAACCACGACTACGTGATTGTCCTGACGACGCTGCCAGCCGATGCCGACGGCCCGGCCTTCGCGCGCGGCATCGTGGAAAATCGCCTCGCCGCGTGCGTGAACCTGCTGCCCCCCATGGACTCCATTTACCTGTGGGAGGGGAGCATCGAACACGAGACGGAGCGCCAGGTCGTCATGAAGACCTCGCGCGAGCGGGTCGGCGAGCTCTGGGATCGGGTGCGTGAGCTGCATCCCTACGACGTGCCGGAGTTCCTCGTGCTCCCGATCGTGGACGGCAACGAGGCGTACCTCCGCTGGGTCGCGGAATCGACGATGTGATCGCAATGAGGTGCTTCCGCCTGAAGGCGGAAGCTACCGCGAGGCGGAAGCCACAGCGAGGCGGAAGCTACATGAGGGCCTGACGGAGGTCGTCGATGAGATCCGCCGGGTCTTCGATGCCGGCGGAGATGCGGACGAGGCTGTCGGTCAGTCCGATGCGCGCACGGCGGTCCGGTGGCACGGACGCATGCGTCATCGAGGCGGGATGGGAAATCAACGTCTCGACCCCGCCCAGGCTCTCCGCAAGCGCCATCAGCCGCACGCGATTGCACACGCGATGCGCCGCCTCCAGCGTCCCCACGTCGAACGAAATCATGCCGCCGAATCCACGCATCTGCCGCTTCGCGAGATCGTGCTGCGGGTGGCTGGGCAGTCCCGGGTAGATGACCTGCACCACCTTCGGGTGTGACGCCAGGAACTCCGCCAGCGCCTGTCCGTTGGCGTTGTGCTGCGCCATGCGGACCGCGAGCGTCTTCGTGCCGCGCAGCACCAGCCACGAGTCGAAGGGGCTCAGAATCGCGCCGGCCGCGTTCTGGATGAACTTCAGCCACTCCACGTCGTCGTCCCGGACCGCGACGACGACGCCGCCGACGCTGTCGCTGTGGCCGTTCAGGTACTTCGTCGTGCTGTGGACCACCATGTCGGCGCCGAACTCGATCGGGCGCTGCAGACAGGGGCTGGCGAAGGTGTTGTCGACGACCAGCAGCACGTTGCGCGCATGGGCGATGTCGGCGGCCTGCGCGAGGTCGGTCAGCCGCAGCACCGGGTTCGTCGGCGTTTCGACGAACAGCATCTTCGTCTCGGGACGGATGGCGGCCTTGATCAACTCCGGCCGTGACGTGTCGACGTAGCTGAACGTCAGCTGGTACTGCCGAAGCACGCGCTCGAACAGACGGAACGTGCCGCCATACGTGTTGTCGGTCACGACCACGTGGTCGCCCGCCTTGAGCATCGTCGTGACGGCGCTGATCGCCGCCATGCCGGACGCGAAGGCGTAGGCCGCCTTGCCCCCTTCGATCGCCGCGATGTTCTGTTCGAGCGCGAATCTGGTGGGGTTCTGCGTACGCGCGTACTCGTAGCCCTTGTGCCGGCCGACCGCCTCCTGAACGTAGGTGGACGTCTGGTAGATCGGCGTGATGATCGCGCCGGTGGTCGGGTCGGGCTCCTGGCCGGCGTGAATGCAGATGGTCGGGAATCGTGCGTTGTCGGGAAGCTTCACGCGATCGACTTTATCAAATCTTTTGAAAACCTTAGAACTTTAGAACTTTGTAAGTGAGCTATCATCGAGCTCCAACGCGCATGGGCAGCCCACGACTTCCGGACAGGCCGTCCGCCGGCCGACGCCGACAGACTGTGCCGGTGGCGCTGCCTGCCGAGGTCGGTCTTCCACGATCGGGGCGGGCGCTGCTCCTCCAGTCGTGGCCCGGCCGCCTGTTCATCCTTTCCACCGCGCTCAAGGTCGTCGTCGCCGCCTTCCGCCTTTTCGGCGAGCTGCCCTCGTTCGTCCAGGTGCTCAGCAGCACCGCGACGATCGGGCTCGTCGTCTCGGTCTCGTACTTCGTGTGGCGGCTGTTCGTGCTGATGAAGCGGCGGCTGCTCTGGCGCGTCCGCCGCAAGCTGATCCTGTCGTACATCTTCATCGGCGCCGTCCCGTCGCTGCTCATCGTCATCTTCTTCCTGCTCGGCGGCGTGCTGATCTTCATGAACGTGAGCGCGTACCTGTTCAAGGACGGGTACGACACGGTGGCGGATTTCGTCAAGCTCACGACGGAAGCGGCCGCGTCCGAGATCTCACGCTCGCCGGAGTCTGCGGCGCAGTCGCTGGCGCGCATCCATCGCAATGCGTCGAGACCGTACCGGGTCCTGTCGCTCGTGTACGTGCCGGACGCCGGTCCGAGTGTGGCGTCGCGGACGGCGAAGCGAGCGGACGACCGCCATCCACTGGCGGACCGCATCGCGCTCGGACCGTGGGAGCACATCGCGCCGCCGCCGGCGTCGACGCCAGAGTGGGTGAGAGCGGAGGGCTACTCGGGCACGATCGCGCTGACGTCGATGGAGGTCCCGGGAGAAGTCGAGCTGGTGATCCGGTCGGCGATGCCCGTCACGGTGAACGGCGCCCACACCGGTTTCGTCATCACCGATGTGCCGCTCAGCCTCGAGATGGTGCAGAAGCTGCAGGAGGCGACGGGCGTGCGCGCGGGAGCGGCCACGCTCATCGTCGAAAGCCCCGACAAGCCCGTGGTTGCGCTGGGGAAGTCGGGGAACGACACCTCTTCCGGCGGAGGGTTGTCGACTCTTTTCCGCAAGAGCGTGATCTTTCTGGACTATCGCGACTGGGACACCGGCGCGGCGGGGCGCGTGAGCATCGCGCTCAGCTACCGCCCGTCGGAGCTGTACCGGCAGTTGTCGGGGGCCCAGCAGCTCGTGCTCGGCGGCCGCACGCTCGGCGAATGGGCGATCGTCACGCTGCTCGTGATCGCCGTGCTGTTCCTCACGATCGAGATCGTCGCGCTCAGCATGGGCCTGGCGCTCGCGCGGTCGATCACGAGCTCGATTCACGAGCTGTTCATGGGGACCGAGCGCGTGCGGCAGGGAGACTTCGCGCACCGCATCGACATCTACACGAACGATCAGCTCGGCGAGCTGGCCGGCTCCTTCAACCAGATGACGGGCAGCATCGAGGGGCTGCTGCAGACCGCGGCGGAGAAGAAGCGGCTGGAGGAAGAGCTGCGCATCGCGCGCGCGATCCAGATGTCGCTGCTTCCGCGCGGCCCGCTGGATGTGCCAGGGCTCGCCATCACGGCGCTGTGCGTGCCGGCGCGCGAGGTGGGAGGGGACTACTACGACTTCTTCCGCCTGCCCGGAGACCGGCTTGGCGTGCTGATCGCCGACGTCTCGGGCAAAGGCACATCCGCGGCGCTGTACATGGCGGAACTGAAGGGGCTGGTGCTGGCGCTGAGCCAGCGATACGACTCGCCGCGGGGGCTGCTGCTCGAGGTGAACCGGATCATCTCGGAGCACCTGGACAGCCGGAGCTTCATCACGATCACGTACGCGGTCATCGACGTGGTCGAGCGGGTGATGACCTTCTGCCGTGCGGGGCACACGCCCCTGATCTTCCTGCCCGGTCCGTCGCCGGCTGACCCGCTCGTGCGGATCCTGACACCGAACGGCATGGTGCTCGGCCTGCGCATCGAGGGGGCGGCGGAGAAGTTCGAGGAGCTGCTCGAAGAGGAGCGGGTCGACCTGTCGCCCGGCGATGTCATCGTGCTGTACACCGACGGCATCACGGAGGCGATGAACGTCGAGAACGACCTCTTCGGCGAGTCGCGTCTCAGCAGGATTGTCGAGGAGCACGGGCACCTCGATTCGGGGGAACTGCGTGAGCGCATCCTGCGCGAGATCGAGGCGTTCGTGGGGGGCGCCGACCAGCACGACGACATGACCATGATCCTGCTCAAGGTCGAGCGCCCGCTTGCCGCCGCCGGGCGGGTGGCGGTCTGACGCGAACATGGCCGACCGAGACATTATCGTCATCTTCCGCACGCCGTCGCAGATCGAAGCGGACATCGTCCGAGGTCTGCTCGAGACGCACGGCATCGCGACGATGGTCGCGTCGGACCTGTCGCGGACGCCGTTTCCGCTGACCGTCAACGAGCTGCGCCTGGCGGTCCAGGCGGAAGACGCGGCCCGGGCCAAGCGCATCATCGACAGCCACCGCGACGAGAGCGGGCCGGGACGTCTGGTGCCTTTCGGCTCCGAGCTCGCGCCGCTCGAGCGGCGGATAGGCTATCGGTTCAAGGACCGCGGCCTGCTCGAGCATGCGCTCACGCACCGTTCGCGCGTGCACGAGGACGCGAGCGGCGGGGTGTTCGACAACGAGTCGATGGAGTTCCTCGGGGATTCCGTGCTCGGGTTCGTCATCGCGGACATGCTGTTCCGCCAGTTCCCGCAGCACAACGAAGGGCAGAAATCGAAGCTGAAGGCGTCGATTGTGTCGGCGACGGCGCTCGCGCGCCTCGGAGAGAAGCTGGATCTGGGAACGTATCTCATCCTGGGCCGCGGCGAGGAGAAGACCGGCGGCCGGCGCAAGCAGGCGCTGATCGCCGACTGCTACGAGGCGCTCATCGCCGCGATTCACCTCGATGGCGGCATCGAGGCCGCGCGCGGGTTCATCGAGCGGCAGTTTGCCGACCTCATCGAAGAGGCCAGGCGGACCGGCGCGCACGCGGCGTTCACCGAGGACTACAAGTCCGCGCTGCAGGAATGGCTGCAGTCGCACGACCGGGGCCTGCCGTCCTACCGCCTGGCGGCGGAGATCGGTCCCGCGCACAAACGGCGGTTCGACGTCGAGGTGCTGGTGAACGGCGAACCCGTCGCGCGGGCGGAGGGGAAAAGCAAGAAGGAAGCCTCGCAGGCCGCAGCCAAAAAAGCGCTGGAAAGACTCAATCAATCTCAATGATTCCCCAGGATTTGTCGCGGCCCGCGTCGGTCTGCGGCACGCCGGCGAGCGCGAGGGCTGGCTCGGCGTGGGGCAGGCGCGCCAGGACGTACGCGTGCACTTCGCGGGCGATGTCTTCTTCTGCCGGCGGCGTCGCGTGGCAGTGGAGCCGCACCCAGAGCCGCAACATCGGGTCCACGAAGCTGTAGCGCTTCTGGCGCGACACGATGAGGTCGACGTCTTCCAGCCACGACAGGTAGTCCTTCGTCGATCCCGGTGTCCGTCGCAGCCGCAGCGCGATCCCGGTCAGCGTCAGCGGCTCGTCTTCAGCCAGGACGTCGAGGATCGCCTTCAGTGCGCCGTAGCCGCGCGCGCGGTGCAGTCGCAACTCGTAGCTGAACCGGCAAGCGGTCGAAATCGTCCCGCCCGGAGCGAGCAGGGAGCTCAGCGCGCTCACGGGATCGGCTGCGCCGCGCGGCGCCATGCTGGCGGCCGCTTCGGCAATCATCCGCGCGTATGAGGGGCGTCCATCCGCGATGGCCTGGACGAGGCGTGAGAGATCGTCGCGCGCGCGATCGTCCTCGTCCTCGAGCGATCCGGACACGCTGCGCGACGCGGGCGCGGCCGGGATCGTCGCGCGGATCTCCGCCGGAGTAAGCGGCGCGACCTGGATGATCTCGAATCGCGAGGGGGCGTCGCGAAGAAGACGATGGGCGCGCGCCATGTAGCGAGACGTGAGCACGAACCGGTTGCCGCTCGAGGCGATCGCGCCGGTGAGATCGCGCAGCACGCTGCGCAGCCCCGGGAAGCTCTCGAACGTCCGCAGCTCCAGGAACTCGTCGAGCAGAAACGTCGCGGGCGCGTCGCCGGATGCGCGCGCGGTGTCGAGGAAGGCAAGCGATGCGTCGAACGCGGCGCGCGCGCCGGGCTCGGCGCGGTCGGCCGGTCCGTAGGGATAGGCCGGGAACGGCGAGGACTCGCGCATGGCGGCCAGAAACCGCTCAGGCGTCGTCGCGATCCGCTCGACGTCCAGGTACTGGGATGAGCGGCCGATGAGATCGCGCAGCCGCAGCAGCAGAGAGGTCCGGCCGGTGCCGCACCCGCCGAGCACGACCGGAATGCGCGTGCCCCCCCCGGATGAGGCGTCAAGCGCCGCCAGGACCCGCCGCTCGAGCGACGGCCGCTCCGGAATCATCATCGCCCCGGACCCCCGTGAACCGAAAGTGACGGCATATCGATGCCGTGTCGCTGCGCCGCCGCGATCGCCTCGGGATACCCGGCATCCGCGTGTCTGACCACGCCGAGCCCCGGATCGCACGTCAGCACGCGCTGCAATTTCTCGTCCGTTTCGCGGGTGCCGTCCGCCACCACGACCATGCCGGCGTGCAGCGAGTATCCGATGCCGACGCCACCGCCATGATGCACCGAAACCCAGGTCGCGCCGGACGAGGTATTCAGCAGGGCGTTGAGGACCGGCCAGTCCGCGATCGCATCGCTGCCGTCGCGCATGTTCTCCGTCTCGCGATTCGGCGACGCAACCGATCCCGCATCCAGGTGATCGCGGCCGATCACGATTGGCGCGCTGACGACGCCGCGGCGCACGAGATCGTTGATCGCGAGGCCGAAGCGCGCGCGCTCGCCGTAGCCGAGCCAGAAAATGCGCGCGGGCAGTCCCTGGAACGCCACGCGCTCGGCCGCCAGCCGGATCCAGCGGCAGAGCGGCGCGTTGTCGGCGAACATCTCCAGCGCCAGCGCGTCGGTTGCCGCGATGTCGGCAGGATCGCCCGACAGCGCCGCCCAGCGGAACGGTCCTTTGCCCTCGCAGAACAGCGGCCGGATGTACTCCGGCACGAACCCGGGGATCTCGAACGCGTCGGCGACGCCGGCTTTCTCCGCCTGCGCGCGGATGTTGTTGCCGTAGTCGAA
>CAYZBZ010000180.1:0-8273 GCA_964476725.1 uncultured Vicinamibacterales bacterium
GGGGGACCTGGCTGGGGCGCCGCGGATCGATCCGGCGGCTGCTGCGCCGCCTGGCCCGACGCCGCCGGAGCGTGGGCGGTGCCGATCGCCAGCGCGAGCGCGAGCCCAAGACCGAGAGATGACACGGGGGATTTCATAGGTCGCTACTTCTCTTTAGCCGCTGACTTCATCGGCTCTACCGTCAGCTCGACGCGACGGGTCGCCGGCAGCCAGAATGCCGCGGCCGCCTGGATGTCGGACGCCGTGAGCGAGCGATAGCGCGAGAGGTCCTCGTTGAAATAGTCCGGATTCCCGGTGGCGAAGTAGTACGCGTTCATCTGGTTGCCTTTGCCGGAGAATCCGCCGACGCTTTCCATCCGGTTGTAGGATGCCGCTTCGATCTGATTGATGGCGCGCTCGAACTCACGCGCCGCCGGCCCGGTGGTCTGAAGCTTCACGAGCTCTTCGTCGACGATCGTGCGAATGCGATCGACGAGCGCCTGCGACGTCGTGCCGGCGTCGGGCGGCCGCGCGGTGACGACGATCTGGAACTGCGAATCGAGCGCCGCCGACGCCTGGAACGCGCTGACGTCCTGCGCGATCCGCAGGTCGTAGACCAGCCGCTTGTAGAGGCGCGAGTTCTTGCCGCCGACCAGGATCTGCGAGACGACGTCGAGCTCGGCATCCCCCGGCTTGAAGAGGGCGGGCGTCAGCCACGCGAGGTACAGCCGGGGAAGCTGCACGCGGTCCTCCATGGCCTTGCGCTGGACGCCGCTCAGCTTCGCATGGGGATGATCGATCGGCGCGACGGACGCGTTGCCCGGCTTGACGTCGCTGAACCACTTCTCGACCATCGCGCGCGTTTTCGCCGGATCGATGTCTCCCGCAATCACCAGGCTGGCGCTTGCCGGCGTGTAGTACTTCCTGAAGAATTCGACGACGTCCTCGTAGCTCGCGGCGGTCAGATCTTCCATGTACCCGATCGTCGGCCACCGGTAGGGATGCCCTTCCGGATAGAGCATCGTGTCGATCTCGATGGAAGCCATCCCGTAGGGCGCGTTCTCGTAGTTCTGCCGCCGCTCGTTCTTCACGACGTCACGCTGGCCGTTGACGCGCTCGGGAGACATCGCGTCGAGCAGATAGCCCATGCGGTCCGACTCGAGGAACAGCGCCAGGTCGAGCGAGGTCGACGGCACGTCGATGTAGTAGTTCGTCCGGTCCGTTGCGGTCGAGCCGTTGTTCGTGCCGCCTGCCGCTTCGAGCAGCGTGTCGAACTGTCCTTCCTTGACGTGGCCCGATCCTTCGAACATGAGGTGCTCGAACAGGTGGGCGAAGCCGGTGCGTCCCGGTTTCTCCCGCGCGGAGCCGACGTGGTACCAGACATTGACCGTCGCGAGCGGCACCGTGTGGTCCTCGTGCAGGATCACGTGCAGTCCGTTCGGCAGCGTGAACTGGCTGAAGGGCACGTCCAGGGCCGGTGTCCGCTGCGCCGCACGCGGCCGGGCTGCAGGCGTCTGCGCCGCGGCCGGAGACGAGGCGTACAGCGTGAGCGCCATGCCGAGCATGATGAGCACGATGAGATTGCGGGATGGAGTCATGTGATTCCTCTGACGTTCCTATAGTCTATCAAGCGAGATGTTCTCGTCCCGTGTTCCTGGAGATCTCGAGCCCAACCGCCTGACCCGGGACGTGCGCCGGGCGCGCGCGGCCGGTCGGCCGCTGCTGGACCTGACGCTGACGAATCCTACCGCAGCGGGCATCGAATACCCGGCGTCGATGCTCGACGCGCTGTCGGACCGGGCGGCGCTGCGGTACGAGCCGCAGCCGCTGGGCATGGCCAGCGCCCGTGCGGCGGTCGCGCGCGACTACGCCCGTCGCGGCATCACGGCCAATCCGGAGCGGGTCGTGCTGACGGCGAGCACGAGCGAGGCGTACTCGATTCTGTTCAAGCTGCTGTGCGAGGCGGCGGGCGACGCCGTCATGGTGCCGGTCCCGAGCTACCCGCTGTTCGACCACCTCACGCGGCTCGACGGCGTCACGCCGATTCCGTATCGGCTGGAATATCACGGCCGCTGGGCGGTCGGCTTCGATGCGCTGGATGCGGGCTGGACCGGCCGCGTCCGCGCCGTCCTGGCCGTCAGCCCGAACAACCCGACCGGTTCGATGCTCACGCAGGCCGAGCTGGACGAGATCGAATGGCGCTGTGCCGGGCGCGATGCGGCGCTCATCATCGACGAGGTGTTCGCCGACTATCCTCTCGTGCCCGCTTCCGCGGTGTCGGTCCCTCGACCGGACTGCCTCACGTTCCGGCTGGGCGGGCTCTCCAAGTCCGCCGCGCTCCCGCAGGTCAAGCTTGGCTGGATTCTGGTCGACGGACCCGAGCCGCTGGCCCGCGCCGCGATCGACCGCCTCGAGCTCATCTGCGACACCTATCTGTCGGTCTCGACGCCGGTGCAGGTCGCCGCGCCTCGCTTGATCGACCAGGGGGCATCCGTCCGCGACCGCATCCTCGGCCGCGTGAGGACCAACTACGGGTCGCTCCGCGCGCTCGCGGCGTCGTATCCATCGATCGCGCTGCTGCCGTGCGACGGCGGCTGGTCCGCCGTGCTGCGCGTGGCCTCGACGAAAGGGGAAGAAGATCTCGTCCTCGAGCTCCTCACGCTCGACGAGGTGCTCGTGCACCCCGGCTTCTTCTTTGATTTCGCCCACGAGGCGTTCCTCGTCCTCAGCCTGCTGCCCGAGCCGCCGGTGCTGGCCGAAGGGGCGCGGCGCGTGATGGAGCGGGCCCATGTCTGAGGGACGCTTCGACAGCGGGCGCCACGGGGGCGTGGTCGTCCCGCTGTTCTCCATGCCCTCGCACGCGAGCTGGGGCGTCGGCGAGATTCCCGATCTCGCGCGGCTTGCGCGCTGGCTGTCGGCGGCGGGTCTCGACTTCGCGCAGCTGCTGCCGGTCAACGAAATGGCGGACGGGCAGAACTCTCCCTACTCGGCGCTGAGCGCGATGGCGATCGATCCCATCTACATCGCGCTCGGCGAAGTCGAGGAGTTCGCGGCTTCGGGGGGAGAGGCGGCGCTTCCGGCAGAGGACCGTGCGGCGCTGGACGATGCCCGGTCGGCGGCGCGCGTCGCGTACTTCACGATCCGCACGCTGAAGTCGCGCGCGCTCAGGGCGGCGTTCGACCGCTTTCAGCAGGACGAGTGGGGCACCGGCTCAGAGCGGGCGGCGGCGCTTCGCGAGTTCATCACGCGCGAGGGCTGGTGGCTGGACGACTACACGCTCTTCCGCGCGCTGCATCACGAGACCGGCGGCCGTTACTGGATCGAGTGGGACCAGGGGCTCCGCGACCGCGACCCCGTCGCGCTCGACCAGGCGCGGCAGCGTCTCGCGCCGGAGGTTCTGTATCGCGCGTGGCTGCAGTGGATCGCGGACGGGCAGTGGACGAGCGCGCGCCGCGAGTGCGCGCCGATCGGCATGTTCGGCGACTTCCCGTTCGTCGTCAGCGCCGACAGCGCGGACGTCTGGGCGCGTCAGCACGAGTTCCGGCTCGACGCCTCCGTGGGCACGCCCCCCGATGCCTTTTCGGAGACCGGCCAGGACTGGGGCTTGCCGGCCTATCGATGGGACGTGATGGCAGCCGGCGGGCACGAGTGGATGCGGCAGCGCGCGCGCCGCTCGGCGGCGCTCTACGACGGGTATCGCGTCGATCATCTCGTCGGCTTCTACCGGACATTCGTACGCGAGCGCGACGGCCGCACGGCGTTCGCCCCGCCCGACGAGCCGTCACAGATCGCACAGGGGGAGCACCTGCTGAGGCTCATCTGCGACAGCGGCGCGAAGATCATTGCCGAGGACCTCGGCCTCGTCCCTGACTTCGTCCGCGAGTCCCTCGCGCGGATGCACGTTCCCGGCTTCAAGGTGCTCCGGTGGGAGCGCGAGTGGAAGGTCGCCGGTCAGCCGTTCCCCGATCCGGCGACATACCCGGCGATTTCCGTTGCGACATCCGGGACGCACGACACCGAGACGCTGGCCGAATGGTGGGACACGGCCACCGCGGAGGAGCGCCAGTCGGCAGTCGATCTGCCCCCCTTGCGGGCGGCTGGCTGCAGCGCGTCGGACCCCTTCTCTGAGACGCTCCGCGACGGCCTGCTCGAAGTCCTGTTCGCCTCGGGCTCGGGTCTCGTGCTCGTGCCAATCCAGGACATCTTCGGGTGGCGCGATCGCGTGAACACACCGGCCGTCGTGGACGAGGTCAACTGGACCTGGCGGCTGCCGTGGGCGGTGGACGATCTGATGTCGGAGCCGCACGCACGCAGCCGCGCGGCATTCCTCCGGACGCTCGCTGAGCGCCATGGGCGATCGGGCTGACCGGAACACGAATCCCTAAAGCCCAAAGCCCAAAGCCCAAAGCCTAAAGCCTAAAGCCTAAAGCCTGAAGCCTAAAGCCTAACCTAACTAATCCCGCCTGACTCCAGAGTCAGATGACCTGCGGTAAGATTCCAGTCACATGTCCAACTCCGCCATTCACGCGGCCCGCGAGCGGCTTGACGCGCACGTGCGCGAGATCGTGCGCTGGCATTTCGATCCCGCAACCGGCTGCCCTTTCTGGCTCGAGCGCGCCAAGACGTTCGACTTCGATCCGATTAAGGACGTCGCGACCTACGCCGACCTGGACAAGTTCGGGCCGTTCGAAGACGAATGGCTGCGCGGAGGCCCCGTCCGGCGCTGGGTGCCGAAGGCGTATGCCAGCTCACCCGTCTACACGTTCGAGACGGGTGGCACGACGGGGGTGCCGAAGACCCGCATCAACATCGAGGACTTCCGCATCGACTACGAGATCTTCAGCGAGACGCTGCCGGACGCCAGGTTTCCGAAGGGATCCAACTGGCTGATGCTCGGGCCGAGCGGGCCGCGGCGGCTGCGCCTCGCCATCGAGCATCTCGCGCAGCATCGCGGCGGCATCTGCTTCATGGTCGATCTGGATCCGCGATGGGTGGTCAAGTTGATCCAGAAGGGCTGGAGCGAGCAGATGCACGCGTACCGGGACCATGTCATCGACCAGGCGGTCACGGTCATCAACGCGGGCCACGACATCCGCTGCATGTTCACGACGCCGAAGCTGCTCGAGGCGCTCGCGCTGCGGCTCGAGTCCATGGGTACCACGATCCGCCAGGCCGGCATCACGGGAATCTTCTCGGGCGGCACCGAGTTCACGCCGCAGTGGAACCGCTTCGCGCACGAAGAACTGCTCGACGGCGCATACATGACGCCCACCTACGGCAACACCCTGATGGGGTTGGCGGCAAGCGCGCCGACGGGACCGCATAACAACTACAAGATCACGTACCACGCGCCGCAGCCGCGTGCCGTCCTCGAGGTCGTGGACTTCGACGATCCCGAGAAGCTCGTCGACTACGGCCAGACCGGGCGCGTCAAGCTGACGACGCTCACCAGGGAATTCTTCATGCCGGGCTTTCTGGAGCGGGATGAGGGAGAGCGCGAGCCGCCCTGCGAGCCGTATTCGTGGGACGGCGTCAGCGGCGTGCGTCCGTATCGCGGCTTCGCGGCGACCACGACGGTGGGCGTGTACTAGGGTTCAAGGTTCACGGTTCAAAGTTCAAGGTTCAAGGTTCAAGGTTCAAGGTTCAACGTGATGCTACATTTGCCCGTTCTGCGTTGGGGCCAGCCGTACACGAGCATGGACGTGGACGAGGTGGTCCACTTCTCCAGCGGCGAGCCGATCGCGAGGGTCAGCAGGGCGAACGGCGGGATGATCCAGCGCGACATGCGCAAGGCCCAGCGCGCGCGCGATGTGCTGCGCGAGGTGCCGATCGACGAGCTGATCGCGCGCGTGGGCACGGCCGGTGAGCTGTACGCAAACGCCACGCTCCCGATGGGCGACGGCACGCAGACGCCCGGCGAGTTCGTCCGCGCGCAGTCGGCCAGCACAGGGCTGCCCGAGCGGCTGTGCCGGGCGAACATGAAGAAGAACACGTTCGTCCTCGGCGAGATGCGCCGCATCCTGACGTCGCTGACCCGAGGGCTGGACCTCGAGGTGCTCTCGCGCGGCCACGGCGAGGAGCGGGGCGTCCCCATCAGCTATCAGGCGCAGAGCCCGGTGCTTGGCCTCGTGCTGCCCTCGAACTCGCCCGGCGTTCACACGCTCTGGCTGCCGATCATTCCGATGCAGATCGGCCTCGTGCTGAAGCCTGGCCCGCAGGAGCCGTGGACGCCGTACCGGATGGCGGAAGCGTTCTTCCAGTCCGGCATCCCGCGCGAGGCGATCTCGGTGTACCCAGGGGAGGGCGACGTCGGCGCGGCGGTGCTCGACAGCTGCGGCCGCAGCCTGATCTTCGGCGGCACCGCGACGGTGGATCGCTATCGCGGCAACCCGAGGGTCCAGGCGCACGGGCCGGGCTTCTCGAAGATCCTCTTCGGAGACGATCAGGTCGATGACTGGGAGCAGTATCTCGACCTGATGGTCGACAGCGTGTTCGCCAACAGCGGGCGCGGATGCATCAACTGCTCGGGCATCTGGGTCAGCCGCCACAGCCGCGAGATCGCCGATGCGCTCGCGCGCCGCCTGGCGGACGTGCGGGTGCTCCCGCCGGATCATCCGGAGGCCAGCCTCGCGGCGTTCACCGTTCCCGGCGTCGCCGACGCGATCTCGCGGGCCATCGACGCGGATCTGCAGGCGCCGGGGGTCACCGATGTCACGGCGAAACATCGTCAGGAGCCGCGTGTCGTGAAGCAGGGGCGCGCTGATTACCTGCTGCCAACGGTCGTCCATTGCGAATCGCCCGAGTCGGCGATCGCGAAGTCGGAATACATGTTCCCGTTCGTAACGGTCGTCGAGTGCCCCGAGGCCAGGATGCTGGACGCGATCGGCCCAACGCTGGTGTGCAGCGCCATCACGCGCAAGCCCGAGCTCCGGCGCCGCCTGCTCGACGCCGTGCACATCGATCGCCTGAATCTCGGCCCCGTCCCCACGATTCAGCTCAACTGGCTGCAGCCGCACGAAGGCAACATCGTCGACTTTCTGTTTCGCGCGCGAGCGTTCCAGACGGCGTGAGGGTTCAAGGAGTTCAGGGGTTCATGCGCCACGCGTGAGCGAACGTTGAGAATTCTCTCCTTCACCGGCGGCGCCGGGACCATGTACTGCGGGAGCTGCCTGCGGGACAACGCGCTCGCCGCGGAGCTGCTCTCGCGCGGACATGACGTGCTGCTGACGCCGGTGTACACGCCCACGCGAACGGACGAGCGCAACGTCAGCGGGCGCCAGGTCTTCTTCGGCGGCATCAGCGTGTTTCTCGAGCAGCACGCGGCGCTCTTCCGGCACACGCCGCGCTTTCTCGATCGGCTGTGGGACTCGGACTGGGCGCTGCGGCTTGCCACGCGACGGCAGATCAAGGTCGATCCGAAACACCTCGGCGAGCTGACGGTCTCGATGCTGCGCGGCGAGCGAGGCTTTCAGCGGAAGGAAATCCGCAAGCTGCTCGACTGGCTGACGACCGAGCCCAGGTTCGACGTCGTCAACCTGCCGTACTCGCTGCTGCTCGGTCTTGCGGAACCGATCAAGCGGACGTTGAAGGTCCCGGTGTGCTGCACGCTGCAGGGGGAGGATCTGTTCCTCGACGGCCTCGGCGAGCCGTACCGCCAGCAGTCGCTCGACTTGATTCGGGACGCGAGCGCGCACGCCGACCGATTCCTGCCGGTCAGCCGCTATTACCAGGAGTACATGCCGGGCTACCTGGGTGTGCCGGCCTCGAAGATGCGGCTCGCGCCGCTCGGCATCAACCTCGACGGCTACAGCTCCCGCCGGGCCGCTCGATCCGGGCCGTTCACGGTGGGCTATCTCGCGCGTGTCGCGCCGGAGAAGGGTCTCCACGTCCTGTGCGAAGCCTACCGCCGCCTGCGCGCCCGGCCGGGCATCGGCGCGTCGCGCCTTGTCGTCGCGGGCTACCTTGCGGCCGAGCACCAGCCATACCTCGACCGCGCAACCCGGCAGATGCGCGACTGGGGCCTCGGCGACGAGTTCGAGTATCGTGGCGAGCTGGATCGCGCGGAGAAGATCTCGTTTCTGCAAAGCCTCGACGTGCTGTCCGTGCCCGCGACCTACAAGGAGCCGAAAGGCATCTTCCTCCTCGAAGCGATGGCCAACGGCGTGCCCGTGGTGCAGCCGCGGCGAGGCGCGTTTCCCGAGATCATCGAGAAGACCGGCGGCGGCCTCATCGTCGACGCGGACGATCCCGACGCGCTCGCCGATGGGCTGCTTGCGCTCTGGCGCGACCCGGCG
>CAYZBZ010000181.1:0-8120 GCA_964476725.1 uncultured Vicinamibacterales bacterium
GGCGCGCCAGCACCGCCGCGGCAATCACGATTGCGGCCGCGGCAATAGGCCAGGCCTCGTAACGCGTCAGACAGGCCGCCGCGAGCGCCGCTCCGGCGGCGACCGGCCATCGCGTCGCCCCGTCGTCGATCCACGCAGCCATCAGCGCCAGGGCGGCCGACGTCGTCGCAAACAGCAGCGGCTCGGTCATTGGCGTGCTCTGCAGGTAGAGCGCGTTGGGGTTGAAGACCAGGAGCGCCGCCGCGGCGATCGCCCCGCTCGCCGATCGCGTGGACCGCAGGATCAGGGATGCGAGCGCCCATGCGGTCACCGCCGTGCTTACGACCGAGAGGGCGACCGCCGACGCGCCCGTCCGATACCACGCGTCGACCTGGACCGGCAGGAGATTCAACAGGTGCGGCAGCGGAAGCCAGACGGCTCCGATCTGCTGCCAGCCGGGAGTGAGGCTGTCGATGACGCGGCGCGCGACGACGAGATGCGCGCGGGCGTCGTAGTGGCTGAGCGTGAGTCCGGCCGCTCGGTAGTGAACCGCGGCGGCGATTCCCGCGACGAGTGCGGCCGCGCCAATCAGGAGCGCCGTGCGGTCGTGCCGCAACGCCGCGGGCGCGCGCGCGGGGTCGCGCTCGATCGATGGGACGCTCGTGGTGGCCAGGGCGCTTCTTAGTCTACACTCAGCAGGATGCAGCGTCTCGTCGCATGGGTGCAGGGCTTCGCCCTCGCCCTCGGTGGTCCCGGGCTCTTTCTCATCGCCTTCCTCGACTCGTCGTTCCTGTCCTTTCCCCAAGTGGTTGACCTGCTGTTGATGGGGCTCGTGATCCGCCACAAAGAGCGGATGCTGTATTACGCGTTGCTGCCGACGCTCGGCTCGATTGCCGGCTGCTTCGTCCTGTACCTCGTCGCACGGAAGGGGGGAGAAGCGTTTCTGCGCAAGCGGTTTCACGGACCCCATATCGATCGCGCGCTCGGCCTGTTTCAGAAGTACGGGCTCCTGGCCGTGGCGGTGCCGTCGATCCTTCCACCTCCGATGCCTTTCAAGATCTTCGTGTTCGCGGCCGGTGTCGCGGGTGTGCGCCCACTCGAGTTCCTGATCGCCGTCGCGGTCGGGCGGAGCGTGCGCTACTTCGGAGAGGGGCTCCTGGCGGTCTGGTACGGCGAGCAGGCCATCGCCTTTCTGAAGGCCAACGCGCAGACAGTCGCCATGGTGCTGGCGGCCGTCGTGTTCGTCCTGGGCCTTCTGTGGATCTGGCTCCACAACCGCAAGGCCCCCCCGATTCGTTGACGGACTCGGCCAAGGCCATTATAATCAGCCGTTTATCGCCACCTAGCTGCATGCCTCCAGAGATCTCGGTCGTCGTGCCGATGCGCAACGAATCGCCCAACGTGGCGGAGCTCTACCGCGAGCTGACCGAGGTGCTGGAGGCGTTCGGCAGGCCCTACGAAATCGTCGCGATCGACGACGGCAGCACCGACGACACGTTTGCGCAACTGGCGGCGCTGCAGAAGGGCGACCCGCGGCTGCGCGTGATCCGGTTTCGCCGGAACTTCGGCCAGACGGCGGCGTTTGCGGCCGGATTCGCGCACGCGCGAGGCCGCTTCATCGTGACGTCCGACGGCGATCTGCAGAACGATCCGCGCGACATCCCTGGGATGATCGAGGTCGCTGAGCGCGGCCCGGACATCGTGGCCGGATGGCGCAAGGATCGGAAAGATCCGTTCATCAACCGGCGCCTTCCGTCGATGATCGCCAACGCGATCATCTCCTTTTCGACCGGCGTCAAGCTGCACGACTACGGGTGCTCGCTGAAGGTGTTCCGCGCCGAGGTGGTCAAGCCGATGAAGCTGTACGGCGAGATGCACCGGTTCCTGCCGGCGATTGCGAGCGAGATGGGGGTCACGATCGAGGAACAGGTGGTCCACCATCGCCCGCGGCGTCACGGCTCGTCCAACTACGGCATCTCGCGCACCATCCGCGTCGTCCTGGATCTGCTCACGGTCAAATTCCTGATCAGCTACTCGACACGGCCGCTCCACATCTTCGGGCTGCTTGGCTTCTCCATGGGTTTGACCGGGGCCGGGGTATGCGGCTGGCTCGCCTTCGTGAAGTTCTTCGGGCACCAGGGCATCGGCAATCGTCCCTTGCTGCTGTTCGGCATCCTGCTGATCTTCACCGGCGTGCAGCTGGTCACGCTCGGCCTGCTGGCGGAGATGCAGGCGCGCACGTATCACGAGTCGCAGGACAAGCCGATCTACGTCATCCGCGAGATTCGCGAGGACGCGAAGCCGGGCGCGGCGGCCGTGAGGGCGTGAGATGACGCGGTCGATTGTCATCATGCTGGCCTGTGCGACGGCCGCGGCGTCGATCGGTCACAAGGACGCCAACATGCGGGCCTTCATCCGTTGAGACGGGCGCGTCTGCACCCCATGCTGCGGTCAACCCTGGCGGTGACGGTTTTCGCCGTTGTCGCCTGCGGCGATCACGCTGCGCGCACTCAACCGCCCCTCGACCTTGCTCGGGGCGGTCCTGAGGCTCTCGAAGGACCGCCCCGTCACCTCCAGATCGCCGGCGCGTCATTTCAGACGCCGCGCGGGACGCCGTTCCAGTGGCGCGGCATCTCATCCTTCCGCCTGCTCGAGATGGTCGCTCACGGTCGCCGCAGCGAAGCGGCGGCCTTCCTCGACTGGGCCGCGGCGCGCAAGCTGACGGTTGTGCGCGTGTTCTCGACGGCGACGCACCTGTTCGAGCTCACGCCCGAGGACGGGGAGCGGGCGTTGCCGGAACTGCTCGAGATGGCGGCCGCTCGAGGGCTGTACCTGGAGGTCGTCGCGCTCGCCGACACAGCCGACCGGCCGATGAACGAGGAAGCCCACGTGCGCGCGATCGGCGCGATCGCGGTGGAGCACTGGAACGCGATCGTGGAGATCGCCAACGAGCCGGCGCACTCGACGCAGCATCGGCGCCTTCATGACGCGCGCGAGCTGAAGCGCCTGGCCGCGCTCGTGCCGGACGTCGTGCCGGTTGCGTGGGGCTCCGCGGAGCAAGACCCGGCGTTCGCCGGCGGCGACTACGCCACGATGCACTTTCCGCGCAGCAGCGGCTCGAGAGGCTGGGGGCACGTGCTGGCTCTGGCGCGGGGAGCGGCGCTCATCTCGGACTGGCACAAGCCGGTCGTGAGCGACGAGCCGATTGGCGCGGCGCAGGATCTCGTCGCGGGGCGCCGCGACAACGATCCCGGCCGCTTCCGTGCGGCCGGGCTGCTCACGAGGCTCGCGGGGCTCGGCGCCACCTTCCACTACGAAGGAGGCCTGCAGAGCAGGGCGCCGTCGGGCCGCGAGCTGGAGTGTTTCGACGCGTGGAACGAGTCATGGACGCTGCTGCCAGGAGATATCGAGCGAGATGGCATTCTGAGAGCCGCGGGTGAGGCGGGCGCGGCCGTGCGTGCATTCTCGCCGCAGGCCGCTCGTGCTGTGTTCGAGCGGCAGCGTGGGGACGCCGCGTGGGCGCTGGCGATCGATGTTCGCGGTGAGCCCGCGCTCCAGTGGGGAGCAGGGTGGAGCCAGGCCGAGGTGCGGCGTCTGGACCGTGTGTGGCTCATTACCGCGCGCCGGTTGAAGTGACCGGTATGATGTCCTGTGGACCTATGCCAGCCGCGCCGTCACTCCGCCAGGGCACTAGCGTGACGCAGGTGCTGTCGATCGTGATTCCCGCGTTCAACGAGGAGCGGTTCATCGGCACGCTCCTCGGGCAGATTGCCGAGGTCGATCTCGAGTCTCTCGGCGTTCGCAAGGAAGTCATCGTGATCGACGACCACTCGTCGGATCGCACGGCCGAGATCGTGGCCGGCTTCGGCGGCGTGATCCTGAAACGGCTGGAGCGGAATACCGGCAAGGGAGGCGCGGTCCGCGCCGGCATCGAGCTGGCCACCGGCGACCTCCTGATCATCCAGGACGCCGATCTCGAGTACGACCCGCAGGACTACGTCCCCATGGTCAAGGCGCTGCTCGAGGGACGTGGCGACATCGTCTATGGGAGCCGGTATCTGCGCGGTGGGCGCCACCCGAACCAGTCGCTCGGCGCGTATCTCGGGGGGCGCAGCCTGAGCGTCGTGGCGCGGCTCTTCACCGGCACCTGGCTGACCGACACCGTGACCGCACTCAAGCTGTTCCCCCGGCGCGTCATCACGTCGCTGACACTGACCACGAGCGGCTTCGAGCTCGACCACGAGATCACCGCGAAGTGTCTCGCGCGCGGCTACCGCATCGTCGAAGTGCCCGTCAGCTATCACCCGCGCAGTAAAGAGGAGGGCAAGAAGATCGGGCCACGGGACTGGTTCATCGGGACGCGCACGTACTTCCGGTTCCGGAACGGATGACTACCGGACATTCCGCAGCGGGCGACGTCTCGTACTTCGACTTGATGGCGTCGAGGAAAATCTCAGCAAGCCGCTGATAGCCTGCCTCGGTCGGGTGCAGGCCGTCCTGGCCGATCAGGTCGAGTGGCAACTGCGCGTTGACGTCCACCAGGTCCGCGCCCTTCTTGGCGGCCATGATCCGCAATCCGGCGTTGTAACTCGCCAGCAGTGCCGGAGCCGTCGCCTTCGATCCGGGACCCGGCCGTTGAGGCGGCAGCGTGGCGAGCATCACGAACGCTCCGCGACGCCGCGCGTCGCGCACCATGTCTTCCATGGCGTTGACGGTCGCGTTGACGCTCACCCCAGGCACGTTCAAGTCGTTCGCCCCTTCCATCAGCAGGAGCAGTTCCGGTCTCGCCTCTGCAAGGGCGGCGTTGAACCGGCTGCGCTCGGCCGAGGCCCGCTTGCCGGCGGATCCGCCGTTCAACACGACGACCGATTGCGTCGTGTATATCTCCGTGAGCAGCGCCTCCAGCTTGTATGGGTACGATTCCGGCTTGCCGGCGGTCAGCGCGGCGAACGGCAGCGGGGCCGACGTCGTGCCTTCCGTCATGCTGTCGCCAAAGGCCAGAATCCGCGTAATGGCGAGCACCGGCGCGGGCGGAGGCGGCGGCGGTGGGGGCGGAGGCTCAGGCGGCGGTTCGACGATCGGTGTGGGCGCGCTGGGCGTCCTGCCACACGCAGCCGACGCCAGCGCGGTCATGACCGTACTCAGCAGGAGTATTGCCAGGTACAGCATGCCTCGGAGCGGGATGGTCGACGTCTGTTGGGTCACAGATAGATAGATTGTGGAAGGAACCGCAGAGGCGGCCCGACACCCATCGTACGCCGCGACGGCTCCGGCGGACAAGATGCATTCCGCATTGCGCGGGTCACCGTGCATACGCATGGCATAATCCGCTGATGCTTGGAGTCGCGCGGGCGGGGCAGTCGGACAGGCGCGTGCGCGTTGTCCTGTTCTCAGGGGGCCGGGGCTCTGGCGTCCTGGCGCGGCAGCTTGTCGCGAACCCCGGCGTGGCGCTGACGATTGCGATCAACGGCTACGACGACGGGGCGTCGACGGGGGAAGTGCGGCGCTTCCTCGGCGACAGTCTCGGTCCGTCGGACTTCCGGAAGAACGCGTCACGGCTGGCGGCCGAGCTTCGGTCGTGCAGTCCCGCCCTGATCGAGTTGCTGGACGTGCGGCTGCCGGCAGGCGCCTCGGCAGCCGATGCACGCCGGGCGATCGCCGCCATCGCCGGCGATCCTTCCGGAGAGGGAGACGCCCACCGCGCGCTGGCTGAACGGATCGACCCAACGGCACGGGCGCGGACCGCGAACGCCCTGGGGCGCTTCGCGGAGCTTCTCGAGCAGGAGGAGAGGCCGTTCACCTTCTCGGACTGCAGTCTCGGCAACCTCGTGTTTGCCGGCCTCTACCTGCAGTGCTCGCGCGACTTCAACCGTGCCGTCGACGAATACTCGGCGCTCGTCGGTCTGCCCGAAGGGCTGATCGAAAACGTCACCGACGGCACGAATGCATGGCTGGTCGGGATCGACGTCGAGGGGCGGTTGCTGGCGAGTGAAGAGGAGATCGTCGATACGGCGCGCCCGAACCGCGTCCGCGACATCTTTCTCGTCGAGCGGCCGCTGTCCGAGGCCGATCGCGCGGCCGTCGTCGCGGCGCCTGCGAGGGCTGCAGAGATCGTGGAGGCGCGAGCGGCGGCGCCGAGGTTGAATCCCCGGCTCGCGGCCAAGATCGCGTCGGCCGACCTGATCATCTACGCTCCGGGAACGCAGCACTCGAGCCTCTTCCCGTCGTATCTGACTCCCGGGCTGAACGCCGCGATCGCCGGCAACCTGTCGGCCATCAAGCTCCTCATCACGAACATCCAGTCTGATGCGGAAATCGCCGGCAGCAACGCCGTGGACATCATCGAACGCGCCGTGCATTACCTCAAGGAGAAGGGCAGGCTGAGCACGCCGACCCCCTGCCTGATCACACACTATCTGCTGAACGATCCGGGACGGGTTGAAGCGGCGAAGGCGTATGTGCCCCTGGGCCCGCTGGACACGATGGAGGATCCGCGGCTCGTCCGCATCGGCAACTATGAGGAGGGTGTCACGGGACGACACGACGCCGTGCGTGTGCTGACGCCGTTCATCGACTCGATCCTGAGCCGCGATGCGCGACGCCGGGTCGCCGTGCTGCTGCACGACGCAGGCTCCATCAACAAAGTCACCGAGACCCTGCTCGAGATGATCCGCGGCGGCATCGAGCGCGTGCCGGTGGAGTTGACGGTGTTCTACACCGGCCCGGACGCGCTCGACGCGGGGTTCACGAGCAGCCTGCCGTTCGCGACGCATCACCTGGCCGGGGGGGAGTCCGCATTCGCGGACGCAGCCAGGGACGCCGGATTCGAGTATGTCGTGCTGTTCGAATCGTCGGGCATGTATCGCGGAGAGGATCTGGTCGGCCTGTCCTCGTACCTGGTGGCCGGACGGTTCGACGCAGTGTGGGGCAGCCGCCGGCTATCGGTGCGAGACATCGAAGAGTCGTACCGGCTGAGGTACAACAAGAAGGCTCTGCTCGGCGCGGTCAGTTACGTCGGCAGCCACGTGCTGAGTCTCGCGTATCTCGCGATGTACGGCCGGTACATGTCCGACACGCTGTCGGCCGTTCGTGCCGTTCGCGCGAGCGACGTGTTCGATTCGGACGTCGATCTCTCCCGGAAGGACGCGAATCATCTGCTCCTCTCGACTCTGCTGCGCCGGAAGGCGGAAGTGCTCGAAATCCCCGTGCGGTTTCTCCCGCTGGCGCCCGAGCGCGTGAAGCGCACGACGCCTCTCGACGGCATCCGTGCGCTGGCGACCATCGTGTGGCGCCGGATTGCTTCGCCGCGTCGCGCCGGGTACCCGGCGCGGGAAAAGGTGCCTGCCGAGCGGCGCCTGTCCGACTCGAAGCGAACCCCCTAGCCGATGGCGCGCCTGCTCATCATTCCAGCGGCCGGCCTGGGCTCCCGCCTGGGCACCTCGTTGCCGAAGGTGCTGGTGCCGGTCGCCGGCGTGCCGATGCTGGATCGGCTCCTGGATCTGTACCGGGTCGCCGTCGATCGCGTGGTGCTGGTCGTCGGTCCTGGGTTCCGGTCCGACGTCGAGCGCCATCTCGCTCGGCGCCCGGATCGTGCGCGGATCGACTGCGTCGTTCAGCCGGCGCCGACCGGCATGCTCGACGCGATTCTGCTGGCGATGTCCGCGGTCGAGCGAGAGGGGCCAACGAGCGTCTGGGTGACGTGGTGCGATCAGGTGGCTGTGCACCCGCGGACAATCGAGCGGCTGCAGGCGCTGACGTCCGCCGGCCGTTCGGACGCGCTGGTGTTGCCGACCGTCACGCGTCAGGATCCATACATTCATTTCGAGAGGGATTCGGCCGATCGCATCATCCGCGTGCTTCACCGGCGTGAAGGGGACGCCATGCCGGCGGTGGGGGAGAGCGACATGGGCCTCTTCGCGTTCTCTCCCTTCACGTATCGGGTCAGTCTTCCGGAGTACGCGGCCGAGGTCGAGATCGGTCAGGCGACAGGCGAGCGGAACTTTCTCCCGTTCATTCCCTGGATTGCGCGCACCGGCGGGGTCACGACATTTCCGTGCGAGGATCCAATCGAAGCGGTCGGCGTCAACACGCCCGAGGAGCTCGCGCTCGTCGAGCGATACCTGAGCTCCCAAATCGATTGA
>CAYZBZ010000182.1:0-8108 GCA_964476725.1 uncultured Vicinamibacterales bacterium
CCTTCCCGCAGGCCGACAGCCGGCGCGTAGCCGAGCTCGGCGCGGGCCCGGCTGATGTCGAACGCCCGGCTCTTCGTGAAAAAGTCCACGCGGCGCCGATAGAGGGGGGGCTCGATGCCAAGCGGCGCGCAGACGGCTTCGCACGCCGCGCCCGCGATCCAGAACGGCCACACCGGAAGGTGCACCCGAAGAGGCGCCACCCGCGCTTCCTCCGCGACGATCCCGACGAGCTCGTTGAGCGTCGTCACTTCCCCGCCGGCGAGAATGTAGGTGCGGCCCGCAGCAGCCGGCACCGTCCCGCACAGCCGAAAGCCTTCGACGAGATCGTCGATATAGGTGAGGTGATAAAAGATGCGGCCGCTGCCGAGAATCACGAAGCGCCTGCGCGCGACGCCACGAAACAGCTTCAGGAGGCGCCGGTCTCCCGGCCCGTAGATGCCGGTCGGACGCGCGACGACGACCTCGATGCCGGTGTCCGCGGACGCCTGTTGCGCCAGACGTTCCCCTTCGAGCTTCGTCTGCTGATAGATGTCTCCAGGCTCGAGCGGAGCGTCTTCGTTGGCTGGCGGATGCTCGACGTCGCCGTGCACCCCGACCGTGCTGCAGTGCACGACCCGGCGAGCGCCCGCAGAGGCGGCTGCCTCGATCACCGTGCGGACCGCCGCCGCGTTGACGGCGCGATACTCCTCTTCCCGCAGGCCAGCCTGCCGGTAAATCGCAGCGATGTGGTAAACGACCTCGACGCCTGCCGCGGCGCGGGCGACTGCCTTGGGATCCCGCACGTCACCCTGAATCGTCTCGATGCCCGTCTGGAAGCCGGCGGTCTCGAGAGCGCCGGCCGGCGATCGGACGAGCGCCCGAACCTGATCGCCGCGCGACGCGAGACTGCGCGCCAGGTGTCCGCCCGTGAACCCGGCCGCGCCGGTGACTAGGACGCGCAACGCTCCGCCACGACCGTCACGGGCGATCCGAGCAGCCGCGTCATCCCTGCGCGCAACAGCGCGCCTTCGATGCGGCCGGTGGCCGCGGGGGAATTCAGCCGCTTGTGAAACGCGATGGGCAGCACGAACTGACGATGACTGTCCACCAGGCGGAACCCGCTCGACCCGAGCGCCGCGCGGACGGCCCGATCGGAGAACACGCGGTACGCCTCCACGCGCGCCCCGAACGCGTGCGCCACGTGCCGCGCGGCGGCCTGCAGGGCCGCGGCGCTCGAAAGAGCCGGGTAGTCGAACACCACGCGGTGCTCGGCGACGCGGCAGAGCTCGGCAAGGGACCGGCGCCAGTCCGCGGTGTGCATCAGGACCCGCAGACAGACGACCGAGTCGAACGATCGATCGAGGTACGCGAGCGCGTGCGCGTCTCCGCAGGTGAAGGTGACGCCGACCTGGGCGGCCCTCGCGCGGCGCTCCGCGACGGCCAGCATCTCCGGTGAGGCGTCCACGCCCGTAACGGACGCGCCGCGGACCGCCAGGGCAATCGCGGCACGGCCGGTGCCCGTGCCAACGTCGAGCACCGTGCGCCCGGCCACGGGCGAGAGAAACGACGCGATGACCTGTTCCTGCGATTCCGCGATGAGCCGGCCGATCGGCCCGCTGAATCGCAGCGCGTCGAACGCTTCGGCCATGGCCGGATCGGCGTAGACGGAATAGCTGTAGTGATCCGCGCGCGCGCGCGGGTGCGGCGCGCCCGTCATGCGACCCCTCCGGCCACCTGCGGCGTGGCCTCGCCGGTCAGGTGCGCGCAGGCCTGACGAGTCCGTGTGAGGTAGGCTTCGTAGCTGTACTTCGTGTCCGCCAGCTCCTTCGCCCGGTCCCCGACGGCGCGGGCACGCTGCGGATCCGTCAGCGCCGCGAGAATCCCCGCGCCGAATCCCTCCGGCGTCGCCGCCGTCAGAATCGCCACGTCGTCGTTCAGGACCTGAGTGTGCGTCAGCAATCGGGTCGCGACGATCGGACGGCCGGATCGCAAGTACTGATAAATCTTGAGCGGCGTGTTCGTGCCGGTGGTGCGCGGCGACACGAGCACGTCCGCCGCATCGAGGAACAGCGGAATCTCTTCGGCGGGACGCTGGCCCGCAAACACGACGGCATCGCGGAGGCCCGCGCGTTCGGCCTGCAGCGTCGCGGCGGCAATCTGATCCGGCCGTCCGCCGGCGAGCACGAATCGGGCATCCGGGCGCCGCGCCACGACATGCCGTGCGGCCTCGAACAGAAGATCGAGTCCCTGATACGCCTCGAACGTGCCGGTGTAGAGCACCACCGGCGCACCCGCTCCCAGTCCCAGCTCCGCGCGAATCCTGGAACCCGATCCGGCGACCGGCGTCTCCCCGGAGCCCGGCGAATTCTCGATCAGCACCGCGGGAACCCCGGGCTCGATCCCGCGCACCACTTCCTGGAGGTGCGGGCAGATCACCACGACGACTCGTGAGCGGCGGACGACGAATCGTTCCATCCAGGAGAAGGCGCGTGTGAGGGTGCGCGAGCGGCTGAATGCGAAGTTCGTGAGCTGCTGCGGCAGACTCGAGTGCATGTCATACAGATGCGGTACGCCGAGCATCGAGGCTATCAGGACGCCAATGAAGCTGCCCTCCTCGTGCGAGTGCACCGCGTCGTACCGGTCGACGAGCGCGCGCCGGGCTGCGGTCAGCGCGAGCGTGAGGTCCAGCGGGATTTTCGCGAGCGACGGCCCGATCCTGACCTCGTGGAGGAACGGCGGGCGCAGGCACCGGAAGACGCGCAGCCCCGGCAGCGACACGTCCCGCCCGAAGGGATACGTCACGAGATCTACCGTGTGGCCGAGCTCGAGCAGCGCGCGAATGCGGTGATACTCGCTGAACGGCGTTCCCCGGGGTTCGAAGAACGGCTCCGGGGCAATCATCAGGATTTTCACGATGCGGTCCTTCGAATTGTAGGGAACGGCACCCGAAAGGTCAACGTAAGTCTCGCCGTTTGCGCGAGTTATCAGCGTGCAGCCCAGCGGTGGCGCCAGGCGGCGGCACACGCTCCGTGCTACACTCCACGGTCCCCTTGACCGCTACCACCGAGCACAATCCGTCCGGCGCATCGCGTGCGCGAAACCTGGTCGCGCCGGCACTGAAGGCGACCGTCAGCGTGGCGCTGCTCTGGCTGCTGTTGTCGCGCGTCGACGGCGCCCGGCTTTGGAGTCTCGCGCGCAACGCCACGCCGTCATGGCTCATCGCGGCGTTGGGGTTGTATTCAGTCATGGTGCTGGCGAGCGCGTGGCGCTGGGGCCTGCTGCTGCGTGCGCAGCACATCAGCCTGCCGTTCCGCCGCCTGACGTCGTCGTTCCTGGTTGCGACGTTCTTCAACAATTTCCTGCCGAGCAACATCGGCGGCGACGTCGTGCGGATCGCGGATACCGCGCCCGCCGCAGGCTCGAAAACTCTGGCGACGACCGTCGTGCTGATCGATCGCGGTGTGGGCCTGCTCGGGCTCGCGCTGATGGCGGCAATCGGCGCAACGGCCGGGCCCCGGTTCGGCGACGCGACCGGAGGTCTGGGGCCCGAGATGCTGTGGGCCGGCTTCGGCCTGACGGCGATGATCGCGACGCCGGCCCTCCTGATGCCGGAAGTGCTCGGGCGTTTGCTGCAGCCTCTGCGCGTTGTCCATCCCGAATGGGTGGACGAGCGGCTGGACCGGCTGACCGCCGCGCTCGCACGCTTTCGAGACGCCCCGGCGACGCTCGCGGGATGTTTCGCCGGCGCGATCTTCGTTCAGGGCGCCCTCGTCGGCTTCTACCTGGCGATCGCCCGCAGCCTCGGGATTCCCATCGGCTTCGCGGAGCTCGCGGTGATCGTGCCGATCTCGTTCGTCGTGCAGATGGTGCCCGTCTCGATGAACGGTTTCGGGGTCCGCGAGGCGACGTTCGGGCTCTATTTCAGCCGCCTCGGGCTGCCGCTCGAGTCGGGAGTGCTGATCTCTCTCATGGGGGCGGCCCTCACGATGCTCTTCTCGCTGTCGGGCGCGGCAGCCTACATCGCCCGAAAAGCCCCGCTGAAGACCCGCTGAGCCTTGACTGGGGGTTGGCTGATGGCGTATTCTGGAGTCTCCAAATCGGGCTCTCCCAGCAGTCCTCAGCTCTCTACAGTCGGGTTCGTTTCGGGCCGATAGTGTGTCGGCACACGGCGTTGGCGCGCGTGTGCCACCCTGCGCATTTACTGATCGCTGAGGATACGACCATGACACGGATCACCGCCGCGGCCACCCTGCCTGCGGTTCTGTTGTTCGCGCTTGCCGGGTGCGAAGCGAAGAAAAGCTCGAACCCGCTCAGTCCGTCGGTTGCAGGGCCGATCGCGGGCGTCAACATTACGGCGCCGAAGCTCCTCGAGCCGGCGCAGGGTCTCAAATACAAGGAATCGCAGCAGCCGATCAAGCTGGTGATCGAGAACTCGACGACGACGGGCGTGCGGCCGATCGCCTACATCTTCGAGGTGGCGGCGGACAGCAACTTCGACAGCAAGGTGTACGCGAGGAGCGGTGTCCCTGGCGGGGACGGCGGGCGGACCAGCGTGCTCGTCGACCGTCTCGACCTCGGGCGCGCATATTACTGGCGGGCCCGGGCCGACGACGGCGCAAACGCGAGCCAGTTCTCGAGCGCGCAGTTCGAAGTGCTGCCGAAGCCGCAGCTGAACGCGCCCGGACTCGTGTCGCCAATCAACAACGAGCAGGTCATCTCGCGGCGGCCAACCCTCAGGGTCAGCAACTCGGACCGCAATGCGGCCGTCGGCAACCTGGTTTACGACTTCCAGGTGGCCACCGATCAGGCGTTCAGCTTGCTCGTCGCCAGCGGCAGGACCGACGAAGCGGGGGGACAAACGACGTTCGTGCCGCAGGCCGATCTCCCCAACAACATTCAGCACTTCTGGCGCGCTCGCGCGACCGATGGCGAGACGACGAGCGCATGGGCGGCGACGCAGACGTTCCGCACGCCCGCTGCCGCACCTGCCCCCTCACCGGGACCCTCGCCGGCGCCCGGAGGCCCTTGCAGATCGAGCAACCCCTTGAGCATCGTCGAATGCGAGCGCGCCAAGTACGGACACATGTCGCCCGGCCAAACGCTGGCGTTCGAGCGCGCTGTTGCGCGATCCCTCAACGCGAGCGGGATCTCCGGTGGACCGTTCGGAATTCTGAGGAAAGGCGGCGGCTCCAACTGCGGCGGCTTTTCGTGCGACATCATCTGCTCCGGCTCGGGCAATGGCCAGAGGCAGTGGGACATTCTGGGTGATGCGGAAGGCTCACAGGACCCCGCCTGGAACGGACCCAAGACGATGCCCCGCATTCGGGTGGATGTGTGTGAGATCCAGTAGGGTTTAGACGAAGACGAAGCTCAAAGGGGCCGGCGGCATTCCCGCGCCGGCCCCTTTTGGTTGTACGGCTATCGGCTGCTCAGCGCGCTGCCGAGCGACGCCGGACGCGGGCGGTTGCCCAGCCAGACGTTCCGATAAATCGTCCCGCCGATCGATGCCGATTCGCCGCCGCTGCGGCCCACGGGAGCGCCCAGGTACGCGTAGTGCGGGTTCGGCGCGTAACGGCCGTTGGGCGAGGGCATGCCGTAGTCGTAGAAGGCGGGCCCGGCGATCCCCCCTTCGCGGACGACGAGATCGACCCTGCTACCCCAGGTGAACTTCCAGTGGTACGTGGTCGATGGATTAAGCGGGAACACGGAGGCCTCACGCTTCGCTCTGTCCGGTTCGTATCTGACGTCGAGGTCGCCCGAGTCTCCGTACAACACCCGCCACTGAATCGCGTTGGGAGGAAAGCCCCGGGTTCCGCGATACTGAATGTCGACTCGGTACCGGTTGGTGATGAAATCAGTTTGCCCTTCCTGCATGCCGAAGACCTTCGCCTTGTCGGCGCCGGGGTTGTTCGCGCGCAGCCCTTCCACGTCCATCGAGAATTCGCCGTTCGTAATCGTCTGCGGCAGCAGGTACTTCACGTGGCTTTGGCCGTTGTTGAGCCGGATTCCGACCCCTTTGATGAAGTCCGTGGACCCCACGCGCTGGCCGACGGTTTCTTCGTGGATCAGCGGGTCGTACAGCTCGCCTGCGCGAAGAAATCCGACGAGCTTCGAACGGAAGGTCCCTGTCGCCGACCATGCCGAGGTCGCGGTCCCCTGGACCGCGCGGGCGCGCCAGTAGAACAGGGTGGTTGGCTGCAGATCACCATCCGGCGTGAAGCTGGTCCTGCCGTTGGCGCCTTCCGAGACACCGGTCTTGCCGACCGTCGCCGCGAAGCCCTCGATGTTCGAGGTCGTGACGGCGGTGAAACCGTTGCTATCGGACACCTGGAATTCGTACGTCCGCGCCCCCGTCTGGTCCGACGTGGCGTTCCTGACGGTGAGCGCCGGACGAAGGTTGTCGAGCTGCTCGTCGTTCGCCGGAGACTCGAGCGCCGGGGCCGTCACAGTCGCGGCGACCGGAGTCGGCGAGCTCGGCGCGGAGTCGCCTCCGCACGCGACGGCCATCGACAACAGTACAGACAAACAGACGCGCATTTTAAACTGCTTCACGCTGAGATCCTCCTGGGAGCATTCTTGCGATTAACGGACGCGGACGCGCGAGGGCGCGCCGCGTGAACCTTCTCGAGCACGATGATGTTGCGGCGCCGTACGGCGACGCCATGGTCACGACGGGCGTCGCGAAGAATGCCGGACACCCGCTCGAAGATGCCCTTGTCGACGGCCGCCACCTGCGGGTCCTCGAGCAGGTCCTGGATCTGGAGCTCCAGTTCCGCGATCGTTTGAGGCTCGTCGAACGAGATCAGCGCGCGTCCGTCCGGCAGGGGCACCAGCATCACGCCGGTCAGCCGTTCGAGGGTGCGGCTCGCGTTCACGATGATGACCGCGTGCCGGCCGAACGCAGCGAGCTCGGCCGGCGGATGCGGACGCTTCGCGAGCTCCGGCTGCGTCACGCGGACCACGGCACGGCTCAAATCCGGATCCAGGGCGGTCAGGGTTTCGATGACTTCTTCGGGCAGGGTGAGCGTGACAGCGCGCGACGGACGGGAGAACTTCCGCGGCCGGCCCCGCCGTGGCGCGATCGCATCGCTGACTGAGCTCATCGGGAGCGGGTTCGGTTCATCGGGAATATCACTGGGCACGCGGCACGAGTTAGTTTCTATTAATTATGCGGATAATCAGGACAATATCAACTGAATAATTCGCCGACAGGCAGCCGGCGTTCGCCACCCTCGAACGCCCGTTGTCTCGAATCACCACGAAGATAACGGAGCAAACAGAGATCATCCGGGATCGACTCCGTTCTCTCCGTTAGCTCTGTGGTAGAAAATTCGTCTTGAAGCGCGTCGCATCGACGGCTATAAACAAAAAGGGCCGGCGCGCTTGCACGCACCGGCCCCCGGTGATGTATCGCGACAGGCCCGAAAACCCGAAGTCTCTTAGAAACGGTACCGGACGCCCCCGCCGATCTGGAATCCGCCGACGGTGAGCTTGTCGGACGCCCCCTCGAGGTCTGCAGAACCCCACGTGTAGCGAGCGAGACCGCCTACCCCGACGCGCTTGGTCACCAGATACGTGACGTCAACCCCGAAATTGATCCCGACTGTCGTCTTGCCGACGTTGACCACGGTGGTCTTGGTCACCGACGGCCCCGGCTCCACGATCGCCTCGATCGTCAGCGCAGGGAGATCCTGTTTCACCATGAAGATGGACGGACCGGCGGACACGCCGACGTCGATCTTGTCCGTCACCGGCACCATCCACACGCCCATGAAGTGGAGGGCGCCTTCCGTATGCTTGAGGTTGCTCGCGCTCGCTGATACCGAGCGCGGCGGCGTGTCGTAGCGCTCCGGATCCGGAATCGACGCGGCGATCGCGGCGTCCGTCTTGCTCCCTGCCCGCGAGTATCCGAGGCCAAGCGCGAGGTTATGCCATACCTTGTACCCGGCGCTGATATCGAAGAACGCTCCCCCCTTGACGTCCTGCGACGAGGAGACAGACGCCTTCTCGTCGTAGATGTCGAAGGTCGTGACGGTCGCGAGCGAGCGCGAGCCCGCCTGGGCCCCGCCGGTGAGGTTCACGAATCCCTTATCCGTCCAGGTCATCTGCGCGTGCGCCTTCGGGGCGAC
>CAYZBZ010000183.1:0-1165 GCA_964476725.1 uncultured Vicinamibacterales bacterium
CTGAACCTCGTCATGGGCGGCTACCTGCCGCTCGAGCAGCGCTGCCAGGCGGAGAACCTGTATTGGGCCATCCTGGTCAAGTTGCGCAAGCTCGTCGCGCAGATGGACGACGTGCCCGAGGACCTGCAGGGACTGGACGACACGATGGCGGACACGTACTTCTGCAATTTCTCGCTGTTCCAGTCGTGCCCGGACAGCTGGGCAATCAAGCAGCTCTTCCCGGTGATGCCGATCCACCTGCTGAACACCGCGCCCACGCACCATGCGGTGCTCGGCGACATCACGTGTGACTCGGACGGGAAGATCGACCAGTTCATCGACCGGCGGGACGTGAAGCGGACGCTCCCGCTGCACACCGTCAACGGCGATCCGTACTACCTGGGCGTGTTCCTGGTCGGCGCATACCAGGAAATCCTGGGGGACCTGCACAACCTCTTCGGCGACACGCACGCCGTGCACGTCAGCCTCGACGAGCGCGGCAGCGTCGTGCTCGACGCGGTCATCAAGGGGGACACCGTCAAGGAGGTCCTCGATTACGTCGAATTCGATGCCGCCACCCTCGTGCGCAAGCTGCGCCAGGACGTCGAATCGGCAGTGCGCGAGGGCAAGATCACCTACGAGGAGTCAGGCAGGCTGCTCGAGTTTTACGAGGAAGGCCTGCAGGGCTACACCTACCTGGAAGACCCTAAAGAGAGATGATTCTAGGCTTCAGGGTCGAGCCCGCCTGCCTGCTGAAACCCAGAGCCTAAAGCCTATGGCCTAACGCCTACGCAGAACTTGTCGAAGGCCTGCGCGAGCTCCGCCGCGATCGTGTCCGCGCTGCGGCTCTCGATCTGGCTGCGCTCCATCATGTAGAGCAGCTTGCCGTCTCGAAGCAGGCCGATCGACGGCGACGACGGCGCGTAGCCGGTGAAGTACTGCCGGGCACGATCCGTGGCTTCGATATCGGCGCCGGCGAAGACCGTCGCGACCACGTCCGGCCGGTTCGGATTGTGGAGGGCGATCGCCATGCCTGGCCGCGCCTTGCCGGCCGCGCATCCGCAGACGGAATTGACGACCAGCATCACGACGCCGTCGCTGTTCTTCACGACGTCGTCCACCGCGGCCACCGTGCGCAGCTCGCGCGCGCCCATCGCGGTCATCTCGCCGCGCATTGGAGCAATCA
>CAYZBZ010000183.1:1265-8075 GCA_964476725.1 uncultured Vicinamibacterales bacterium
CGATTCTTCCCGCTTCGCCTTGAACTCGTTGCCGGGCGTCCACGCCGGGATCTTGTTCGCGTTCGCGACGCGGTAGCCCACGGCAAACAACAGCTGCGCATCCTCGACAGCCCCCGACAGATCCCAGTCCGGCTTCATCTGGTCGGAGGGGGCGTGATAGTCGGTCTCCGTGTACTCGTCGCGCTTCTTCTTGCCGTACGCGGCGTCCTTCCCGATGAAATCGATACCGGAATCCGGGTCAAGCGCCGGGACACCCTGCTTCGCGAAGTTGAAGTGATCCGACCGGTAGTAGAACCCCTTCTCCGGCTCCGGATCGGGCCGGAGGGTGCGCCCCTGCTCGGCCGCGGCGGCGCGGAGGTCATCGTCGAGATCCGAGGCTCCCATGCCGATGACGGTCAGATCCTTCGTCCGTCCCCACTGGTTCACGCCGTCGATGTTGACGTTGGCGACGGTCTTGTTCAGCGGATACAGCGGGTTGATCGAGTAGTACTGTGAGCCGAGCAACCCCTGTTCCTCAGCCGTGACCAGGAGGAAGAGGATGGATCGCGTCGGCGGCGGCTTCACCTGTGTGAACGCGCGCGCGATCTCGAGAACCGCCGCGACGCCGGACGCGTTGTCGAGCGCGCCGTTGTAGATCTTGTCGCCGTTCACCGGCGTCCCGACGCCGAGGTGATCCCAGTGCGCGGAGTATACCACGTACTCGTCCTTCAGCCGCGGGTCGCTGCCTTCGAGTTTGCCCACGACGTTGTGCGAGTCAATCGTGCGCAGCGTGTTGCGGATAGCCAGGGACGCCGTCACCCCGAGCGGCACGGGCTTGAACGCGCGCGTCAGCGCCTGCTTCTTCAGCGCGTCGAAGTCCTGCCCGGCAAGCGCGAAGATTGTCTTTGCCGCGTCGAGCGTGATCCAGCCCTCGATGGCCGCGCGGTCCATGTTCCTGCCCGGCGTCACCAGGTCGAACTTCTCCCGCAGGTTGCCCTGCACGACGGAGAACGGATACCCGGCCGGCGCGGTTTCGTGCACGACGAAGATCCCCGCCGCTCCCTTGCGCGCCCCTTGCTCGAATTTGTACGTCCACCGGCCGTAGTACGTCATGGCGTTGCCGCCGAACGTCTTCGGATCGAGCTTCGTGGGATCCGACGCGTCGGGCACGGGCGGGTCGTTCACGAGGACGATGATGGTCTTCCCCTTCACGTCCACGTCCTTGAAGTCGTTCCAGTCGAACTCCGGCGCCTCGACGCCGTAGCCGGCGAACACGACGTCGGAATTCTCGATCGACGCGGCATCGGCGACGTGCTTCGTCCACGCCACCACGGCGTCCGCCCACTTGAACGTCTGCTTCCGCGCGCCCTTCGCGATGGTGAGCGGCCGCGCCTCTTTGGCCGTGCTGCCGACGAGCGGGACTTTCTGCACGTAAGTGCCGTCCGGGTTGCCTGGCTTCAGGCCGAGCTTCTTGATCTCTTCCTCGAGGTACGCGACCGTCAGGTCCTCCCCCTTCGTCCCGGGGGCTCGCCCTTCGAACTCGTCGGAGGCCAGGACCTTGATGCGTTCGAGAATCGGCTGCGGATCGATCTTCGGCATCGACGCGAGCGGCAGCTCGGCGGACCCCGGCGCGAGCGCGATCACCGGGCTGTCGGATGTGCCGCCGCACGCCGCGGCGCAGCAGAGGACGGCGGTCAGTACGGTCGCTCGATTCATATGGTGGGCTCTAGGTCGCACGAACGCCGGTCCGGCCTTCCTTGGCGTTGGAACGGCTGCCCAGCTCGCGATCGAGATCGAGCAGCGACGCCGGGTCGTTCCCAATCATCTTGAACTTCGCCACGATCTCGCGGCCGATTTTTTCCTCCTCGACCTGCTCGGTCAGGAACCACTGCAGCTCGGCGACGGCGGCGAACGCCTTTTCCGCGAACGCGATTTCGTAGAGCGAGTCGATCTGGCGGCTGACCTCCTGCTCCTGCTCGAGCGCGCGCTCGAACACCTCGGCGATGCTGCCGAACACGACTCGCGGCCGCTCGAGCGCCAGCAGATCCACGTTCTCGTCCCGAGCCAGGACGAAGTCGAACAGCTTCATCGCATGCATGTACTCTTCCTGGCTCTGCAGGCGCAGCCAGCGTGCGGCCCCGGTGAACTTCTGCCGCTCGCAGTACGCCGACATCGCGAGGTACGAATACGACGCGCTCAGCTCGGAGTTGATCTGCCGGTTGATCGCTTCGACGACACGTGCATGCATTCTCTGTCCTCTCCCCAAAGCCCCATTGTACAAGGATTTGCGCGACCGCAACGAGGTCTTTGACGGCCTTTCGCAAACGCCGCACGTATCTCGTCTCGCGTGACTTCCCGCCCAGAGCTGGGAAGGATCCAGCGCGACGCGGCCGTTGACCCGCACGCGTCCCGCTGCGATCAGACGCTGCGCATTCGCTCGCGACGCGAGGCCGAGCTTCGAGAGCGCCCGGTCGAGACGAACGGTTCCGGATTCCACGGCGGCGATGATCTCACAGCGCGGAGAGCCAGGCCTTCCGCCTAAAGGCGGAAGCCACAAGGTACTGGCCCGCCATGCGCAAAACGATTGAGCTATGCTACCCCCGTGACACGCGGAGCTCTCGTCGCGGCTGCCGTGTTCCTGTCGGTCACGGCGGCCTTTCCTGCGGATCGTGACGACGCCAACTGGCCGCAGTGGCGCGGTCCGAACGGACTCGGCGTGTCGGCGGCCTCCGATTACGCGGAGGACTGGGGCCCGGCCAGGAACATCGCGTGGAAGACCGCGGTGCCCGGACGCGGTCACTCGTCGCCGGTCGTCTGGGGCACCAGGCTGTTCCTCACGACCTCGATCGAGGGGGAGCTCGTCAAGGACCACACGGCCCCCGATCATCTGAACTTCGATCTCACCCCGCACTACCTGCATCCGGACAGCGTCGGCGTCGACCACAAGAACGCGCTGAAGGTCCTTGCCTACGACACGCGCGACGGCAAGCTGCTCTGGGAACACACCCCGTACGACGGCTTGATGTACGACAACAGACATCGGAAGAACACCTACGCGTCGTCCACGATGGCGACTGACGGCCAGCTCGTGTATGCCTATTTCGAAGCGGCGGGCCTCTACGCGTACTCGATGGATGGGAAGCCGGTGTGGAAGGCCTCGCTCGGCAATATCGCGAAGGCGGGGATGGGGCCGGGGACTTCGCCGATCATCTATCGGGACCTGCTGATTCTGCAGGTGGACCAGGAGATGGGCGCCGGTTCGGCGATGGTCGCGCTCGACAGGCGCAACGGTCGCGAGGTGTGGCGCGCCGGGCGGACCACGCGTCGAAGCTGGGCGACGCCGATCATCGTGCGCGCCGGAGAGCGGAACGAGTTGATCGCGTCGGGCGCGGAGCTTGTGATGGGCTACGACCCGGCGACCGGCAGAGAGCTGTGGCGCGCGAAAGGGGTGCAGAGCCACCCGATTCCGAGCGCCGTGGCGGCAAACGGGCTGGTGTTTCTCTCTGCCGGCAGCCAGGCGAAGCGGGCCATGGCAGTCCGGCCTGGCGGGCATGGCGACATCAGCGAGACGCCAGCGGTCGTGTGGAGGTACAACAAGGGCACAGCATACGTCCCCTCTCCGATCGCGTATGGCGCGTATCTTTACCTGATGTCGGATACCGGGATCATCACGTGCCTCGACGCCTCGACGGGCGCCGTGAAGTACGAGGGCGGACGCCCGCCCGTGCCGGCGACTTTCACGGCCTCTCTGGTCGCGTACGGCGATCGCCTTCTGCAGACGAGCGAAGACGGCGACACGTTCGTTATCAAGGCCGGCCCTTCGCACGAGATCCTGCGGGCGAACTCCGTGGGTGAGCCGGTATACGCATCGCCGGCGCTCGCCGGCGGCACGATTTACATCCGCGGCGCGCAGCATCTGTTCGCGATCCGCGGCGCGACGCGATGAGATCATCCCAGGCCCGTGCGGCGGACGCGCTGGCTACCCCCGGCGCGGTTGTACGGATGTATGCTGAAGAGACCCGGTTGACCGGGATGTATCCCGAATACGCCACGTACCGCGCGCGCACTGCGCGCGTCATTCCATTCGTTCTTCAGAGGAGCACGACCATGTCTATTCGCATCGGAGACCAGGCCCCCAATTTCAAGGCCGACACGACGGAAGGCCCCATCGATTTCCATCAGTGGATCGGGGGCTCCTGGGCGGTGCTGTTTTCACACCCGAAGGATTTCACGCCGGTCTGCACGACCGAGCTCGGTTACATGGCCAAGCTCAAGCCGGAATTCGACAAACGCGGCGTCAAGGTGATCGGCCTCAGTGTCGACCCGGTCGACAGACACAAACAGTGGTCCAACGACATCGAGGAGACGCAGGGGCACGCGCCGAACTATCCGATGATCGGCGACACGGATCTGAGTATTTCGAAGCTCTACGACATGCTGCCGGCGGACCTCGAAGGCTCGTGCGAAGGGCGGACGCCCGCCGACAACCAGACGGTGCGCAACGTCTTCGTGATCGGACCGGACAAGAAGGTCAAGCTCCTCATCGCGTACCCGATGACGACCGGACGGAACTTCGACGAGGTCCTGCGCGTGATCGATTCACTGCAGCTCACGGCGAAACACAAGGTCGCGACCCCGGCCAACTGGAAGCACGGAGACGACGTGATCATTGCGGGTTCGGTCTCCGACGACGAGGCGAAGAAGACGTATCCGGGCGGCTGGAAGGCACCCCGGCCCTACATACGAATCGTCCCGCAGCCCAAGTAGCGCCGGGGTTTTAACCCGGCGTGTCCCGGGGCTTCAGCCCGGCGTTACGGTTCGCTGTCGGCCAGCAGGCAGATGAACTCGCCGAGCACCATGGCGGTGGCGCCCCACACCTGGTGCCCGAGCAGATCGAAGTACGGATACTCGACCGCGACTCCCTCACGAATCCTGGTTCCCTGCCGGATTCGTGAGGCGTCGCGGAGATCGTGCAGCGACACCTCGAGAATCGCCTCGACCTCCCCGGGCGCGGCGCGGAAGTCGGGTCGTCGATCCGTGATGCCGACGAGCGGGTGGAGGGTGAAGCCGCTCACGAGGACGTGCACCGGCGTCAGTTCTCCCAGCACACGCACGGCCGCCGGGTCGACGCCGATCTCTTCGGACGCCTCGCGAAGCGCCGCCTGGACGAGGGTCTCGCCGGGATCGGTCGCCCCGCCGGGCAGGCTGATCTGCCCCGCGTGCCGAGTCAGGCCGCTCGCGCGAACCGTCAGGGCGACGGCGCTGCCGGACTCGTGCGGGTACAAGAGCAGCAGGGCGGCGGCCCGGCGCGCATCCGCCGGATAGTGTCCTGCTCGCCATCCGGCGTGCGGGGGAACGGGCGCGAAACGCGCCTGCGCCTCGATGCCTGGCAGCGTGCCGGCCAGTCGTTCCCGCAGCGACTCCTCAATCTCTCGTAAAGGCACGTCCCACGCCCGTCCCAGTATGCCTGTAGTATGGAATCCATGTCCGTATTTCCACGAATAGACGATGCCGTCGGGCGCCGCGTGCTCGAACTGGTGCGCGGCTGCACCTTCGACGACTTCATCCTCTCGCCGCAGCGCAGCGTCCTCGAGCGTCGCGATCCCGTGGTGATCGATCTTTCGTCGCACCTGACGCGCCGCATCACGCTGAAGCGGCCGATCGTCTCGGCGAACATGGATACCGTGACGCGGGCGCCGATGGCGATCGTGCAGGCGGAAGAGGGGGGCATCGGGATCATCGATCGCGGCTTCCGGCCTGGAGAGATCGAGCCGCAGGTCCGCGAAGTCGAGATCGTCAAGCGTACCCAGCACGGCGTCATCACGGATCCCTCGAGCATCGCGCCGGGTGCGTCGCTGGACGAGGCCGCGGCGCTGATGGCGCGGTCGCGCGTCGGCACGCTCGTCGTGGTCGACGAGCACCACCGCCTGGCCGGGCTCCTCACCGAGCGCGACATGCGCTTCGTGAACCGGAGGGGATCGCGGGTGTCGGATCGGATGACGCCGCGAAGAACGCTCGTCGTGCACGAGGGACCCCTCGATCCGGACGCCGCGGAGCGCGTGATGGTCGAGCGCAAGGTCAAGAAACTGCCGCTCGTCGACCACTCCGGCGTGCTGATCGGTCTTATCACCGCGCGCGATCTGCTGAAGCAGCGGCGCATGCCGTTCGCGACGCGGGACAGCCGGGGCCGCCTGCGCGTCGGCGCGGCGATAGGCGCCACCGGCGACTATCTCGAGCGGGCCGCCGAGCTCATTCGCGCGGATGTCGACGTCCTGGTGATCGACATCGCGCACGGCCACTCCGTCGTCATGGAGCGCGCGATCACGCAGTTCAGAAAGCATGTCGGCGACGTCGAGATGATCGCGGGCAACGTGGCCACCGCCGAGGGGGCCAGGTTTCTCCTCGACCGCGGCGCCGACGGCATCAAGGTCGGCATCGGCCCCGGGGGCGGGTGCACGACGCGCATGACGACGAGCTTCGGCGTGCCGCAGGTGCAGGCGCTCGTGGAGTGCCGTCTGGCGCTGGGGGGCTCCGAGGTCGCGGTCATCGCGGACGGCGGCGTCAAGCGTCACGGGGCACTGATGGAGGCGCTGCTCTTTGGCGGCGACTGCGCGATGCTCGGCAGCGCGTTCGCGGGCACCGAGGAAGCGCCCGGCGAGGTCGTGCACAAGTCCGTGCTGCTGCCGGAGTCGCAGAAGACCGTGAAGGTGCCGTTCAAGGTCCTGCGCGGCATGGCGTCGCTCGCGGCGATCCGCGATCGGCTCGACGTCGAAGACGCCGACAAGGTGGAGCTGGAGGCGCTCGGCGCCGAGGGCATGGAGATCAGCGTGC
>CAYZBZ010000184.1:0-6637 GCA_964476725.1 uncultured Vicinamibacterales bacterium
TCACTCTATCTCCTGTGCTCGCGTCACCCTGAGCCAGTCCATCGGGTTCTCGAGCAGCAGCTCCCCCGGCCCCTCGAGCGGATAGTCCTTGCGCTGCGGATGTCCCTGCCAGTCGTCGGGCATCAGGATACGCCGCAGGTCGGGGTGTCCGTCGAACCGGATGCCGAAGAGATCGAACACCTCGCGTTCGAGCCAGTTCGCGGACGGCCATATCGCGCACACCGACGGGGCGGGCTCGCCGTCGGCCACGCGGACCTTCAGGCGGACGCGATGGCGCAGCCGCGTGGAATACAGCAAGTAGATGACGTCGAACCGCTGCGCGCGCGGCGGCCAGTCGACGGCGGTGACGTCGCAGCACGCGTCGAACTCGGCCCCCGGACTGTCGCGCAGGTGCGCCGCGGCGTCCACCAGCCGCGATCCCGCGACGACGAGCGACCAGTCGCCCACCCAGAGCGACACGTGCTCGACCGCCCCCGGCAGGGAGGACTGCAGCGTCGAGATGAATCCCGGAATGTCGTGGCCGGCAGGGGGCGGCGGTTCGTTCGGCCCGGAAGGAAGCGCGATCGTCCTGCCCTGCTCCGGCGCCTTGGCACCTGCCGCCTGCGCTCCGCCGCCGCGCGACACGTCGCCGCCCAGGGGCTCGGAGCGTCCGTCGCCGGCCGGCTTGTCTCCGGCAGCCTCCGGGGGAGTGAGGGGAGTAGTCATGTTATGGAATTATGAAAGTCTGAAGTAGGAAGGCACAGTTCAGCCTTCAGCCTTTCATATCTGCCACTCGAGCGCGCCCTTCTTCCAGGCATAGAAATAGCCGACGACCAGAATGGAGAGAAAGACCAGCATCTCGGCGAGGCCGAAGACGGCGAGCCGATCGAGCGACACGGCCCACGGGAACATGAAGACCGTCTCCACATCGAAGATCACGAACAGCATGGCGATCAGGTAGTAGCGGATGCTGTACCGATCGCGCGCGTCGCCGACGGACTCGATCCCGCATTCGTACGGCTCGAGCTTGACGGTGTTCGGCTTGCCGGCATGGACGAGCTTCGAAAACAAAATCGTGAACACCGCGAAACCGGCGGCGATCACGACGAACAGAAAAATAGGGATGTAGCTCCTGGGCATCAACGTGAGTTTGCTGAGGCGGGCCGCCTTCGCGATCGGACTCGGCGTCGCTCCGAGACGAACCGGGCTCGTTATAGCATGCGATCCGGGGGGTGTCAAGAAACGACAAATCCCTTTGTACCAACAATTTTCAGCCAGCGGGCGTTCTTGACGCTCCGCGCGCGCGAAGCCTATACTCAGCCGAGAGGCCCCCCGCAGATGATGATGCACGGACTCGCCGTCCTCGCGCTGGTTTCCTCGTTTTTCGGCGCTGCGGCGCTCGAAGACTCGCTATCGGCACCCGCTCTTTCGCGCGGGCCGCAGGCGCTTTTCAGCCCGCAGACCCCGATCCGGCCTGCTGCAAGCGACGCGCGCACGCGCGACGTCTACGTCAGCGTGCTCGGTGGCAAGGATGCGCCCGTGACCGGCCTGACCGCCGCGGACTTTGTCGTCCACGAAGACGGCGTCTCGCGCGAAGTGCTGAAGGCCGCCCCCGCGACGGCCCCGATGCAGATCATGGTCCTCATCGACGACAGCCAGGCGGCGACTGCGGCGATCCCTCGAATACGCGAGGGGCTCATCGCGTTCGTCGAGAAGCTGAAAGGCCGGGCCGAGATCGGGCTGGTGACCATCGGCGAGCGGCCGACTTCCCTCGTGCCCTACACCGGCGACACGACCGTCCTGAAGAAGGGCATCGAGCGGATCTTCGCGCGCCCGGGGGCGGGCGCGTACCTTCTCGAAGGCCTCGTGGAGGTGAGCCGCGGCCTGGAACAGCGCCATGCCGAGCGTCCCGTCATCGTCGCAATATCGATGGAAGGCCCCGAATTCAGCAACCTGGACTATCGGCAGGTGCTGAAGCCGGTCGAGTCGAGCGGCGCGGCGCTCCACGTCCTCGCAGTCGGCATGCCGTCCGGGTCGACCGACGATGAGATGCGCAACCGGAACATAACGATAGCGGAGGGCACCGAGCGGACGGGCGGCCGCCGCGATCAGCTGCTTGCCGACCTGTTCCTGCCCGAAGCCCTGCCGCGGCTCGCCGACGAGTTGCTCAACCAGTATGTCGTGACCTACGGCCGGCCCGACACGCTGATCCCTCCCGAGAAGATTCGCGTGTCCGTCACGCGTCCCGGCGTCACGGTACGGGCACGCACACGGGCGGCCGGGCGGTGATGCCACAGCGCCTCGCGCTCCTCGTGCGCGTCGGCACCTGCCTGCTGGCGGTCACGCTGGCGGCGCAGCAGGGACGCTTCCGTGCGGGCGTCGAGCTCGTGTCGCTGAACGTCACGGTCACGGATGGCGCCAAGTACGTCACCGGTCTCGATCAGGTGGATTTCGAGGTCTACGAGGACGGCGCAAAGCAGACGACCACGTTCTTCTCGCGCGTCCAGCAGCCGATCGCGATGGCCATCCTGCTCGACACCAGCAACAGCATGGAAGACAAGCTGTCCACCGCGCAGGAAGCCGCCGCAGGATTCGTACGGCGCATGCGCAAGGACGATGCAATGGAGGTGATCGAGTTCAACAGCCAGGTGCGCATTCCGCAGTCGTTCACGAACGACGTGAACGCGCTCGAGCGCGCGATCCGGCAGACAACCGTCAACGGATCCACCTCGCTCTATAACGCGATCTACGTCTCCCTGAAGGAGCTGAAGGTGGAGCGCGCGCGGACGGCCGAGGAGATCCGCCGGCAGGCCATCGTCATCCTCTCGGACGGCGACGACACGTCGAGCCTGGTCGAATACGAAGAAGTCCTCAACCTCGCGAAGCGGTCGGAGACGGCCATTTACGCGATTGGCCTCCGGCAGGCGGAAACCGGCCGTCCGAAGTTCAAGGAAGCGGAGTTCGTGCTGCGGCAGCTCTCGCAGGAAACCGGCGGCCGAGTGTTCTTTCCAACGACTGTCGCGGAGCTTCCGAAGATTTACGAGCAGATTTCCGAGGAGCTTGCGAGCCAGTACAGCATCGCCTACTCGTCCAGGAACCCGATGCGCAATGGCGTCTGGCGCCGGATCGACGTCCGGATCAACAAGCCCGGCCTGACGGCGCGCGCGCGGCGCGGCTACTTCGCCCCGGGACAGTAGGACCATGCATCTTCTGCCGCTCCTGCTCTATGCGGCCGCGGCGGTCGCCTACATCGCACATTTCGCCTGGCGCGAGCCTGGCGTGGGCCGCCTCGCGACCGCGACGCTCGGCAGCGGCGTCCTCGCGCATACGTTCCTCATCGGCATGCAGACGATGGAGGCAGGGCACGCGCCGCTCGTCGGCACGACCGCGGCTATCTCGGCGTTCGTCTGGCTGCTCGGGCTCTCCTACCTCTATGTCGAGCTGACCTCCGACGAGCGCTCCATGGGCGCGTTCGTCGCGGTGCTGCTCGTAGCGCTCGACGTGATGCCGGCGTTCGATTCCACCGTGAGCGCGCGACCGCCGGTGCTGCAGAGCCCGCTGTTCACGATTCACGTCGTGACGATGCTGTTCGCCTACGCCAGCCTGGCGCTCGCCTGCGTGCTGGGCGTGACGTACGTGTTGCTGTTCAAGGAGATCAAGGCCAGGCAACTCGGATTCTTCTATGCGCGGCTGCCGTCGCTGCAGGCGCTCGACGTGATGAACAGCCGCGCGGTGACGGTCGGCTGGATTTTTCTCACCATCGGCCTGGCGATTGGCGGGATTTGGGCGTCCCAGCTGCAAAGCTCGCCGGATCCGAGGGCGCAGGCGATGTCCATCGGGGACCCGAAGATTCTCGTGGCGCTCCTGTCGTGGGGAGTGTATTCGTTCGCGCTGTTCGCGCGCAGGGCGATTGGCTGGAGCGGCCGCCGGGCCGCCTACCTGTCGGCGATTGGGTTCGTCATCGTCCTGCTGAACTTCGTTCCGGTGGGCTACTTCCTGACGAAGAGCCACAACTTCTGATGCGCCTATTTGCAGTCGGCCTCAGCCACCGCACCGCGCCCGTCGAGCTGCGGGAATGCGTGGATTTCACCCGCGGCGGGGTGGAGGCGGCGTTGTCCGCGCTGGCGTCGCAGGGAGTGGGCCGCGAGGCTGTCGTGCTCTCCACGTGCAACCGCGCGGAGATTTACGCGGTCGGGGAAACGGACGCGACCGCCGATAGCCTGGAGCGGTTCTTCAGCGAGTACCACCAGCTCCCGCACGCCGAGGTCGCCGGGCACCTCTACCTGCGGCGCGGAGCCGAAGCGGCCCGACACTTGTTCCGCGTGGCGGCGGGCCTCGATTCCCTCGTCGTCGGCGAGCCGCAGATCCTCGGGCAGGTGAAAGCCGCGTACTCGACCGCGAGCGAGCGTCAGTTCACCGGCGCGCTGACGAACCGGCTGTTCCATTCCGCGTTCGCCGCGGCCAAGCGGGTGCGGTCGGAGACCGGGCTGGGGGAAGGCGCGGTATCGGTCAGCTACGCCGCCATTGCGCTGGCGAAGAAGATCTTCGGTCACCTCAAGGGGCGCAAAGTCCTCATCCTTGGCGCGGGTGAGATGGCGAAGCTCACGGGGGTCCATCTCCAGGCGCAGCAGGTCGAACAGATCACCATCGCGAGCCGAACGCTCCTGACGGCGGAGAACCTCGCGGCACGGCTGGGCGGCCAGGCCATCTCCTGGGACGCGCTGGACGGCGCGCTGGCCGCCGCCGACATCGTCGTCACCGCGACCGGCGCGTCCGAGCCCGTGCTGACGCGGGCGCGCGTCGAGGAGGCCATGCGGCCCCGCCGCGGCCGGCCGCTGTTCCTCATCGACATCGCCCTTCCACGGGACGTCGAGGCCGCGGTCGGCAACCTCGACCAGGTGTTCCTGTACAACATCGACGACCTGCAGACGATCGTGAAGGAGAACCTCGCGCGGCGCGGCGGCGAGCTTGCGCGCGCCGAGGCGATCGTCGACGAGGAGGTCGCCCGATTCACGGCATGGATGCAGTCGCGGGAGATCGTGCCGACCGTCGTCGCGTTGCGCCAGCGGTTCGAGGCCATTCGCCGGTCGGAGCTCACGCGACTCGAGCCGAAGCTGGCGGGGCTGCCGCCCGAGGCTCGCGCGCGGGTCGATGAGATCACGCGTTTGATCGTCGAGAAACTGCTGCTGACCCCAACCGAGCAGCTCAAGTCGGTCAGCGACGAAACGATGGTGGTCGCGTATGCCGACGCCTTGAACCGCCTGTTCAGCCTGCCCGATGCGGAGGCGGAGGACGAGGCCGCCAAGGGCTCCGAGGTGCCGTCGTGACCGCGCTTCGGATCGGCACGCGCGGCAGCGCGCTCGCGCTCTGGCAGGCCAGGGCGGTCGGGGCGCTGCTCGAATCGAAGGGAGCGCGGGTCGAGATCGTCGTCATCTCGACCGCGGGCGATCGCCGGCACCAGGCGCCGTTGTCGGAGGTCGGCGGCAAGCGGCTTTTCGTGAAAGAGATCGAAGACGCCTTGCTCGGCGGGACCATCGACGTCGCGGTCCACAGCGCAAAGGACATGTCGGCGGTGCTGCCAGATGGGCTCGAGGTCGTTGCCGCTCTGCCGCGCGAGGATCCGCGCGACGCCCTGGTGCTGCCCGATGGCATCGGCGCGGACGATTTCGCGGGCGCGCTCGCGCAGTTGGGGGAAGCGCCCGCGATCGGCACGGGCAGCATCCGGCGGATCGCCCAGCTCTGCGCGCTGCTGCCGAACGCGGCGTTTGCCCCCATCCGCGGGAACGTCGACACCCGGCTGCGCAAACTGGACGCCGGCGGGCTGGACGCGCTCGTCCTGGCCGCTGCGGGCATGCGCCGGCTGGGACTCTCCGCGCGCATCTCGGCGGCGATCCCGATCGACGCGTGCGTCCCCGCTCCGGGTCAGGGCATTGTCGCGATCGAGATCCGCGCGGACGATCGCGTCGCGCGCGACGTGCTCGAGCCGGCGGGGGACAGGGCCGCCGCCGTCTCGCTGACCGCGGAGCGCGCGGTCGTGACTGCGCTCGGCGGCGGCTGCCAACTCCCGCTCGGCGTCATCGCGCTCGTCGACAACGGCACGCTCCGGATGCACGGTGTGGTCGCCTCACCTGACGGCCGCCGCACGATCCGGCGCGAGGCGTCCGGTCCTCTGGAGAACCCGGTCGGGGTGGGCACGCGGCTCGCCAACGAGCTCATCCGTGCGGGTGCCGCCGCGATCCTGGATGGAGTCAGAATTAATCCCTAATCCCTGATCACTAATCCCTAGATGACATCTCACACGCGTCTAGGTGAACCGGGACTATGAATACTTCGCCTTCAGGTCGCTCGTCGGCAACGTCGAGCGCGTACCGAATCTCTTTCTGTACGTAACCGCTCTTCTGAACCGCGACGCGAGAAGCGCGCACAAGCACAACGTCGCACGAGTGCACAGCCGCTGCGACCTCGCGGTCCCATTCTTGCCCAGGCAGCAACATCTCGCTGTCCAACCACGGAGCGAGGCCGTCCGACTGCAGGCGGGTGTACAAACCCTTGACGAACGCTTTGTCTTCGGACGCGTGGCAAAGAAAGACCTTGAGTCCTATCGACGCAGGCTGGGGGATGCCGAGCATGAATTTCTCGCGTTCCACCATGTTCTCTC
>CAYZBZ010000184.1:6737-8074 GCA_964476725.1 uncultured Vicinamibacterales bacterium
CTTCGGCGTCTGCAACGAGGTGAACCGATCGGCCTGCCGCATTCCCGCCCGATGCCCGGCATCGGAAGCGGATGCCATGAGTTGCGCATCGGCGATCGGGACCAAACATGGCGCATTGTTTACCACCTCGCCCAAGATGCGGTCGTGATTCTCGATGTATTCAGCAAGAAGACGCCGTCCACACCACCGGCCGTGATCACGGCGTGTCGAAAGCGCCTGGAAGCGTTCCAAACGCTCAGCAAGAAGAAGGATGCCCATGCGAAGCGAAAAACGTAAGCGGTTGGAACAAGCCGGTTGGACGGTCGCCGACACGGGCACCTTCCTGGAACTGTCCACTGAGGAGCGACGATTCATCGAGACGAAGCTCGCCCTGGCCGCCGGCCTCCGGCACCGCCGTGAGCACCTCGGCCTGACCCAGACGGAAGCGGCACGACGCCTCGGTTCGAGCCAGTCGCGCGTGGCGAAAATGGAAGCCGCTGACATGACCGTGAGCACGGATTTGCTGTTGCGTTCGCTCTTTCGCCTGGGCGCCAGTCGTCAGGATATCGCCCGCCTTCTCACAAACAAGCCCAAAACTCGGGCGGCATAACGTTCGGCGCTCACCCGCGGCGCTCATGATCACTCGGCGCCGGTGGGTGCAGCGCCTTGTTGGGCGGCCCGGCTCCCGCAAGAAGCCGCGAGCTATCGCCCAAGAACAACATCAATCCCGGTGAGCAGTAGTTCGACCTTCGCTCGGGAGAGCTTGCCGACACGTTCCGTCAGTAGCACCTTGTCGAGTGCGACGACCTGTGACGCTTTCGCAACGGAGTCTTTCGGAAGGTTCGTGGTTCTGGCCGACAACCGCACATGACCCGGCGCCTCCGCCCACTGCAGATTGCTCGTCAGCGGCACGCACACGACCGTTGCGATCCGACTGCGATTGAAGGCGTCACCCTGAACGACGACCACCGGCCTGCGAAATCCCGGCCCCGAACCTGTCGGCGGCGGCAGGCTCGCCCACCAGACCTCGCCTTGCGAGATCACCACTCGGTCCGCTCCAGAGCCCGCCGAGCCGCAGCTGTAACAAAGCCGTCGGGTTCGTCGTTCACTGCGGCGCAGACGCGATCCATTGCTTCCGTCACCTCGTCAGGCGCGTGACGCGCGACATACTCGCGAAGGGCGGCGCTGAAGACCTCGCTCCGAGACCGCCGCGCTCGCCGGGCGAATCGTTCAACTTTTTCAAAGACCTCGTCGGGGATGGAGACCGCTGTTTTCATACCAGGAGTATAACCCGGCTCGATTCACAGGCACCGAAATTGTGCCCCGCGCTGGGGCCGCAATTGTTCCGGAGATACATG
>CAYZBZ010000185.1:0-8053 GCA_964476725.1 uncultured Vicinamibacterales bacterium
CGTGGCTGATGCCGTGCAGCTCGAGCGCGATCGAAATCTCGCTCGAGATCATGCCGACGATCGAGACAGGGATCGCGTACGGCGTGACGCGCTTCCGCCCGTCGTTGTAGAACTCGTAGTACTGCCGCTCGGCGACGTCGATCCCGCCGGCGCCGCTGCCGACGAGCACGCCGGCCCCCGGTTCGTTCAGCCGAAGGCCCGCGTCGTCCCACGCTTCCGTTGCCGCGACGACGGCGATCAGCGACGCTTTGGAATAGCGCCGCGGGTCGGCCCGGCCGTTGCGTTCCGCTCGCCCGTCCGCCGCACGTCTGTCAATCGGCACGGCATCTTCGATCGTGATCGGCGGAACCGGCGCCGCCACCGCACAGGAATAGGCGGACGCGTCGAACTCCGCGATCGCCCGGGTGGCGCTGCAGCCATGGCGGACGTGGCGCCAGAACCGCTCCCGGCCGACCCCGTACGGCGAGACGACGCCGATGCCCGTGATCGCGACCCGCGGCGAGCCGGAAGCAGCCATGCCTTTATAATAGCGGCTGCGGGCCGGACGGATTTACGCGGTTTGACGCCGTGTGACGTGAAGCGAAATTCTCAGCCATCCTGATGGAGCAGCCTCCCGTCGGTGAATCGGTCGGGCTGGTCCCCGGCCACAGCACCGATTCGCCGCCATCCGGCTTACTCCGCGGGCCCCTGTCCCGCGGTCGGGCTCCGCGGGGGCCCCTGGATCCCCGCTCCGCGGTGGTAACCGCCGTCGCATGGAGCGGCGCGTGCCTCTTCGTCGCCTCACTCCTCTGGTTCCTGTATGCATACCTCGTGCGGTTCGGCGCGGCGGCGCCGGCCGGCGCACGCTTCCGGCCCATCAGCATCGACATCGCGCTGTTCTCGGTCTTTGCGCTGCATCACAGCCTCTTTGCGCGCACGCCGTTGAAAGCCTGGGTCCGCCGCATGATTCCCCCGGTGCTCGAACGATCGCTCTACACATCCATCGCCAGCGTGTTGTTTCTCGTCGTGTGCGGGGCGTGGCAGCCGGTCCCGGGCGTGCTCTACCGGATCGAAGGTCCATGGCGATGGCTTGCGGCCGCGGCTCAGCTTGGCGGGATTCTGCTCACGTTCCTCGGCTCGAAGACCCTCGACGTGCTCGACCTTGCCGGCGTGCGCGCCGTGATCCGCGCGCGGACCGCTGCCGCTCCGGTCCACGCCTCGCTCTCGACCTCCGGCGTTTACGGCCTCGTGCGGCACCCCGTGTACTTCGGCTGGGCGCTGCTCGTCTGCGGCGCCGCCGACATGACCGCCACACGCGCGGTCTTTGCGCTCGTCAGCACCGCGTACGTCGCCCTCGCGATACCCTGGGAGGAACGCGGCCTGATTGAGACCTTTGGAGCGGCGTACGAGGATTACCGGCGGAAGGTGAGGTGGAGAATGGTGCCGGGAGTGTACTGAAAGTCTACAACCTTCAGCCCTGCGCTACACTCGTTGAGATGCTGCCGCGATTCGTCACGCTTGCCGTACGCTCGAGGACGTGTTGAAGGTCGCGCTGCCGGCTGTGGCGGTCGCGGACGTCCCCGTCGGCTGACCGGCCGTGCCGTCCGTCTTTTTCTACATTTCCGGACACGGCTTCGGGCACGCTTCGCGCGAGATCGAAGTCATCAACGTGCTCGGGCCGCGCATCCCCGGCTTCGAGATCGTCGTCCGTTCATCGGTGCCCCGCTGGCTCTTCGATCGGACGATCCGGCGTCCCTTCACGCTCATCGAGGGCCCGTGCGACACGGGGGTCGTCCAGATCGACAGCCTGCGGCTCGACGCCGGAGAGACGATACGCCGCGCCGCGGAGTTCTATGGGGACCTCCCGCGGATCGTCGCCCGGGAAGCGGCGCTCCTCCGCGCGCACGATGCGGCACTCGTCGTCACTGACGCCGCACCGGCCGCGTGCCCTGCGGCGGGCGCGGCCGGCGTCAGATCGGTGGTCCTCACCAACTTCACGTGGGATTGGATCTACGAGGGCTATCCTGAAGCGCTGGCCTCCGAGCCCGGCCTGCTTCCGGTCATCCGTGACGCGTATCGACAGGCAACCGAGGCCTGGCGGATGCCCCTCTACGGCGGCTTCGAGACGTTCGATCGCCCTATCGACGTCCCGTTCATCGCGCGGCATGCCGCCCACGAGCGACCCGAAGTGCGGCGGTCGCTGGGTCTGCCTCCTCACGCTCCCCTCGTGCTTTTTTCGTTCAGTGGCTACGGTGTGCACGGCTTCGATCCGCGGCGCCTCGATTGCCTGGAGCAGTGGGGAGTCGTCATGACCGGGCGCACGCGACCTGAGGCGCTTCCGAACGGGGTGGCCTTCATCGAGGAAGGCGCAATCTACGATGCCGGACTGCGCTACGAGGATCTGGTCGCGGCCGTCGACGTCGTCGTCACCAAGCCCGGTTTCGGCCTCGTCGCGGAATGTTTGGCAAACGACACGGCCATGCTCTACACATCGCGCGGGCGCTTTGCCGAATACGACGTGATGGTCGCAGAGATGCCGCGCTTTCTCCGCTGCGAGTTCGTGGACACAGACGCGCTCGTCGCCGGCCGCTGGCGGGACGCGCTCGATCGGCTGATGCAGCGCCCTGCCCCGCCGGAGCATCCGCGCACGGACGGGGCGGACGTCGTCGCAGGCATGATCTGCGAACGGATCCTGGACTCTAGGCTTTAGGCTTTAGGCTTTAGGCTTTAGGCTTTAGTTAGGGGGCTCTAGTCTGCCTGAAGCCTGAAGCCCTAAGCCCTCTAAGCCTGTCACTTAATCGTCGTCACCAACGACCAGAGCTTCGGGAAGTTCACCTTCTCGATCGACCGCGGCTGCAGGCCGGCCTGGGCGAGGAACGCCGGCAGATCGAGATCCGCCTTGAACCCGATGTGAATCGTGAGGGGGGAGATCAGGCGCTCGATGCGCGACAGGATCGCATTCGGGCTGAGGAAGTGATTCAGGACGATGATGCGGCCGCCGGGGCGGCAGACGCGGCGCATCTCGCGGGCGACCCTGACCGGATCGGGCACGACGCTGATCACGTACGGCGCGTACACGATGTCGAACGAGTCGTCCGCGAATCTCAGATCGGCGGCGTCCATCTGGAGCAGCCGGACGTTGTGGATCTCCTCGAGGGCCGCGCGGTCGCGGGCCTTCTCGAGCATCGACGCCGTGCAGTCGATCCCGATGACCGCGCAGTTCTTCGGGTACAACGACAAGCTGATGCCGGTGCCGACACCCACCTCGAGCACGCGCTCGCCGGACTGGATGTCCATGCGCTGGATCGCCTGCCGGCGCCCGGGGTTCAGCGCCGGTCCGAACGTCAGGTCGTAGACGCTCGCGAGCTTGTCGTAGACCCGTTCGACGAAGTCATTCTCGACGGCCGCAACCGATAACGCGCGTGTCGCCGCATCCAATCCCGACACCAACTCGTCAGACGACTCCGTCTTGCGTTCGAATAAGGGCATCAGAATCCCGTATCTCCGCTCATGAACAAAACCCCCGCCGCGGCGGACGCACCCCGGCGGAACGTGCGACTATACCCCGGCCAGTACGGACGGGGCAAGCAATCGGGAACGAGCCGATCGAGTGCGCCAGGCTCACGTGCCTGCCGCTTCGATCACGGCCAGCGCCGTCTCGGCGGAGCCCGTGGCAGTCGTGATCTGCAGGCCCTGGACCAGCGGGCGAATCTCGGCCGCGATCTCCCGCGCGATCGTCAGCCCTTCAGCCGCGGCGCGCCCGCTCGCTTCCGCGCGGCGCATCCGTTCCACGACGCCGTCCGGCACGCGCACGCCCGGGACCTCGTTTGCCATGAACTCAGCGTGACGCAGACTTTCGAGCGGCGCCACGGCCGCGAGCACAGGGATTCGGAATCCCTCGACACGCGCCAGGAATCGCGCCAGCTCCTGCGCGTCGAACACCGGCTGCGTAATTGCAAACTCCGCGCCCGCTTCGACCTTGTACTCGAACCGGCGAAGCTCTTCGTCTGGATCCAGCGCCCCCGGGTTCGCGGCGACGCCCACATGGAACGCCGTGGGAACCCCGATGCTCTGCCCGCCGATGTCGAACCCCCGGTTGAGCCGCGTGACGACGTTCGTCAACCCGATCGAGTCGACGTCGAACACCCCCGTCGCGTCCGGGTAGTCGCCGATCTGCGGCGGATCGCCGGTGATGAGCAACAGGTTCCGGATGCCCATCGAGTGCGCCCCGAGCAGGTCCGACTGCATGCCGAGGAGGTTCCGATCGCGGCAGGCATAGTGAAGGATGGTTTCAATCCCCGCCTGCTGCTGGACGAGCACGGCCACCGAGAGCGCGCTCATCCGTGCGCCGGCGCGCGGTCCGTCCGGAATATTGACCAGGTCGACGCCGTGGATGCGCAGCTGCCGCGCCTGCTCGACGAGCGCCTCCGCGCGAAATCCGCGCGGCGGCACGAGCTCGACGCTGATGACGAATGCGCCGCGCGCGAGCCCGTTGGCCATGCGCGACTTCTCGGGGCGCGCCACCGGCTCGGCGACCGGTGCGGGCACGCGAGGTTCCGCCCGGATGAAGCCCGATGGCGCCTTCTTTTCCGCCGGCGCCAGCCCGCGCACGGCCACCTTGATGTGGCGGATGTGTTCGGGGGTCGTGCCGCAGCAGCCTCCCACGAGGCGCACGCCGCTGTTGATGAAGCGTCGCGCGTAGGACGCCATGTACTCCGGCGAACAGAGGTAGATGTTGCGGCCTTCGATCTCGCGCGGACGTCCGGCGTTCGGCTGGGCCGACAGCTTCACCGTCGCCACGTGCGCCATCCGCTCGATCGTCTCGAGCATCGCCGCCGGGCCCACGCTGCAGTTGAGCCCGACGACATGGGCTCCAAGACGCTCGAGATCCGGCACGAACGTCTCCGGAGCGGCCCCGTCGAGGCTGTTGCCGTCTTCCAGCGTCGTCACCTGCGCCACGATCGGCAGATCGCACACGCTCTTGACCGCGCGGATCGCCGCGCCGATTTCGTTGACGTCGCGAAACGTCTCGAGGACGAAGAGGTCGACTCCCCCTTCGACCAGCGCGCGCGCCTGCTCGCGGAAGAACTCCTGCGCTTCGTCGACGCCGGTCTTGCCCCACGGCTCGATGCGGATCCCCAGCGGGCCGATCGCTCCGGCGACATACGCCTGCTCCCGCGCGGCATGACGCGCGATCCTGGCCCCCTGGAGGTTGATCGCGTGCACCCGGTCGGCCAGGCCGAACGCGCCAAGCTTGATGCGGTTTGCGCCGAACGTGTTCGTCTCGAGGACGTCGGCCCCGGCGCGGACGTAGGCCTGGTGCACTTCCGCGACGAGATCCGCCTGCGTCAGGTTGAGCTCGTCGAAGGAACGGTTCAGGAAGATCCCCTTCGCGTACAGCATCGTCCCCATCGCCCCATCGCAGACGAGGACGCGCCGGTCGAGCTCTTCGAGAAAGGGAGTTCTTGTCATGTGCTACGACACTACATGGTAATCCAACGCATCAGCCGGGCCGCGCTCGATGAGGAGGTACGACTTCGAGACCAGGTCGAGGCCGACCGATCGCACGCCCTGCCGCTCCTGCTCGGTGAACCGATGGTGATGACCGAACAGGTGCAGACGAGGCTTCATCGCGGCAAGCACCTCGTTGATGGGCGTCTTGCCGGCGTCATTCCCGCGGCCGGGACCGTGTCCGATGACGTACGGCCGCGCCGCCTCGTGCGTCAGCAGGATGTCGACGTCCGTCAGCCGCTTGCAGGCGTCCACTTCCTCGCGCACGAAGTGCCGGCGCCTGTCCGCAAGCGCCGTGGCCTGGACGGTTCCCTTCCCGGGGTGGGGCAAATCCGCCGCCCTGACTTCGTACGTCGCCGGCGCGTATGTGCCGCCAAGCCCGGCGACCTTCACGCCCATCACCGTTTCGAGCGCCCCGTTCGCAATGTGATGCAACCCGGCAGGCAGATCGCCAGAGGCGATCGCATCGAAGTTCTCGTTGTTGCCCTTGATCCAGTAGAGCGGCGCGTCGACCGGCTCGTAGCGGCCGTTCGCATCGGCCAGATCGCCGACCGACACCCAGAATGGAATGTCAGGGTGCTGCCGCATGATGCGGCGCACGCTGCTGAAATCGCCGTGGATGTCGCCGAGGGCGCCGAACCGCATCAGCAGGATTGGTGGGTCGCCGAGCCCCGGAATGAGCGGAAGCCCGGGGTCTGACCCCCGTACCGCGCGGGCATTCCGGAAGAGATCCTGAGCGCTACGTCGTCGTCGAAGCCGGAACCAGCAGGTCCTTCTTGTCCCAGATGAAGTCCTTGTTGCTGTAGACGGCAAGCTCGTAGTCCTTGCCCATGAAGATCGCCGACACCGGACAAGCTTCCTCGCAGTAGCCGCAGAAGATGCACCGGGTCTTGTGGATCTGGTAGACCTTGGCATACCGCGGGCCTGCCTGCACCGAGCCGTCGTTCTCCGCGGCCTCGAGGTAGATGGCATCGGCCGGGCACGCAACCGCACACAGCCCGCACGCGACACACTTCTCGAGCCCGTCCTCGTCCCGCATCAGGACCTGCTTTCCGCGGTATTTTGGAAAGACCGGGACCTTTTGCTCCGGGTAATCGACCGTGATCGGCTTTTTGAAGACGTGCTTGAGAGTGGTCGCGAATCCGATGAGGAACGGACGAATCATGGTGGGAATCATATCAAGGCAAGAGCAAAAGGGAAAAGGGGATCCTGATTCCGGCCAAATAGCCGTGGATGCTATACTTAATGGTCTGAATGCCGCAGGCAGCAAAGGCGCTCACTGCCGAGCAGTTCCTGCTCACGACGCTGGTGGTGAAGGTCGCCATCGTCGCGGTTCTGTCGACGATGCTCGTGCGGTTTTCGTGGTTCCGCCGGATCCTGCTCACGGAGAAGCGCGACTGGCCGGAACGTCTGATCTTCGCGGCAAGCCTCGGCTTGCCCCTGACGGCGGGAGTGGTTGCGCGGCTCCTCATCCACTACGACGCCGCCGACCTCACGCTCGCGGGAGCCTTTCTGGCCGGTCTCCTGGCGGGCCCGTATGCCGGCGCGATTGTCGGGTCGATGGTCGGCATCCCCGCGCTGATTGCGGGCGAGTGGATCGCGCTCCCGTTCGCCGTCGGCTGCGGCTTCGCGGGAGGCGGCCTCCGGGAGCTCTGCCCGAAGGAAGCCATCTGGCACTTCTCGCCGCTCTTCTTCACCGACCTCCACCGGAACGTCTGGCGGCTCGTGCGCCGGTTCCAGATCGACTGGGTCGTGATCCTGGTTGCGGCGCCCATCGGCCTGGAAGTCCTCCGTCAGGCGCTGGGGCATAGCTTCACCGGAAACCACCTCTTCTACCTCGCGCCGCCGAACGCCTGGCTCGGCGTGCTGGTCGTGCTCGCGACGGTGCTGTGCGTCGCCATTCCGATCAAGATCTGGAACAGCGCGCGCATCGAGCACCGGCTGCAGGAGCAGGAGAAGCTGCTGATGGCGGCCCGCGTGGAGGCGCTCGCGAGCCAGATCAACCCGCACTTCCTCTTCAACACGCTCACGTCGATCTCGTCGCTGATCCGCTCGCAGCCGGAAACGGCGCGCATGCTGATCGTGAAGCTGTCCGGCCTCCTGCGCCGGCTCCTCCGCAGCCAGGAGCATTTCGTGACGCTGCGCGAGGAGCTCGAGGCGATCGACGAGTACCTCGATATCGAGAGCATCCGGTTCGGCCCGAAGCTGCGCATCGAGAAGTCGATCGACCCCGACAGCCTCGACGTCCTCCTGCCGAGCATGCTGCTGCAGCCGCTCGTCGAGAACTCGATCAAGCACGGCCTCTCGCCGAAGATCGGCGAAGGACGCATTACGATTCGCAGCAGCCGCGCGAACGGACACGCGATCATCGACGTGATCGACAACGGCGTCGGCGTGTCGCCGGACCACGTGGAACGCGTCAAGGAGGGAGGCATCGGCCTGCGCAACGTCAACGAGCGGTTGCGCGTGATTTACGGGGCGAACTATCAGCTGCAGCTCGACAGCGTCCCCGGCGAAGGTACGTGCGCGCGCGTCGTGATTCCGGAGCTGGTCGTGCCGGCCA
>CAYZBZ010000186.1:0-8050 GCA_964476725.1 uncultured Vicinamibacterales bacterium
GGTCATCGCCACGGGGGGCGGGATCGTGACGGCAGCGGACACGTACGCGCAGCTGCGCCGATCGGCGCTGACGATCTGGCTGCGCGCAAAGCCGGAAGATCACTGGGATCGAGTCGTCCGGCAGGGAGACCGCCGCCCGATGGCGAATCATCCGCAGGCGATGGCAGACCTGCGGGCGCGGCTTGCGGCGCGCGAGCCGCTGTATGCGCTCGCTCACCACACGATCGATACGTCAGGAATTGCGGTCGCCCGGACCGTCGAGGCCATCGCAGGCCTGCTGCCTGCGTAGTGGTTTCAAGACCCGTAGCGCAGCCCTTTAGGGTTGCATGGGATGGTCGCAGCGGGACGTCGCTCGCGCACCGCGAGCGATCGCGGTGACGCTCGACGTCCGACGTTCCCTCAGTACTCGTCTTCGTTGCCACGCCAGCTTTGGGCTGAGGTGGCCGACGCGGCATTCGAGCGGGAAGACCACGGCGCTGCCGGCACCGCGAGACGCTGCTCAATCTGCGCGCGCAGCCATCCGATGGCGTCCGGCTCGGCGGCACGCAGGGCCTTCCAGTCCGATTCGGGCAGTACGAGCGTCAGCGTCCGCGTGGCATTCGACTCGGCGTTGATCATGTCTGGATGATAAAGACGCCTCCCGCATGTGTCGTGCATAAGTTTCAGATGGAATCGATGCCGAACGGAGATGAAACAGGCATCTCCTGAAAGCATCGCATCCATGCTGCCGACGCATGAAGGACAGCCGGGCTCTGGCGGTTACCTCGCCGTCTCCCCTGGCTTCAGGACGAGCACCTCGATGCCGTCCGGCTCCACGAGCTGTTTCAGGCGGTCGGGCGTCCCCGTGAGCACGGGGAACGTGCCGTAATGCATCGGGACGATCTGGCGGACGCCGAGCATGCGGGCCGCCAGAGCGGCCCCCTCTGGCCCCATCGTGAAATGGTCGCCAATTGGCAGAAATGCGATGTCGGGGGCGTACATCTCGGCGATGAGCTTCATGTCGCCAAACACCGCCGTGTCTCCCGCGAAATAGAACGCCTCGCGATTCTCCATCCGCACGACGAACCCCGCTGCCTGGCCGAGATAGACGGTCGTGTCGTTCTCCATCGTGCTGCTCGTGTGCACCGCCGGCACCATGCTCACCCTCAGCCCTGCGACCGTCACCGTGCCGCCGATGCCCATCCCCTGCACGTTCTGGAGCCCTTTCCGCTCGCACCACAGCGCCAGCTCGTACACCGCCACGATCGGCGCGCCCGTCGCGCGCGCCACGGCGACGACGTCGCCCGTGTGGTCGGAGTGGCCGTGCGAGAGGAGAATGAGATCCGCCCCGGCGATGCGCTTCATGTCGGGCGGGCACTTCGGATTGTGCTCCAGCCATGGATCCGTCACGATGCGCTTCCCCCCTGGCGTCGTGATCAGAAAGGTGGAATGTCCGAACCAGGTTATCGAAAGCCGGCCTGATTGTGCCATGTGCCTATTCTACCGGGGCGCGCGGATTTCGTGACCCTCCCCCGCGCATCCTGTTTCGAGAGCCCATCCGCATCTGCCGCCGTCCGGAGGATAACCGGCCGCGGAAGCTACACAGGTCGCAGACGGTATACTTGATTGTTCATGTCTACAGTTCCGCTGACCTTCATCCGGGGCCGCAGGAAGCGAGCCGACGATCTGGCGCGGCAGGCGAAGCCGGACTGGCTCAAGGTCCGCGCGCCCGGCTCGGAAAACTATCATCGGCTGAAGAGCATCATGCGCGGGCTCGGGCTGCACACGGTGTGCGAGGAAGCCAACTGCCCGAACATCGGCGAATGCTGGCATCACGGCACCGCCACCTTCATGATCCTCGGGGAGACCTGCACCCGCTCGTGCGGCTACTGCAACGTGACCCACGGCGCGCCGAAGCCGCCCGATGTCAAGGAACCGGTCCATGTCGCGAGCGCGATTCACGCGATGGATCTCGCCTACGTCGTGATCACCTCGGTCGATCGCGACGACCTGCCGGATTGCGGCGCGTCGCATTTCGCGCGGACGATCCAGGAGACGCGCGACTTGATCCCCACCTGCCGGATCGAGGTCCTGATCCCTGATTTCAAAGGTGACGAGGCGGCGCTGCGGTCCGTGCTCGACGCGGGCCCCGACGTGCTGAACCACAACATCGAGACCGTGCTGCGCCTCTACAGAGCGGCGCGCCCCGGCGGACGCTACGATCGCGCGCTGCAGCTGCTCGACCGCTCGCGCACCTACGCGCCGCGGATCCCCACGAAGTCGGGGCTGATGGTCGGCCTGGGTGAGGAGTGGGACGAAGTCGTCTCGACGCTGCGCGACCTCCGCACGGCCGGCTGCCAGATCGTGACGATCGGCCAGTACCTGCGCCCGTCGCTTGCCAACCTGCCGATGGCCCGCTACTACACGCCAGCCGAGTTCGCCGAGTTGAAGCGGGTCGCCGCCGGCATGGGATTCGGACACGTCGAATCGGGGCCCCTCGTGCGCAGCTCCTACCACGCCCACGAGCAGGCCGCTCAATCACTAATCACTAATCACTGATCCCTGATCACTAATCCCTAATCGATCGAGTCATGACAGACCTGGCGACGATTCGGAGCGCCATCATCTCGTGCGACCGCTGCCCGCGGCTGCGGCGCTACTGCGAGCGGATCGGCCGCGAGAAGCGCGCGGCCTTTCGCGACGAGACCTACTGGGCCAAACCGGTGCCCGGCTTTGGGGACCCGAACGCCAGGATTCTCTTGATCGGCCTCGCGCCGGCAGCGCACGGGGCGAACCGCACGGGAAGGAACTTCACCGGAGACGGCGTGGGCGGCTCGGGCGACTTCCTGATGGCCGCGCTGCACGCCAACGGCCTCGCGAACCAGCCATTCTCACGCGGGATCGACGACGGGCTCGAGTTGAACGACGCGTGGATTGCGGCCGCCGTGCGGTGCGCGCCACCCGACAACAAGCCGTCGCCGCAGGAGATCGCCGCCTGCTATCCACATCTCGCCGCCGAGGCCGCCGCGCTCCCGCGCCTGCGGGTCATCGTCGCGCTCGGTCGCATCGGCTTCGACGCCGCCTGGCGCCTCGTCATGCACCGCGGCGCGGAACCGTCCGCGCCCGAGCATCGTCGAACGGCGAAGCCGCTCTTCGGTCACGGGCTCACCCACCATCCACCGAACGCCCCCATCGTCATCGCGTCGTACCATCCGAGCCGTCAGAACACCCACACCGGCAGACTGACGCCGCCCATGCTCGATTCGGTTTTCCGCACGGCGGCGCGGCTCGCCAACGGGTAGTGGGCAAGTTTTTAGAATCAGCCCCGGTGTTATCGACTGCGAAGTCACTGGCTCTTCTTGGGACGGTAGATGTGCGTGGCGTGGCCGAAGAAGACTTCGGCTGACTCCATGATGGTTTCCGACAGCGTCGGGTGGGGGTGAATGCTCAGGCGGATGTCGGTGGCGTTCGCGCCCATCTCGACGGCGAGCACCCCCTCCGAGATCAGCTCCCCCGCGCCGGGCCCGACGATACCGACCCCCAGCACGCGCCCGGTCTTCGGATCGAGGATCAGTTTCGTCAGGCCGTCCGGCCGATCGAGCGTGAGCGCCCGCCCGGACGCCGCCCAGGGAAACCGCGTCACCGCGACCTCGCGGTTCTGCTTCTGCGCGTCGCTCTCCGTCAAACCGCACCAGGCGAGCTCGGGATCGGTGAAGACGACCGCCGGGATCGCCAGCGGCTCGAACGCGACCCGCTCGCCGGCAATCGCCTCGACGGCCACACGCCCCTCGTGCGACGCCTTGTGCGCCAGCATCGGCTCGCCGACGACGTCCCCGATCGCATAAATCGAAGGGACCGCCGTGCGCCGCGCGCCATCCACCTCGATGAAGCCGCGCGAGTTGACCTTGACGCCCGTTCGGTCGAGCCCCGGGACCGCCGAGTTCGGGCGCCGGCCGACGGACACGAGCACCCGGTCGAACGTCCGCTCCTTCGCGGCGCCGCCCGACACCCCCTCGCCGTCGAAGGTCACCGTGATGCCGTTCTTCGCTTCCTTATCTGATTGTGCTTCGCGCATCCCGACGACCCGGGTGTTGAGGAGCACCGCCTCGCAGATCGCGTTGATGCGCTTGGCGAGCACGTTGACGAGGTCGCGGTCGGCCCCGGGAAGCAGGCCAGCCGTCATCTCGACGACGGTGACCTTCGTGCCGAGCGCGGCGTACACGCTCCCGAGCTCGAGGCCGATGTAGCCGCCGCCGACGACGAGCAGCGACGCCGGAATGTCGGGAAGGTCAAGCGCGCCGGTGGAATCCATCAGACGCGGGCTGTCGAGGCTCAGCCCAGGGATCGTCGCGGGACGCGACCCGGTGGCGATGATCGCGTGCTCGAACGCGAGCGTCTCCACCTGTCCCGGCTTCTCTCCTGAGCCTGTCGAAGACTCGCGCGTGATCTCGAGGGTACGGGCATCGCGGAAGGCCGCGGTCCCTTGAATGTACGTGATCTTCCGCTGCTTCGTCAGCTGACCGAGCCCGCCGGTGAGCTGGTTCACGACCTTCGTCTTGAACCCTCGCAACCGCTCGAGATCGATCTTCGGCGCTCCGAACGCGACTCCCCATTGCTCGGCGTGCCGCGCCTCGTTGACGACTTCCGCCACGTGCAGCAGCGCCTTCGAAGGGATGCAGCCGCGGTATAAACACACGCCGCCGGGATTGACCGAAGGATCCACGAGCGTGACCCGCATGCCGCGGTCAGCCGCGTAGAATGCCGCCGCGTACCCGCCGGGGCCGGCGCCAATTACTACGAGTTGAGTCGGTTCAGGCATGGGAGAAACGTGTCGGTTCAGGGGTTCAGGAGGTTCAAGGGTTCAAGCCCTGAACCCCATGATCCTACAGCGACAGTACGAACGGCTCCTCGAACGCGCCCGCGACCCAGCGGAGGAAGCGCGCGGCGTCCGCGCCGTCGATGACACGGTGATCGTACGACAGCGACAGCGGCAGCATCTGCCGCGGCTGAAACTCGTGGCCGTTGTACACGGCCTCGTACGAGCCGCGCGAGATCCCGAGGATCGCGACTTCCGGCCAGTTGACGATCGGCGTGAACGACGTCCCGCCGATCCCGCCGAGGTTCGTGATGGTGAAGCCGCCCCCCTGCATCTCGTCGAGCGACAGCTTGCCGGCGCGCGCCTTCTCGGACGCCTTCGCCAGGTCGGCCGACAGCTCGAAGATCCCCTTGCGGTCGACGTCGCGGATCACCGGAACCAGGAGACCGCGCGGCGTGTCGACCGCCACGCCGACGTGAATCGACTTCTTGTAGACGATCTCGTGACGCGCCATATCGACCGACGCGTTGAACTGTGGGAAACGACCGAGCGCGGCCGCGACGATCTTCAACGCGACCACCGTCATCGTCATCTTGCCGCCCGCCTGCTCCGCCTGCGGGCCGTACTGCTTCCGCAGCGCTTCGAGCGCCGTGATGTCCGCTTTGTCGTGCTGCGCGACATGCGGAATCGCCGTCCACGCGTGCGACAAGTGCTCCGCGGTCTTGCGGCGGATGTTGCTCATCGGCTTCCGCTCGACCTCTCCCCACTTGCTGAAGTCCGTGAGCGGCACGGCGGCTCCGGCGCCGCCGCCCGACATCGCGCTCTTGACGAACGCCTGCACGTCCCCCTCGCTGATGCGTCCCCCCGGACCGGTGCCCGGCACGAGACGGATCTCCACGCCGAATTCCCGCGCAAGGCGCCGCACGGAGGGTGCCGCCGGCGGCGGAGGACCTTCCGCATCTCCCGCACTGTCGGCGGGCGCCTGGGGCGCCGGGCGCGCGCCGCGGCTGATGTCCACGACCTCCCCCCGCTTCGACTTCGACCCGGCATCCGGCTCCGCCTGCTGCGCCTCAGGCTGATCGGCGCGGCCGCTGCCAGGATCCGCGTCGGAGCGGCGGCCTCTCTGCCCCGCTGCGCCTGGCGCCCGTTGACTGGGGCTGCCTTCTTCCGCCTCCGCCTCTGGCTTCGGCGGCTTGGGCTTCGCGCCTTTCGCCTCGGCCGGCGCGGCCTTCGTTCCGGCGCCGTCCGACTCCCCGGACGTCTGGCCTGACGCTCCGGCGTCTACGATCAGGACCACCTGGCCGACCTTGATGCGCTCGCCCTGCTTGACCCGGACGTCCTTGACCGTGCCGGCGACGCTCGATGGCACCTCGATCGTGGCCTTGTCAGTCTCGAGTTCGAGCACAGGTTGATCCATCTCGACGGCGTCACCAACCGCGACGAGCACGCGCACGACGTCGCCGGCGGTGATGTTCTCGCCGAGTTCCGGGAGCTTGAATTCTGTAGGCATGTTTGTCTGTCTGAGCAACGGAGGCTACGGAGACCCCTGCGTCAGCTCTTCGCCGGATTCAGCTTCTCCGGGTCGATCTCCAGGTCCTTCATCGCCTGCGCAATCACCTTGCGATCGAGCTGGCCGTCCTGCGCGAGCTCCGCCAGCGTGGCGAGCGCGACGAATCGCGCGTCGACCTCGAAGAACGCCCTCAGCCGCTGCCGATCCTCGCTGCGGCCGAATCCGTCTGTGCCGAGCGAGCGCATGCGCCGCGGCATCCACTGGTCGATCGAGTCCGGCAGCACTTTCAAATAATCGGACGCCGCGACGAGGACGCCCGGTGCGCCCTTCAGGCACAGCGCGACGTACGGCACGCGGGGCGTTTCCAGCGGGTGCAGCATGTTCCAGCGATCGCACGCGTGGCCGTCGCGGTAGAGCTCCTGGTAGCTCGTCACGCTCCAGACGTCGGCGGCGACGTCGTACTTCTCGAGAATCTTCTGCGCGGCGAGGACTTCGTTCAGGATCGCGCCGCTGCCGAAGAGCTGCGCCTTGAGCTTGGCCTTGGGATTGGCCGCGGTCTGCAGGCGATACATCCCCTTCAGGATGCCGTCGCGCGATCCTTCGGGCATGGGCGGCATGGCGTACTGCTCGTTCATCACGGTCAGGTAGTAGAAGATGCTTTCCTGCTCGCGATACATGCGACGGATGCCGTCCTGGATGATCACCGCGAGCTCGTAGGCGTACGCGGGGTCGTACGAGATGCAGTTCGGAGTCGCCAGCGAGTACACGTGGCTCTGGCCGTCCTGATGCTGCAGCCCCTCGCCCGCCAGCGTCGTCCGGCCGGCGGTCGCGCCGAGCAGGAAGCCGCGCACCCGCGAATCGGCGCCCGCCCAGATCAAATCCGCCACACGCTGGAACCCGAACATCGAATAGTAGATGAAGAACGGGATCGTGTTGACGCCGTGCGTGGCGTACGCCGTGCCGGCGGCAATGAACGAGGACATCGATCCGGCCTCGGTGATCCCCTCTTCGAGGATCTGGCCGTCCTGCGCTTCCTTGTAATAGAGCAGCGTGTCCATGTCGACCGGCTCGTACTTCTGGCCGACGTGCGAGTAGATGCCGATCCCACGGAAGAGCGACTCCATGCCGAACGTGCGCGCCTCGTCCGGGATGATCGGCACGATCAGGTCGCCGATTTCCTTGTCGCGCAGCAGCTTCGACAGAATCCGCACGAACACCATCGTCGTGGACGCCTTGCGCCCTTCGGTGCCCTTGTAGAACTCCTCGAAGATCGGGTCGATCGGCGCGACCAGCGGTTCGACGCGGACGCTGCGGGTCGGCACGTAGCCTCCGAGCGCCTTGCGGCGCTCGCGCAGGTACTGAAGCTCGGTGCTGTCTTCCGCCGGGCGGTAGAACGGCGCGCCGGCGATCTCCTCGTCCGAGACGGGAATGCCGAAGCGCGTGCGGAACAGGCGGAGGTCCGACTCGTTCATCTTCTTCTGCTGGTGAGTGATGTTCTTCCCCTCACCGGCTTCGCCCAGGCCGTAGCCCTTGATCGTGCGGGCGAGCACGACGGTCGGCTGTCCCGTTGTCTCGACCGCGGCCTTGAAGGCGTTGTGCACCTTCACGGGGTCGTGCCCACCCAGCCGGAGCTTCTTCAGCTGGTCATCCGAGAGGTGCTTGACCATGTCGAGCAGCCGCGGATTGACCCCGAAGAAGTGCTCGCGCATGTACGCGCCGTCCTCGACCGCGTACTTCTGGTACTG
>CAYZBZ010000187.1:0-8024 GCA_964476725.1 uncultured Vicinamibacterales bacterium
TCACGAACACTGCGGGCACGAGTCTCGGAAAGATCGCGACGAGCGCCACGAATAACTCGGCTTCCCCTGGCTGCAGTGCGCCGGGGACCGGGTACTCCTACTATGCCGGCGCGCTCGCCCCGGGCACGTACCGGGTCGGGGTGAGCGCGGTCGGCGGCACTACTCCCACGAGTACCACCGGAGCGGGAACGACGTGGGTCGTCAACGCCATCCCGACGCTGGAGTTCACATCGCCCTCACCCGAAGGCAGCGCCGACGACTTCGCGACGACGTTCCTCGGCAACCCGTGGGACATGAACGCCGTCTCGGACTTCGACCTGATCACGAACGTGACGAGTCCGCGCGTCGAGTTCGAGACGCTCGAGACGCCGGCAGGCGTCTCCCTTGGTTCACAACGGGTGTTCAAGGGGACCAGTACGCCGGCCCCGGGCGGCAGCGTCGGGGATCCGTACATGGATCCGCTGTTCGTGAACGGCCGCGGGTTCACCAACAAGATCGACACGAACCGCTACCGAATCCTCACGTTCGAGTTCGGGATTCCGAACAAGGCGCGCAGCATCCTGAACGGCTCGGTCGCCCGCATCGTCTGGCGCGTCAACGGCCAGGCGGCCGAGAGCGTCAGCGACGACATCATCTTCAACCACCGCGTGGGCGCCAACGTGCTCGACAAGGTGATCGTCGACATGAGCGATCGCACCGTGCTGCCGATTGAGCAGGGGGCGTTTACCGGAGGACAGGGCTGGACCGGCACGCTCGATATCTTCCGCGTCGATCCGCACGAGTTCAGCGCCGCGACTCCCTTCTACATCCGCCGGATCAAGCTGGCGGCGCTCGAGAAGGTCAACACGTCGTACGTCATCGGGTGGACCCATAGCGAAGCGTCCGGCACCGTCACGCTCTTCTACGACGACGACACCAATGCCGCAAACGGGATGACCCAGATTCCCGGCGCAGGGGCGTTGTCGACGAGCACGACCGGCAGCTTCACGTGGAACACCAGCAGCATGCCGCCCGGGACGTTTTACATTCACGCGAGCTTCTCGGACGGCACCAACACGAACGCCACCTACTCGAAATGGCCGATCGTCATCGATCCTAGCTTTGTGCCTCAGCCTCGCATCGTGCTCAACCGGTCCACGCTGAACTTCGGCGTGACGAACGGGACGACGAAGACGCCGTCGCAGACCGTGCGCGTGACGGCCGTCGGCTCCGGGACGGCCTGCTGGACGGTGGACAACCCGCTCCCGTCAACGTTCGTGGTGACGCGCGGTTCCGGCTGCGGCAACGGCTCTTTCTCGGTGGCGCTCGTCAACCAGTTTTACGCGGCGCTGGGCGTCGGTGAAACGACGCTGTCGGTGCGGAACACGTCCGCGTCGGCCAACACCTTTGAGAACTCGCCGCAGTCCGTCCACGCGTTCATCCGCATCATGGGCAGCACCACCCCACCGTCCGGCTTCATCGACTCGCCGGCGAACGGCAGCGCCGCCTCCGGCTCAATCGCGGTGACCGGCTGGGCGGTCGACGACATCGACATCACGTCTGTGCAGGTCTGGCTCGGAGGCTCGTCTGAAATCTTCATCGGCAATGCCGTGCGAGTGGACGACGCGCGCGGGGACGTTGAAGCGGCGTTTCCGAACACGCCGTTCAACTACCGCGGAGGATGGGGCTATCTGCTGCTCACGAATTTCCTGCCGGGCGGCGGCGACGGCACATATACGTTGCGCGTCTACGCGACCGACAGGGAAGGCAATCGCGCGCTGCTCGGATCGCGGACGATCGTCGGGCAGAACACTGCAGCCACGCGTCCGTTCGGCGCGATCGACACGCCGGGGCAGGGAGAGACGATTTCCGGCTCGTACAACAACTTCGGCTGGGTGCTCGCACGCGGTGCGCTGGCGTCTCCGGCTCTCAGTGGGGCCGCGAGTGTCGTCGTGCTGATCGACAACGTCGTCGTCGGCTCTCCGGGGGGCTGGACCAACCGTAGTGACCTGACGAGCCTCTTCCCTGCCGCGACCTACCCCGGCATCACCCACGCGCTCGGCGTCTTCACGTTCGACTCGACCGTCTACGCCAACGGCGTGCATACGATCGCCTGGGTCGTGACCGCCGACAACGGCCAGGCCGATGGAATTGGCAGCCGCTATTTCAATATCGTGAACGGCGCATCATCGATCACTGACGGCCAGCAGGGTGCGCTCGCCGGCCCCGTTACGTTGACGGCGGGGGCCGACTTCGGACGGTCCGCCCGCACCGGCTCGCGATTCGACGCGCGATCGGGCAGCCGCCGTCTGGTGTTGGGCCATGCGCTCGAACGGGTGGTGGTTGACGCGTCATCGAAGGGCCCCGGTAGTTACGATGCCAGTTACGATGCCGGATACGAGGCCTATCGCGTGGTCAACGGCCGGCTCGACGCGCTGCCGATCGGTGCCTCGTTCGACTCGAGGCGCGGGGTTCTGTACTGGCAGCCGTCCGTCGGGTACGTCGGAGACTATGATTTCGTCATCGTGAACGGAAAGAAAGAACGGACACAGGTCAGAGTGGTCCTGCAGCCGCAGCGCCCGAGCCGCACTGCGCCGCGGTGGTCATTCGATCTCGCGAAAGGGCTGCATTAACGGCCTCAGCGGGACGCCGTTTTCCGCCACACGGCCAGGATCGATTTGCCGACCCGGCCGCCGGTGAGGACATCGGTCACGCGCGAGATCGGCACGAACAGCCGGTCCCATGTGTGAATCTGCCCCCGCGTGGGCATTGACGCGCGCAGCAGCAGCCGGTTCGCGGTCGAGAGCAGGAAACCCGCGGAGTCGAGGTAGGTCAGGCGCTCCAGCGTCATCCCCTCGGGAGTGAGCGCTCGCATCATCTTCCTGTCGTACCTGCGGAAGTGCCCAATCTGCCTGTCGAAGGCGCTGTAGAGCGCCTGATGGGCCGGGCAAAGAATGATGAGCCTTCCGCCCTGGTTCAGGCGCGCCGCGGCACGCTGCACCTCGGCGGCGTCGTGCTCGATGTGCTCGAGGACATCGACATAGAGGAGGCTGTCGAACCTGGCCGTCTCGGGAAGATCCGCCAGCGTTCCGACGACTACCCGGGGAGAGCACGGCAAGGCGAGAGACTCGCGCTCGAGCGTCGCAGCGAGCGCCGGGTCAGGCTCGAGGCAGGTCCAGCTCGATACGGCCCCTGTAGCTTCCGCCGTCAGGCGGAAGACATGGCCCGTGCACAGCGCCCTGGTCGTCGTCCCGATCCCGGCTCCCACCTCCAGCACGTCTCCGCCCAGGAAGGGCGCGATCGCATCCCGAAGATAGCGCTTCCAGTTTCGCGCTTCCGCGAAGAGCTCGAGCTCGGTGCCGACGTATTCACACTGTGTCATGGGAGGCGGAACGCACGCGGACGATGTCCAGGATGTAATGTCGATAGTCGCGGAGCGGCAGGAACGTCGAGCTGTCACGGCCGCCGAGTATCACGAACACGAACGTCAGGACCACCGCGAACCCCTGGAAAATCACGAGCAGGAAGAGAGCGCCGACGAAGGGCGCCCAGTCCGGCAGCGGCGTGCCCGAGAAGAGCTGGGTCGCCACGGCTGTCCCGAGGACGCCGACGACGAGCAAGGTGACCAGCAGGGTGGCCGTGAGGAGCCTGACGCCAATCCTGTCGCCGAACGCCGCCATCGCGCTGAGCCCGTGCGTCACGAGCGCCACGTAATTCATCCGCGACTGCCCGGCGTAACGCACGCCGCGGGTGGTCGGCACGGTTGTGTACGGCAGCCGCGACTTGAAGACCGCCGCGGCGTAATGATTCCAGAGATCCGAGACGGCCACGAGCCGGGACAATGTCGCTGCCGGAACCACGCTGAAGTTGCCCACCCGCACCCGTTCGCCCGTAAGGAGCCAGTGGATGGCGCGATAGGTGTGGTAGAGCCCGGCGAACAGCAAGCCCTCCGATCGGCGCGTGCGTTCGGCGAAGACGACCCGCGCCATGCCGTCTCGCTCGGCCGCATGCACGAGGCGGAGAACGTCTATCGGGCGGTCTTCGCCATCGCCGTCCATGATGACTACGGCGTCCGCCTGGCGTTCCGCTTCGAGATAGGCGAGACCGACCGCGATCGCCCGCTGATGGCCGAGATTCCGGCGCAGCCTGAGCACTTCGATCGTTCCAACCCCGGCGTTGCGGAGATCGCCGATGTCGGCCGGCGCCGGGGTGAGCGAACCGTCGTCAACGAGCAGCACGTCCACGCGGCGCGACGCGCTTTCCATGGCGAGGCCCACCTCGTCGACCACTCGCCGCACCGCTGTCCAGTCGTCGAAGACCGGAATAAGGATCCGCACGCGTGTTTGCGGCAGCGTCATTGCCCGGGCCTGACTGAACGGAAGCCGAGCGCGCTTTCATGTCCCTGTGTGTCGTGAGCGGTCACGCGCACGCGAGTGCCGGCCGGGGGTACCAGGGCGCAGGGCACAAAGGCTTCCCATGCGGCCCGTGACAGATTCGGAAAGCCTCGGAATGCGGCAGCCACGTCGGGATGCGCGCCCGGCAGCCACGTGGCGTCCGGGAGCGTGACGGTGTCACTCGAGGGGCTCTCGATCGAGAGCGTCACGCGCGTGACCGCCTCGTCGTCCAGCGCCCATCCAGAAAAGCGCAGGCGGCCGTCGCACGAGGCGTCGCCCGCCGGCAGATCGATGACGCCGAACGGCGCTCCGGGGCCGTGGAGGTCGGCCACGTGCTGGATGCGCCCCTCCGACATCCGGAAGACCGACGCCCGGCCGACCGCATCCGAGAACCTCAGATGATAGCCGTGCGGACTCCATGCCATGAAGTCGTAGAGGAAGGGCCTGGCCGGCGGCGACGTCTGCAGGAAGATGTTGGGCGCAACATCCACCGCGAACTCCATCGGGCCGCGTTGCGTCACCACCACCGGCTCCTGCACGCGCCAGATGGTATGAGAGCTGACGCCGATGATAGCCGACTCGCGCTCCGCGAGGACCGGAGCCGTGAACCGGAGCGCCTCGTAGAAGCCACTCCTGAAAATGTAGGCGCCGCGCAGATTGTCCGGCAGGTTCAGGATGAAGATGTGGCCCCCGTCACCAGGGGCGTGCGCGTTGACCGACTCGACGAAGGACTGGACGATGCCGCTGAAGGCAGCGCCGGCCTGCCGCCAGTTGTTCGTGAACCGCTGCAGGGCGACGGCGTGAGCGGCGATGAGCACTGCCACCAGGCCGTTGCGCAGGCGGTGGCTGGTTCCGCAGAGCGTATCGATCGCGAAGACCGTGAGCAGGACACCAAACGCCGTCGGAATGTAGACGACCCGCTCGGTCTCCGTCGTGCTGAGAGAGATCGTCAGCGGAAGTGCGGGCGCGAGCATGATGAGCGTGGCCGTGGCGGCAAACAGCAGGGGTCTGCGATCTCTGCTCCTGTAGATCGCCACCGTGAGCAGGACCAGGCCGGCCGCGAACAGCCAGAGGTCCCGATTGTGCGCCCAGGCGATCGCCAACCGGCTCCACGGAGGGAGAAAGGCGCGCAGGATGAACGCGCGGACCTGGCGGAAGAACATGCCCGAGCTGGTGGACAGGCCGGTATAGGCGCCGACGGCGCTGCCGAACAGGAACGCGCGCATCCCCAGGTACGCGAGGACCGTCGCGGCCGGGACGCTCACGAACACAGCGGTCCGGCGTATCGCGTTCCATCGGTCCCGTCCGGCGAGCTGCCAGGCGTAGAGTCCGCCGTAGGCCGCCGCGAGTGCGGGGAGCATCACCGCTGTTTCTTTGGCCATCAGCCCGGCCGCCAGCACCAGCCATCCGGCGGCGGTCGGCCAGCCGGGGTCCCCGGCGCGCGTTCTGTGCGCGCTGGGGTGGAAGAGTGTCTGGGTCCCTCGGAGCGTACGGTCCAGCAACAACAGCCCGCCGATGGCGAATGGCATCAGCATCGTATCGGCGACGCCGCCAATCCACGAGACGGCCTCCGTGTGCCCGGCGAACACGAGAAACAGAAGGCCCGAGAGGACCCCGAGCGTGCGGCGCCCCCGGGTGAGTCTGACCGTCAGGTGGCAGAGCAACCACGCGTTCAGCGAATGCAGCAGCACGACCGTCACGTGGTAGGGGAGCGGCCAGAGCCCGAACGCCTGGTAGTTCGCGTAGTACACGAGTACCACGAGGGGACGAAAAAAGCGGCCGACGAGAGGCTCGAACGCGACGGCGATCGAGCGGCTGGCGTCGACGAGCACCAGGAAGTCCCAGTCGTCGGCGACAAAACCGGCACGCAGGGACTGATGGTACGCAGCCAACGCACCCAGTACGAAGGCTACGGCCGTCCACGCCAAAAACATACGCCGCGGCACCGGCGTCATTATATGTGTTTGAGATTGAACTCCGGCTCCGCATGCGAGCTAGTGTCTCGTCTCAGAAGTCCTGTTGCATTCGGCCGGCGCTGCATCCCGGCTGGCTGCGTTGCTCCTCCTTCAAATACACTCAGTATTCTCGGTCGTCGCGCCTTGCCAGCCGGGCGCATCGCCGGCCTCGATGCTAACAGGACTTCTGAGACGAAACACTAGCTGACGCTGTACGAGTATCGGCTCGCCGGTCGTAAGGGTCTAACGGCCGGCACCCTCGGCTAACGCGCGTTGATTGCGCGGGCGGCGCAAGGCGAAGACTCCCAGCGCCGTAGTTCCCAGACCCAGGACCGTCAGCATCAGTCCCCAGCGGGCGCTTGCGGGCGAGAACGTGAGTGTCACCTGATGCGTCCCCGCCGGAACGAGCGCCGCCATGTAGTCGCCGTATGCGCGACGGACCGGCACGGGCTGGCCCGCGATCGTCGCCTCCCATCCAGCGTGAAAGCGTTCCGCGACCACCAACAGCTGCGGACCCGGCGCTGTTGTCTCGATCACGAGCTCGCCCGGCCGCTCGTGCATGATCCGCGCGCGGCCCGGCTCGCCCGCGGTGTCTCCCGGCGGCGAATCGACGAGCGCGGTGCGTGCGATGTCGATCGTACCGATGTCCGCGACGACATCGCCGCTGACGCGCCAGTCCGCGACGAGGCGAGCGCGCGGCATCGTCGCGTCCACCGCGGTCCAGCCCTGGGGCGTCGATCTCCACCGCACGCCGGCCACGCGCTGCGTGAGCCGATCCGCCGGGTCGAGTACGGATGTTTGCGGCAAACCCAGGTACGCTCGGACCGAGCGTAGCCGCCACATCGGATACTGGTTGACGTCGTCGAGCCTCGTGTCGTCATACACGAGGTCCTGCGCGTCCGCGTCGATGGGCAAGCCGGCGAGGGGCGACAGGCGGCTGATCTCGACGGGACGTGCGGAGTAGACGTATCGCGTGCCCCACCACGCCAGGTCGAGTGCGGCAAGGACAATCAGGACAGGCACCGCCGAACGCCAGCCGCGGGCGGCGCAGGCGATGACGCCAGCCGTCGCGAGGGCCAGCGCCGCGCCGACCAGCGCCGCCGCCGGGGCGTCGAAGCGGACGTTGTTGGCAGCTGCCCACGCCGATCCGGTGGCCGCGAATCCGGCGAGGAGGACGCAAACAGTCAGCGTCGCCGAGAGCAAGAGGGGCCAGAGATCCCGATACGCCAGGTTGGCGTTGCGCGCCTGGAGCCCCAGCAAGTCTTCGATCATCAGCGCCGTGAGCCCGGCAAATGCCAGGTGCACCAGGACGATGTGGCGCGCCGACGCGCGGAAACTCGAGAGGCCCGGAAGCCGTGCGAACAGCGGATAGAGCCCCCCGTACGAACCAAGCGCCAGCAGGATCCCGATAGCCGCCAGGCACAGCAACGCAATCGCGAGGCCCCGGTGCCGCAGTGCGCGGTACCGTGCCCCAATCCAGAAGAGGCTGAGCGTGCTGAACGCGCCGTTGTAGATCGCGAACTCGTGCGCGTACCATTCGTCCAGCGCCGGTGCGTAAATCCCTCCGAAGAGCGTGTACGGGGACCAGAGCTGCGCCAGATTGATCGGGTGCATCGAGAAGCTCATACGGAAAGGCCACGGAGTGGCCGAGCGGAACGAGCTCTGGGTGACGTCGAGCGTCGGCAGCAACTGCATC
>CAYZBZ010000188.1:0-1309 GCA_964476725.1 uncultured Vicinamibacterales bacterium
TCCACGCCACCGCCCTCAACATGATCAACATGATCGGGGTCGGCCCGTTCATCACGATCCCGCTGTTGATGACGGCGCTCGGCGGCCCCCAGGCGATGCTCGGCTGGATCGTCGCGCTCGTCATCGTGATCTGCGACGGCATGGTGTGGAGCGAGCTCGGCGCCGCCATGCCGCAGTCGGGCGGCTCGTTCGGCTATCTGCGCGAGGCGTTCGGCCGCGAGACCTTCGGCCGGCTGATGGCGTTTCTGTTCGTCTGGCAGTTCATCCTGAGCGGGCCGCTCGAGATCGCCTCCGGCTACATCGGCTTCTCGCAGTACGTGGGCTACATCTGGCCCGGGCTGTCGGGCCGCTCGCTCTTCCTTATTGCCGGCGCCGTTGGCCTTCTCAACATCGCCCTGCTGTACCGGCGCATTACGTCGATCGCAAAAATCACCGTGAGCTTGTGGGTGGGCACGCTCGTCACGACGCTGGTCGTGATTGCGACCGGGCTCGTCCGATTCGACCCGGGTGTGGCGTTCGATTTTCCGCCGGGCGCCTTCAACTTCTCGCTTGGCTTCCTGATGGGCCTGGGCGCCGCCTCGCGCATCGGCATCTACGATTATCTCGGCTACTACGACGTGTGCTACATCGGCGACGAAGTCGAGAACCCGGGCCGCGTCATCCCGCGGTCGATTCTCATCAGCACCGTCGTCGTCGCGCTCCTCTACCTGGGCATCAACCTCTCCATCATCGGCGTCGTCCCGTGGCGCGAGTTCGTGCCGGCCGATCTGCACCCGCAGTCGAGCTTCGTCGTGTCGATCTTCATGGAGAGGATCTACGGCTCGGGAATCGCCACGGTCTTCACGCTGATGATCCTCTGGACGGCATTCGGCTCCGTGTTCGCGCTGCTGCTGGGATACTCCCGCATTCCTTATGCTGCCGCCAGGGACGGCTATTTTTTCAAGGCGTTCGGCCGGCTCCATCCCGCGGGCTTTCCGCACGTGTCCCTGCTGGTGCTCGGCGGGGTCTCGATCCTCGCCTGTCTCTTCTCTCTCGGCGTCGTCATCGACGCGCTCATCGCCACGCGGATTCTTGTCCAGTTCATCGGGCAGATCGCTGGCGTGATACACCTCAGGCGCATCCGTCCCGACATGCCGCGTCCGTATCGAATCTGGCTCTACCCGGTGCCAACCGTTGTCGCGCTCGTCGGCTGGCTGTTCATCTTCGTGACGACCGACGTCAGGGTGATCGCCTTCGGTCTGGGAATTCTGGCGCTGGGGGCCGTGTGCTTCCTGTGGTGGTCCTGGCGGTTGCGGCAGTGGCCGTTCCT
>CAYZBZ010000188.1:1409-3843 GCA_964476725.1 uncultured Vicinamibacterales bacterium
GCTACTTCGTCTTCGTCGACGTCCCCTCCAGGATCGGCATCCACTTCTTGTCGGCGCCCAGCATCTCCCACGTGAACGTGTACGACGTAGGGGACACGATCTTCAACACGAAGCGCGACTGGTACGGCTGACCGCCCATCGTCCCGGAGTCGGTGTAGGTCCACGTGTCGCCCTGGATGGTGCCTTTGGGGATCGTCGTCATGGACATCGCTGTGTTGTCCAGGCCGGTGTACGTGTACTTCTTCTCGTCGGTGCTGTAGCCCATGATCCCTATGCCCTTGGTGGGCCCTGTGGGCGCCGTTCCCTGGGAATGGCAGACGACGGCAAATCCGCCCTGGAACCACTCGCACGTGTCGCTCGCCGTGATCTTCCCTGCCGGACCCATCGGGCTTGCCTTCATTTCGCCCGTGCTCGTTCACTTGCCCACGAAGTAGTCGAGCTTCGTGTGCTCGGGCCCGGGTTTTTGGGGCGGCGCTTGTGCGCCAAGGCTCGCGACCGACGACGTGATGACGAGGGCGACCAACGCGATCGTTTTCCGCATGTTGCAACCTCCTGCTGACAGGAAGGAGGCATGGTAGCTGATGTATCCTCAGCCGACACTGGCTGGCTCATCCGGAACCAGTCCAGACCGCATTCGGACCGGAAAGGAGCCGACTTCTGGCCCCCCGCATATCCGTTTTTCCAAAGTGTTACTTCGACGAGCTGGTCGACGGACGCAGGTCGTACGAGGGCTGGATCCGCGAAGCGCCGACCCTCGGCGGGGAGGGGGTGGAGCACTACGACGGCTTCTTCCGGAGCCTCGCCCGCGAGGACGTCGATCCGATCGCGCGCGCGCTCGACGAGACGGGGCAGGTGACCTCGATGATCTGCTTCTCGCCGGACTTCACGCACCCGGATGCGGACGAGCGCAGGCGCCAGGTCGAGCGGCAGAAAGCCGCGATCGACCTGACGGTCCGGCTTCGGGCGCGGCACTGCCGCACGCTGAGCGGTCAGAAGTATCCGGGCCTGAGCCGCGACGACGGGATCGCGCGGGCCCTCGAGGGCATCCGCCGCTCGCTCGAATACGCCGAGCGCCGCGGCGTTGTGCTCTGCATGGAGAACCACTACAAGGACGGGACCTGGCGCTATCCGGAATTCGCCCAGGCGGAGGACGTCTTTCTGGAGATCGTCGAGCAGATCGACTCGCCGCATTTTGGCGTGCAGTACGATCCGTCCAACGCGATCGTCGGCGGCTACGACCCGGTCCGATTCCTCGAGAAGGTGCGGCACCGCGTGGTCACCATGCACGCCTCGGATCGGTATCTCGCCCCTGGCGCGACGCTCGAGGATCTGCGGACCGCCGACGGCGCGACCGGGTACTCGGCCGCGCTCCTGCACGGCGAGACCGGCAAGGGCCTGAACGACTACGACGCGATCTTCCGGCTGCTCGCGGACGTGGACTTCAGCGGGTGGATCTCGATCGAGGACGGGATGAACGGTCTCGACGAGATGCGGCGGTCGGTCGAGTTCCTGAAGCGGAAGCGGGCCGAGCACTTCGAGTAGCGCAGTGAAAGGCTGAAGTTGGAAGTTAGAAGTTCGAGTGCTTTGACGCCGTCGCGCTGGCTGCATTCGAACTTCAGCCTTCGAACTTCGAACTTTCGAGTGCGTCCTAGCCGCTGGACTCGTCGGTCGTCGAAGCGTTCGATCCTCCATACAACTCTGCAAGATCGCGGACGATGGCGAGCCCGAGTCCCGAGCCAGGGACCGCCTTCGAACTTCGCCGGCGCGCGTTCGACTCAGGCGGTTCGCCGGGTCCGAGCCGCGTGCCACAGGTCCCAGTGCATCTGCAGATTCATCCAGACTTCAGGAGACGTGCCCAGCAGGGCCGACAAGCGCCACGCGGTATCGGCCGTCACGCCACGCTTGCCCTTGACGATCTCGTTCAGCCGATTCGCGGTCATCTGCATGCGAGCCGCGGCTTCGGCCTGACTGAGACCGAGCGGCTCGAGAAACTCTTCGAGGAGCATCTCGCCAGGATGGGTGGGCGGTCGGCGCATCCGCCGGAGATCGACGGCACGACTGGCCATCCCTTTACGAGTGGTAGTCTTCACACCGTACCTCCCATGCATGGCCGGCTTCGAACCGAAATGTGATCCGATACTGATCGTTTACCCGGATGCTGTATCGGCCGGCGAGCGAGCCTTTGAGCGCTTCGAGCCGATTGCCCGCTTCGTATCTTCACCGTAAAAGATGTGTTCAGTCGCGGAGTCACCGAACGATTGAATCACCTCGCTAGTATACCCGACTACCGAGGACCCGGGTACGCTCGGGATGAGGCGCCCACCAGCTGGTTGGCTCTGAGAGCGGAGTGACGCTTGAACCTCGAACCTCTGAACCCGGCAACGACTTTACATCGCCCGCGCGGCTTCTTTGCCGTCGACCTCCCGGATGCGGG
>CAYZBZ010000188.1:3943-7994 GCA_964476725.1 uncultured Vicinamibacterales bacterium
CGAGCTGCGCGAGCACCTTGCCGCTTTCGACCCATCCGCCGCGCGCGCTGAAGTAGCCGTCGCGGTACTTGTCCCCTGACCACGCCGGAAATCGAGTCGTCCGAGCGCTCGCACCGAGACGCTCGGGCGTGCGGCCGCGGCGCTGCAGGAGGCCGAAGCTCTCGTGCTCGAATCCGCCAGGCTCCATCGCGCCGGTGGTGAGCAGCAGGAACCCGTCCTGGTGATAGAGGGGAGATTCCCACCGCGTGTTCCAGAGGTCCCAGCCCGCGAGCGCCGACTCACACATCGCGGTGTAGAGCTCGTCGGCGCCGTAGTCCAGTCGCACGACCTTGCTGATGTCGGTCGACGCCGCCACAGGCCGCGGCACCGGGCCCGGATCGACCACCGTGACGCGCCATCCGCGCCGGCAGAGCTCCATGGCGGCGGTCATGCCGAACACGCCGGCACCAATGACGATGATGGAACGAGGCACGCGTCGGACAGAGTAGCCCGGGAGGACACGGAGATGGTTGGCAGAAGCCTAAGCCTTCTGCACCTTATCAATCGCCGCGCAGGGCTGTCTGGGGATTTATGCGCGCGGCTCGCCGCGCAGGCAACAGCGTGGCGACGAACGTCACTCCGAGCAGCATCACACTGACGACGGCGAAGGCTGATGGATCCGCGGCACCGGTTTGAAACAGTTGTGCCTGGAGCGCGCGGCCGGCTGCAAAGGCGCCGGCGCTCCCGATGAGAATCCCCACAACAACGAGCATCAGACCGTTTCGGACGATCAGCGCGACCACGCGGTAGCGGCTCGCGCCGAGCGCGAGGCGGATCGCGATCTCCTGGCGGCTCAGGCCGACGATGTAGGAGATGAGGCCGTAGAGGCCGAGCGCGGAGAGCAGCAGCGCACCGAAGCTGAACATCGATAGCAGAGTCGACGCGAAACGCTGGGAAGAGGTCTGCTGACGCACGGCATCGCTGAGGCGCTGCACGCGGTAGGCGGGAAGGCTCGCGTCCACCGCAGACACCGCAGCCTGCAATGCCTGCAGCGGAAGCGCCGAGCCGTCCGTCGTGCGCACCGCGATCTCGAGATCGCGATCTGACCGCTGCGCGAACGGAAAGTAGACATCCGGCTCGACGCGGGCTCCGGAGAGGTCGGTCGTGAGATCGCGGAAGCGCGCGTCTGCGGCCACGCCGACGATCTCTACCATCGGTGTTGACGCATTTCCGATGCGGATGTGCCGGCCGACGACGTCAGTCGTGTTCCAGATGCGTCGCGCTGCGCTTTCGTTGATCACGGCAACCGGCGTTGCATCCGCACGGTCGGTCGCCACGAACCCGCGGCCGCGCACGATCGCGATCCCCAGCGTTCTGAAGAAATCCGGTGTGACCATGTGCCGGTAGTACCGGTGTCGAGACTCCGGGCCCGTCCCGATGTCCGGCATGAGGATGCCGGCGCTGGTGCTGCCGGTGAACGGCAGGCTCGTGGCGATCGTGGCCGCCTCCACGAGCGGCGTCGATTGGAGCTGCGCGAGCAGCCGCTCGGAGAACGCGGCGCGATCGGCGGGAAGATATCGGCCGGTCGGCAGCGTCACGCGCGCGACCGTAACCGGCTCAGGCTGATAGCCGATGCGTACGCGCATCTGTCGATCGAGGCTGCGGACCATCAATCCGGCGCCGGTCAACAGCGTGAGCGCCAGCGCAATCTCCGCGACGACGAGTGCCTGCTGCACCGAGGGGTGGCGGATCGACCCGAGGCCCGGACCGGCCGTCCGCCCTCCTTCCTTCATCGCACCGCTTAGATCGGCGCGGAGCGCGGTCACCGTCGGCAGGACCGCGACGAGCAAGCCGCTGACGAGCGAGACCCCGATCGCGAATACGACGGCGCGCGGATCGAGCGTGACCTGAACGTACGCGGGCAAGGCTCGGTCCGGCATCATCGCGAGCAGCGCGCCCAGCGCCCAGGCTGCGACCAGGATGCCCACTATTCCTGCGGTGCACGACAGCACCAGCGATTCGCTCAGGAGCTGCCGAACGACGTGCCAGCGGCGAGCGCCGAGCGCGAGACGGAGGGCGAGTTCACGGCGGCGCGCCGACGCGCGGGCGAGCTGCAGCGTGGCCACGTTCGCGCACGCGACGATCGAGAACAGCAGCACCGCGCCAAACAGCGCCGTCAACAGACGGCCCGTATCCCCGCGCAACGCGTCGTCGATAGTGGCCAGCTGCACACCGCGATCGCGGTTCGTGTCCGGGTACTGCCGTTCGAGGAGGCCCGCGACCCGTGTCAGGTCGTCCTGCGCACGATCGAGCGTCACGCCGTCGTTCAGCCTGCCAAGAGCGCCGAGCCAGCGCGTGCCACGGTCCTGCATCACGCTGGGCGCGCTGGTAAGCGACACCATCGCGGCTGGCACCCACAGGTCCGTATCGAACGACACGCCCGAGAACCCCTCCGGCATGACGCCCACGATGGCGAACGGCTGATCGTTCAACTGCACGGTGCGCTGAAGAATGTCCGGGGTTTGACCGAAGCGGCCGCGCCAGAGTGCATGGCTGATCAACGCGACGCGGTTGCGATCGGGCACCGCGTCTTCGTCAGGCAGGAACGTGCGTCCGACGGATGGCGACGCTCCGAGCAGTGGGAAGTACGAGGCGCTCACTATTTCCGTCTCGACGCGGATAATCTCCTCGCCCAGGCGCATGTTCAGCGACGTTTCGTCGTAGATCGAGACGTCCTGCAGCGTCTGGTTCATTGTGCGCCAGTCCGTCACCTCAGGGAACGAACCACCCCGCGGAGCCCGTTGCGGTCCGGCAACGCCCGTGAGGAACACGAGGCCGCCGGGCTCAGCGAAGGGCAGCGGACGGAGGAGCGCCGCGTCAAGCAGGGAGAACATCACGGTGCTGGCGCCGATTCCAACGGCCAGTGTCACGACGACTGACACCGCGTAGCCGGGTCGCTTCAGCAGGGTACGTCCGGCGACGAGGATGTCGTTCCACATGGTGGCATCCACATCTGCACGGGTTGTACCGTCGGTCTTTTCGGCTGGTTTCTGGCGACCGGCGTTCTGCGCCCGTCCGGCTGCGGAACCGGTCGGTCCCAAGGCCGGACACTGCCCTCCGTCCCCTCCGTGAATCGCCGGCGCGCCCAGCGCAAGGCTCCCTTACCGCCCGACGGTGTTGACGAGCGTCCCGATCGGCGCGATGGCGATCGCAATCTCGTCACCCGGCTGGAGAGTAAAGGGGGCGGCCGGCACGATGCCCGTGCCCGTCATCAGAAAACAGCCGGCTGGAAAACTGCTTTCGCGAAACAGGAACTCCACCAGCTCGATCGGCCGGCGTTTCAGCTCCGCCAGCGTCGTGGAGCCGGAGTAACAGGATCTTCTGTCGCGAGTAATGCTCAACGCGATTGCCGTCTCAGGCGGTAGAGGATCATCCGTGATGAGGATGCCCGGGCCCAGCGCGCACGAGCCGTCGTAGGTCTTGGCCTGCGGCAGATAGAGCGGGTTCTCCCCCTCGATGTCCCGGCTGCTCATGTCGTTGCCGATGGTGTAGCCGACGATCTTGCCGCGCGCGTTGATCGCCAGCGTCAGCTCCGGCTCGGGCACGTTCCAGGCTGAATCTCTTCGAATCCGCACGTGTTGACCCGGCCCGACCACGCGATGCGGCGTGGCCTTGAAAAACAGTTCCGGGCGCTCGGCGGAGTAGACGCGATCGTAAAAGCTCCCGCCTCCGGATCCCTGCGCTTCCTCCATGCGGGCGTCGCGGCTGCGGTAGTACGTGACGCCCGCGGCCCACACCTCTTGAGATCCGATCGGGGCGAGCAACCGGGCCTCTTCCATCGCGCCATCGGCGAGCGCAGCTCCCGGCGACACCTGACGCTGAAGATAGGCTGACAAATCTTGACGGTTGATCAACTCGTCCAGCGAGGCGTCCTCGAGGCGGTAGTTTCTGTGCTCGTGCGACAGGACCAGGCCGGCGTGTGTTCGGAACAGGATCATTATTTGTGCCTCGATCGGCCCGGAAGCCGCTCCGTTCTCGGCGGGCGCTCATCGGACCACATCCGGAACTCCAT
>CAYZBZ010000189.1:0-7934 GCA_964476725.1 uncultured Vicinamibacterales bacterium
GGCGCGGCGCGCGCGGTCCGGGCGGCGAGCAGCGTGGCCGGCGCGCGCGGGATGATCAGCTCCTGGCCGCCACGCACGCGCGACTTGATCGAGAGGTTGTTCGCCCCCGCCAGATCGACGCGGCTGACCTTCAGCTTGCGCGCGACGGTCGTGAGCGACTCACCGCGCTTGACCGTGTACCACTTGAGCGCGTTCAGGTCGTCCGGGGAAGCTTCGGCAAGGCGCGCCTGGAGCTTGTCGCCGGTTCCGACCGGGACCTTCAGCGTGAAGTCCGCATACTTCACCGGGGTCGTCCAACGCCGCAGCTCAGGGTTCAGCGCCTGGATCTCGTCGATCGAGGTCCCCGTCCACTCCGCAACCCGCCGCAGATCGACCGCGCGCGGCACGGGGATCCTGTCGTACGCGATGGGCTCGTGCGCGACGATGTCGAAGCCATACTGCGCGGGGTTCTTCGCGACGATCATGGCGGCGAGAATCAGCGGCACGTACTCGCGCGTTTCCCTCGGCAGGTACTTGGACGAGCTCGAGAGCGTCCAGAAGTCCTGCTGCCCAGACTTCTTCATGGCGCGCTGCAGGCGTCCCTGGCCGCCGTTGTAGGCAGCCAGCACGAGGTTCCAGTCGCCATGGAACATCTTGTGCAGCGTCTTCAGGTATTTCGCGGCCGCGACGGTCGCCTTTTCCGGGTCGGACCGCTCGTCGATGTACCAGTCGTGGTGCAGGCCGTTCTCGAGCCCGGTGGCCTTCATGAACTGCCAGGGGCCTTTCGCGCTCGCCTTCGACAGGGCGTTCGGCTTGAAGCCGCTCTCGATGATCGGGATGTAGGCGAGATCCAGCGGCAGCCCCTCGGCGCGGAACACGCTCTGGATCATCGGCAGGTACTTGGTTCCGCGCGTCAGACCGTCGTGAATGAAGTCGCGCAGCCGTCCCTGGAACAGCTCGACGTAGGACAGCACCCGCGAATTCTGCGGGATCGGGATGTCGTGCTCGGTTGCCGCGAGGTCCTGCTTGACGGCCTCGGTCGTCTGCGCGTCGGCATCGGGCCTGGGGAACGTCGCGATGGCCAGCAGCTCGTCGATCGATGCGGGCTCGTATTTCTTTTCCGCGAAGCCGTCCCCCTGCGCCAGCGCGGCGACCTCGTAGGCGTTGATCCGATCGATCAGGCGATCGAAGTGCTCGCGCATCCGCGCGTCGGTGCGCGCGCCGTACGGGGACTCGAGCATCAGGTCCACGGCGCGATCGAATTCGACCCGGGCGCGATCGAGGTGCCCGACCCCCAACTCGCGCTCGCCAGCCTCGAAGTGCTTTTGCGAGGTCGCAATCAGCGTCGTGATGGGATCCGGAGGCGGGGGAGTGACCACGACCGGCGCTGGAGCCTGAGGCGCCGGTACGGCAATAGCCGCGAGCCGCGGTTTCGGGTTCGAACCGCAGGCCGCCGTCACTATTGACAGTCCGACGGCTGCCAGAGCCGTCAGCGATGCACGAGTTTTCATGCTGGGCGCTCCCGCGAGGACGTCCGGCATATGCACGAGATGGCGCATTGCATGCCGGTGGCCCTGTTGAGGTCGCCCCCCGCCCGCCGCTGCCTGTTGCCGCCACGGGCGACCAGCAAGCTCTGGCGCGGGCCCTGCCGACACGCGCCTGAACATGCGCGCGAAGGCGGGTTGGGGGCTCCCGTTTCACGACTATCCGCTCGGTCGACTAGTTTCGGCGTGCCCCGCCCAAGCGCAGAAACCGCTTAGGCGGGCGGAAACTCTCTCAATTGCTGGGGACTATGAGAATACCACCCCAGCCGTGCCACGTCAACCCTAACTCCAACATGCTCAATAATAAGCGGCAAAAATAGTCAGCGTGGCCAACTGGCCAGCACGAACACGCGATGCTGCTCACCGAGGTCCCGTGCGGCAGGCGTCACGATGGTCCGCTCTCCGATGACGATCCTCCGCCCGTGCCGAACCGCCTGCCTCACGTCGTCTTCGCAGACGAAGTCCGTCGGTCTTTCGACATCCGGCGACCCGGTATCCGACTTCGAACCCGGGGGAGCCTCGCCTTTCGCGCCGGCAGCGCCGCGCTCGACAGGCTTCGGCTGCAAACCGGCGACGTCCGGACCCCCGGACGCCGGAGGAGGGGGCGTGTAACCGCGCGAGGCGAGGAACTGGTCGATGCGGCGGGACAGCGGCTCCGCGGCGATGCCGCCGGGCACCCTCGGCGGCGTCGGCGCCTTGGGCAGAGTCGCACCGGCCGAGGTCGGCTGCACATCCCGGCGAACGGGGGCCGGACTCGTTTCGTATGCCAGCCGCTTGATGTTCAGGAGATGACGCGGGGAAATGTTGTCGGAGGTGATATTGCCCCCGTATCCGCCACATCCGAGAGTCATCGAAGGATCGAGGCCTGTCGTGAGCCCGATAGACCCCAGCGTCGCCGGCGTGTTGACGACGATTCTGAAGGCGGGTTTCTTCAGACCGAACTGCAGGATGATGTCGTCGTTGCGCGAGTGGATCGACATCGTGTGACCCATCCCTCCGTAGCGCAGGATCTGCTTGCAGCGCTCGCAGCCCTCGCGCCAGTCGCTGACGACGTAGAACGACAGGACGGGGCACAGTTTTTCGATCGAGAGCGGGTAATCGCGGCCGACCCCTGCCAGCTCCGCAATCAGCACGCGCGTGTGGGGAGGCACGGAAATGCCCGCCTGCTGCGCGATGTAGGTGGCGGGCCTCCCGACGAGCTTCGGGTTGGGCAGGCGCTGCGGCGTTACCAGTACCCTTCCGACGGCGTCGATCTCGGCGGCCGACATGAAGTGGGCGCCGTTGGCGACGAACTGGCGCTTGACCTCCTCGACCAGTGCCGCGTCGCACACGACGGAGTTCTCTGACGAGCAGAGCAGGCCATTGTCGAATGTCTTGCCCGTGACGATGTCGCGCACCGCTTTGACCACGTCGGCCGTGGATTCGATATACGCGGGGGCGTTTCCGGGCCCGACGCCGTAGGCGGGCTTTCCTGCGCTGTAGGCCGCGCGCACGAGCCCCATGCCCCCTGTTGCGAGAATGACGGCCGTCTCGCGCGCCTTCATCAGCTCCTGCGTCCCCTCGAGCGTCACCGTCGTCATCCAGTTGATCGACCCGTCCGGCGCGCCGGCGCGCCGCGCGGCCTCGTACATCAGCTCGGCAACGCGGTTGATGCACCGCATCGCGGACGGATGCGGGCTGATCACGATCGGGCACCGCGCCTTCATCGCGATGAGGATCTTGAAGATAGCGGTGGACGTGGGATTGGTCGACGGCACGATCGCCGCGACGACACCGAAGGGCTCCGCGATCTCGATGACCTTGCGGTCTTCGAGCCGGCGTACCACCCCGACCGTTTTCATCGGCCGGATGAACTCGTAGACCTTCTGGGATGCGAAAAGGTTCTTCTGGACCTTGTCTGCGACGACGCCGTAGCCGGTTTCTTCGTGCGCGAGGCGGGCGAGCGCCTCGGCCTGCGGCGTGACGGCCGCGGCCATGGCGTCGACGATGGCGTCAATCTGCTGCTGCGACAGCTCCGCCAGGGCGGGCGCGGCTTCCTTGGCGCGGCGCACCAGGGAACGGGCTTCGCTGATCGACGTGAGGTCGCGATCGGTCGGGGCCGTGGGCTGAGCCATGCGTGACCGACGGAGGGGTTACGACGCCTTCGCGTCCTTCGGCTTCGGGAGGATCTTCTCGACCTCAGCGTGTGGCCGGGGGATCACGTGGACCGACACGAGCTCGCCGACGCGCCGCGCGGCGGCCGCGCCTGCATCGGTGGCCGCTTTCACGGCGCCGACGTCGCCACGCACCATGACGGTGACATACCCCGCACCGATGTATTCCTTACCCACCAGCACGACGTTCGCGGCTTTGACCATGGCATCGGCCGCTTCGATCGCGCCGATCAGGCCCTTCGTTTCCACCATTCCCAGCGCTTCGAGCATTTCAGGATCCTCTTGAACGAGCTGAACGCTAGCATATTGCAGTAGCTCGGACAACTGCGGTACCATTCGCACGCTCGGGTGCTTTTTTTCAGAGCGGATGGCCTTTCACATGCGCAGATGCGTTTCGATCCTCGTGTTCGCCTCGTTGGCGGCGGCTGTTCTGGCATTCTCGGCGTCGTGCAGGCGAAAGGCGGCGGACGAGCCGCCGGCGGCGGCGCCGTCGCTGACGCTCAGTCGCGAAAAGGTACCCATCGGAAGCCCGGTGAAGCTGACGTACAAGTTCGTCGTGGCGCCGAACGCGCCTGATTTCAGTAAGCTCGGAGGGGACTACTGGGTCTTCGTCCACGTGCTGGATCCGACGGGCGAGCAGCTGTGGACCGACGATCACCTTCCGGCGACGCCAACCTCCGCCTGGAAGCCTGGCCAGACGATCGAGTACACCCGGACCGTGTTCGTTCCGAACTACCCCTACATCGGTGAGGCGGCGGCCCGCCTGGGCCTCTACTTGCCGGCGTCCGGCAAACGCCTGGTGCTGAACGCCCCCGAGGCAGCCCGCCGGGAATACGTCGTCGCCAGGTTCCAGCTGTTGCCGCAGTCTGAGAACATCTTCCTCATCTACAAGGAGGGCTGGCACCCGGCCGAAGTCGCGGCCAACGACGCCACGTCCGAGTGGCAGTGGACGAAGAAGACCGCCACCATCTCCTTCCGTAATCCCAGGAAGGACTCGACGTTTTATCTGGACTGGGACGCCAGGACCGATCTGTTCAATCCGCCACAGCAGGTGACGCTCCGGACGGGGAATCAGACGATTGCGATGTTCCCGGCCGACAGCAAGGACCGGAAGCTCTTGACGTTTCCCATCACGGCGGCGCAGTTCGGTACCGGCGACATGGCGGAGATTGTCATCGACGTCGATCGGACCTTTACTCCGGGGAGCGGCGACACCCGCGAGCTGGGGATCAGGGTCTTCCACGCCTTCGTCGAGCCGAAATAGATTCCAGCCCGCGCCGAGTCTGGAGACACTACAGCACAGGGGGCGTTTTGCCCCATCCAAACAAGCTCGGCTGTAGTGTTTCTGGACAGATCCCGTCCGAGGGTGGTAGAATCCCCGCTCCCCATGAATTCAAGACTTCCGGTTTCTACTATTGCTGCGGCCGCTCTTGCCCTCCTGGCGACGGCCGTGCCGGCGTCTGCTGAGATCGTCTTCTTGACGTCAGGGCGTACCCTGTCCGTGAAGAGCCACCGGATCGAGGGTGAGTCGATTGTCCTGACGCTCCGCGGCGGCGGGGATGTCACCTGCGACAAGTCGCTCGTCTCGAAGATCGAGGCGGACGAGGCCCCGTACCCGGAGACCCCCGCGACAGAGACGGCTCCGGACGGAGCGGTTCAGGACCGGTCGCTTCTGGATGGAACGCCATACGGGGAGATCATCGCGTCCGTGTCTCTGGCCCACGGCGTCGATCCCATGCTGGTCCGGGCGCTGATCCAGGTGGAGTCGGGTTACCAGCCGAAGGCGCGCTCGCGGAGGGGGGCAATGGGGCTGATGCAGCTCATGCCTTCGACCGCCCGGGCATACAAGGTCCGCCATCCGTTCGAGCCGAAGGCGAACATCGAGGCAGGCATTAAGCACCTCAAGTCGCTCATCGACAAGTTCGGCGTGGAGCTCGGCCTGGCGGCGTACAACGCCGGCCCGGGGGCCGTACAGAAGTTCAACGGCGTGCCGCCCTATCGCGAAACACGCAACTACGTCGCCCGTATCCTCTCCCTCGCCGGCCGGAAGTAACGCGGGGCTTCCGCCCCGCGTCAGAACCCCGTCTGCCCGCCATCGCGTAATTCTCCAGCCGGCCGCTCTCTTCTCCTGTCTAACCACCTGGGGTCTTCCACCCCAGCGCGCCCAAGACGCGCGCCGGGGGCCCCGGTCTTCCACCCCAGCGCGCCCAAGACGCGCGCCGGGGGCCCCGGTCTCCACCCCAGCGCGCCCAGGACGCGCGCCGGGGGCCCCGGTCTCCACCCCAGCGCGCCCAGGACGCGCGCCGGGGGCCCCGGGGTCTGCCGCGATTGTCCCATGGGGCTGTTATATAATTTGCGGGTTGAACGGCCGATAATGTCCACACAGACAAGATCTTGCGCCGAGACCACGGCCGGTTTGCGTTAGCGATATGGAGTTCCGCTGCAGGCTCGGGACACCGGGCGGCGACATCGTCGAAGGCGTTTACGCCGCCGAGAGCGAAGCGCGGCTGAGGCGCGAATTCGAGGAAAAAGGGCTGTACGTGCTGGGGATCCAGCGCGCGGGCCGGATGGCGTTCGGGACTCTGCGGATGCCAAGGCGGGCCCGGATCTCGACGCGCGAGTTCCTCGTGTTCAACCAGGAGCTGGCGACGCTGCTCAAGGCCGGCATGCCGCTGGTGCAGTCCCTCGACATCCTGCGGCAGCGGGTCGCGAATCCCCTGCTGAAGACCGTCCTGGACGACGTGCACGAGCGGGTGAGGGGGGGCAGCTCGCTGTCCGAGGCCTTCGAGGCGCACGGCACGCTGTTTCCGGGCATCTACACGGCGTCCCTGATGGCCGGAGAAAAGAGCGGCAGCCTCGAGCAGGTCATCCGTCGGTTCGTCGCGTACGTCAAGGTCGTGTCCGCGGTGAAGCGGAAGACGATCTCGGCGCTGGTGTATCCCCTCATCCTGCTGGCGCTGTCGTGCATCGTGGTCGGGATCATCGTGTTGCGGGTCGTGCCGGAGTTTGCGCTGTTCTACAACCAGTTCGGGCAGGAACTGCCGCTTTCGACCCGGATGATCGTGGCGTTTTCGACATTTGCCGGTACGTACTTCTTCCTGGGGGTGGTTGGGATCGTCGTCGCGGCGGGGGCCTTCTGGAGCTGGCTGCAGGGTCCAGGCAACCGCCGCAGATTCGATCGCTGGACGCTGCGGCTTCCGATGCTCGGGCCGATCGCGCAGAAATTCGCGACGTCGCAGGCGGCGCGGACGCTGGCGACGCTGCTTGGCGGCGGTATCCCGCTCGTGAACGCCATCGACGTGGCGTCGCGTTCGATTGCGAACCAGCACATGGCGCACGAACTGCTGGCGGCGGCACAGCAGGTCCGGGAGGGGCGCGCGCTCGCCGCGGCGATGAACGCCAGCGGCGCATTCCCCGATGTCGCGATCAAGATGGTGGAGGTCGGGGAATCGACCGGCGCGCTGCAGGAGATGCTCAACAGCCTGTCGGATTTCTACGACGAAGAGATCGAGACGAGCCTCGGGCGGTTCGTCACCATGGTTGAGCCGGTGCTGCTCGTCGTGATGGGGCTCGTCATCGCGGGGCTGCTGCTGGCGCTTTACATGCCGCTCTTCAACCTGTCGTCGGCGCTGTCGTAGCGCAGTTGCACCGGGCAGGGCTGGGACCTTGAAACTATGAACGGGAAAACATCGACGCCGACCGTCAATCCGCCCTCCGATGTGGAGCTGTACGCGGGCGGCGCGGAGCCGAATGCCGCCGAGCAGGCGGCCGAAGTCGCGCACGCCCGGCGCCTGGCGGAGCGGTATCGGCTGGAGTTCGTCGACCTCTCGCAGTTCAGCATCGATCACGAGCTGTTCCGCGCCATTCCGGCCGACTTGATGCTGCGGTACGGCTTCGTGCCGTATCACCGCGAAGGGGCCTCGCTCGTGATCGTTGTATCGGACCCGACCGACCTGCCGATGATCGACGAGCTCGGCGTGCTTCTGGCCACCCCGATCACGGTGACCGTCGGCACCCCCTCCGCGATTCAATCCATCCTGAAGAAGAGCGAGAGCTCGCAGCGTGTGCTCGAGGAAGCGACCGAGAGCTTCCAGATGCAGATTCTGCGCGAGGACGACACGGGTGACGAGTCGCTGACCGTCGACAAGCTGACGGCCGATTCGAGCCCGGTCATCCGGCTCGTCGACACGACGCTGTACAGCGCGATTCAGCGGCGCGCGAGCGACATCCACATCGAGACGAAGGACGACGCGGTGCA
>CAYZBZ010000190.1:0-1245 GCA_964476725.1 uncultured Vicinamibacterales bacterium
GCTACGTTCTCGGGTGCGGGTTCATCGGCATGAAGGCGCAGACGTGCCGCTCGAGGCGGCCTCCTGGGTCGAGTTCAGCCGCCTGGGCGTGGCGATCGACAGAGCCTCAGGCAGGACCGAGCATTTTGCCGCGGGCGATCCGACCTGCGCCCGCCGGGTGCCATCGCGGTCGTCGAGTAGTCCTCCCAGCGGAGCGTGTTCGTCTGCGAGCCTTCCCCCTCGATCAGCATCGTCTCGCGGAGCACCGACATTCTCCTCATCCCTTCCGTCCTGCCTGCGCTACCACTGCGTTCAGCTTCCGCCGTCGCGCGGCCGCTTCAATCCAAGGTGATGCAGCTGCTGAGGGGTCGCGTTGGCGGGCAGATCTCCAAGGCGCAGGGGCAGCACGTAGTCAGCGCCGAGGAGAATGTGGCGGACACCCGGATCGACCGGCTTGATCCGGTCCAGCCATTCCGTCAGCAACCGGACCGGGCCGTCCGGCCGCTCGAGCACCAGCCCGTCAGCCTCCTGCCGGACGACGCCGGTAATGACCGGCCAGTCCTCCTGGTCGTCGGGTTCTCCCACGAACAGCAACGACAACTGCCTGCCGATGAGGTCTTCGTCCACGTATCAACCGATCCGTAATCACTAATGCCTAATCGTCAACCCCTCGCTTTGCCCCTCTCCTGCGGGCGCGGCCAGCCGGCCGCAGCGCAGTACTCTGACATGGAACGGTGCCCGCCGAATGCAGGATTCGGGATTGTCACAAGTACTCAAGATCCTGCTCGATCTGGTGCGTCCGACACGCGGGCGCGCGCTCGTTGACGGCCTCGACTGCCGAACGTCGAGCGTCGCCGTTCGGTCACGCATCGGCTATCTGCCGGCCGAGATGCCGCTTTACCGTGAGATGACCGGTGGCGGCTGCCTCGACTTCCTCCGGGCGCTGCAACGCGCCCTCGCCGACACCGGATGGCTCCATCGACTGCTCGCGCGTTTCGACGTCGGGGACGTGGACCTGCGGCGGCGGCTGGGCGATCTATCGCACGGCATGAAGCGGAAGTTCGGCCTCATCCAGGCCCTGATGGGACGGTCTCCGATACTCATTCTCGACGAGCCCACCTCCGGCCTCGATCCGCTGATGATCGAAGCGTTCGCCGAAACCGTCCACGAGCTGAAGACGGTGGGGGCGACCACCATCTTGCTGTCGTCGCACGTGCTGTCGGAAGTGGAGCGGCTGTGCGACCGCGTGGGCATCATCCGGCGGGG
>CAYZBZ010000190.1:1345-7861 GCA_964476725.1 uncultured Vicinamibacterales bacterium
ACGTGCTGTCGGAAGTGGAGCGGCTGTGCGACCGCGTGGGCATCATCCGGCGGGGGCGGCTGGTGCGGCAGACGTCGCTTGCCGACCTCCGGCGCGACGCGCCACGGCGCGTCCGCGTCTTCTTCGACGGGCCGCGCCGGAGCCGCCGCGTCGGTTGGCTGCGGCAGTCACGCGGCGCGACGACCGCCGATGGGATCTCGAATGGCGCGGTCCCCTCGGAGAGGCCATCGAGGCACTGCGGGGGCTCGGTGTATCGGACATCGAGATCGAGCCCTTCAAGCTCGAGGACTACGTGCTGAGAACCTACTCGGACGACGGAGAGAGGATGCGCGCGCGATGATGCTTGCCATGCTCGTCCGCCGTTCGCTGATGCGGCATGCGGGGCTCGTCGTCTAGAGCTGCACTCTTCCGTCCTTGTCGGCGCTGAGACGCCATGGATGGCCGTTCGTCTGGAGATCCCAGTTGAAGAAGTTGAGAGCGATGCTGACGGCATGAAGCTCGTCGCGACCGAGCGCGAGCAACTGGCGATTGCGCGGGGTTGACGGCCGCGGGTCGGTCGGATCTTCCTGCTGGCCGAAGTTGGACGCCACGAACAGACCGCTCCACTCCCCGAGAGCTGATAGACGCGATACTCGGCGCCGGGCTCCCACAAAAAACCCAGCCGCACCACGAGATCGACCAGCCGCACCTTGACAGCGGCGCCCAAATCCAGTGGAATCCGCGGCATGCGTGCCATCCTCGGCTTGACGCTTACCCTGGCACTGGCGGGGACGTCCCCCCAGGGCACGAAGACGGGCAGCCCCGAAGACCGTCTCCCGCCGAACATCACGCGGCTGACGCATTTCGGCGAACGAGCGTCGTGGTCCCCCGACGGGAAACGGATTGCGTTCATGGAGAAGAGCTTCGGCGACGCCTACGAGGTGGAGGTCTCGACGAAGATCATCCGGTTGCTGACGCACTATGCGCATCCGGGCTTCCTTCGCGTGCAGTTTCTGCCAAACGGCGACTACTTCCTGATCGGCGCCCGGACGTTCACGGATATCGGGGCCACGCGCTCGCGCGATCAGGAGATGTGGATCCTGAAAGCGGACGCGAAACCCGGAGATCACGCCGTTTCGCTCGATCACAAGATCTCGGAAGGGGTCGCCATCTCACGGGACGCGATGAAGATCGCGTGGTCGAACACACGCGGCCAGTACCCCGACCGGTTCGAGCAGGGGGAATCCGCGATCTACACCGCCGACATCGTCTACGAGAACGGCCAGCCGAAGCTCGCCAACAAGAAGGAAGTCATTCGGGCCAAAGCGCCCGAGTGTACCCTCGAGGCGCAGGATTTCAGGAAGAACGGCGCCGAGCTGGTTTATACGTGCTATCGGTCACCGTTTGCCGACGTGCTTGGCGTCGACCTGCAGACCGGGCAGACAACGGTCTATCGGAAGATCGCAAACGAGTACAACGAGGTCGAAGGCCTCTTTCCAGACGGACAGTACGCGCTCGTCGAATCCAGCCGCGAGCAACTGGAGCAGAACTCCAACTACATCGACGTCTGGAAGCTCAAGCTCGAGCCGAACACCAGCGACTTCACGCGGGTCACGCGCTGGGGGGAATACCGCGGGTTCAAGGCGTCCAACCCGGTCGTCAGCGCGGACGGCAGACGGATCGCGTTCCAGTCGGCCCGGAGCAAGGATCTGGCCGGGGTCGGTTACGGGATTTTCGTGCTGGACGTGAAGTAAACGAAGGAGCCCTCTCATGATGCTCTGCCGCGGCGTCTGTCTTCTCGCCTGCGTGGTCGCGCTTGCGCTCTCCGGCCGGCCCCACGCCGCGCAAGGGAGCAACGATCGCCACCTCCTCTACGTCGCCGAGCCCGGCATCCGCAACTACGTCGAGTACGGGGGCATCGGGTTCCTCGTGTTCGACATGGACCAGGGGCACCGGTTCGTGAAGCGGATTCCCACGTTCGACGTGGCCCCCGGTGAAGAGCCGGAGAACATCAAGGGCATCGCGGCAAACGCCCGCACCAGGCGCGTGTACATCACGACGCCGAAGCGCGTCGCGGCATTCGATCTCGCGACGGAGCGGCTCGTCTGGAACCGCACCTACGAAGGTGGCTGCGACCGGCTGGCGATTTCGCCCGACGGCAAGATCCTGTACGTGCCCTCCTTCGAAGGGCCGCACTGGCATGCGCTCGACGCGATGACCGGCGACGTCCTCGCGAAGATCGTCACCGGCTCCGGCGCGCACAACACCATCTACGGTCCCGACGGCCGGAGTGTCTACCTCGCCAGCCTCAGGTCGCCGATGCTGGCCGTCGCCGACCCGCGCACGCACAAGGTGGTCAAGGAGGTCGGTCCGTTCACCAAGCCGGTGCGGCCGTTCACGATTAACGCGGCCCAGACGCTGTGCTTCGTCAACGTCAACGAGCTGCTCGGGTTCGAGGTGGGCGACCTGAAGACGGGCAAGATGCTGCACCGGGTCGAAGTCACGGGCTACGAGAAGGGACCCGTGAAGCGTCACGGGTGCCCGAGTCACGGCATCGCGCTCACCCCGGACGAAAAGGAGATCTGGCTCGCCGACGGCGCCAACAGCGCGATCCACGTCTTCGACGCGACGGTCAGCCCGCCGAAACAGATCGCGACGATCAAGGTGCGCGATCAGCCCGGCTGGATCACGTTCAGCCTGGACGGACGATATGGGTACCCGTCAACCGGAGACGTGATTGACGTCAAGACCCGCCGGATCCTCACGTCGCTCACGGACGAGACCGGTCGGGCGGTGCAGAGCGAAAAGGTCGTCGAGGTCGTCATGTCGGGGGGCAAGCCAAGCCGCACCGGCGATCAGTTCGGGATCGGCCGCCGTCCGCGTGGGGGCGCACGATAGATGGGGCGACTCATGCCATCCCCAATCGTTGGCGTTCCTCCTCACCACAGAGGTAACGGAGATAGCGGAGACAAGCCCTGCAGTCTCTGTTTGCTCCGTTAGCTCAGTGGTGAGTACCTGGCTCATGGGCGATCGGCTTTTCACGTGGATACGGTCAGCCCGCCCACTGATCCTCGCCCTGTCCGTGCTGCTAGCGCAACCCACGGTCGTCGCCGCGCAGGACGCCGCGGCCCGCGCGAAGAAGGCGTACGCCCGCGCAGTCGAGCTCGAAACGCAGGGCAACCACGCGGCTGCCCTCCCGCTCCTGTGGGAGGCCGCGGGACTCGCCCCACATGATGCCGACGTACAGAATCGCCTGGGAGAGGCGCTCGAACGCATGGGCGCGCTCGACGCCGCTGTAGCGGCGTATCGTCTGGCGGTATCCGAGCGTCCCACCTTCCGGAAGGCTTCGAACAACCTGATTCTCGCGCTGGTCAAGGCAGGACAAGGCAAGGAGGCGGTGGCGCTTGCCCGCGCCCTCGTAGCCCAGGTGCCTGACGATCCCGATCGCCACTTCACGCTCGGCCTCGCGCAATCGGAACAGGACGTGACCGACGCGATCGAAAGCTTCCGACGGGTCCTGACACTCGCGCCCCGCCACAGCCTTGCGCGCTACAACCTCGCGCTCGTGCTCAAGCGCACGGATCGTCTGCAGGACGCGCTCGACGAACTGGATCGCGCGCTGGCGATCGAGCCGCGCCCGGAGGCGTATTACACCCGAGGCGTTATCTACTGGCACCAGGGCGATCTCAATCGGGCCGCGAGCGCACTCCGCGACGCGACCGCGGCTGAGCCACGTTACGCCGAGGCGTACGACACGCTGGGGTCGGTGTTGAAGGGGAAGCGCGACTGGCCGGGGGCGGCTGCCGCGCTGCGCCGTGCGATTGAGCTGCGGCCGGATCTGCCGGCCCCGCATTACACGCTCGGGCAGGTGCTCCGGATGCAGGGGGACGAAAACGGCGCTCGGTCCGAGCTCACCGAAGCGGAGCGACTTCGAACACGCGCGCAACTGGAGCACGAAGCCACGATGTGGACAGCGGCGGGAACACAAAAGCTGGACGGCGGCGATCTCGCCGGCGCGCTCGCGCTCTTTCAGCGCGCCACCGCACGCAATGACGCCTATGCTTCCGCGTACTACCAGATGGGCCGCGCGCTGGAGAGTCTCGGCCAGCATGAGTCGGCCCGCCGGGCCTTTGCAAGGGCCGCCGCGCTCAATCCCAGCCTCGTGGCCCCACTAAAGCGGTAAAGCTCCAGTAAAAGCGACAGTTCTGTCGTAAATCCCCCCTTGTCACAAAACGCTGTCGGTTGTATAAGTGAGCCGCCGCAACTAGTGAAGAGCGGGCCGGAACGGCTGTTTTTTGGGGTGTATGTGGAGGAAACCCGAATGATCAGAATGAAGGCGTACGACGGCCTGTTGTGCGTGGCGCTCCTGCTGGCGATGGCCGGCGGCGCCGCTGCCCAGGAATTCCGAGCGACCGTCAAAGGACAGGTTGTCGACTCGAGTCAGGGCGCGTTGCCTGGCGCGACCGTCACCGTCCGCAATCAGGAAACCGGCGAAGTGGCAACCGCCACGACGAACAACGAAGGCAACTACACCGTCCCGTTCCTCCGTCCCGGCTTGTACAGCGTGACCGTCGAGATGAGCGGGTTCCGGAAGTACACCCGGACCGACATGACGCTCCAGGTGAGCCAGGTCGCCGTCATCAATGCGCAGCTCGGGATCGGCGGCGTTACGGAGAGCGTCAGTGTGTCGGCGGAAGCGCCGCTGCTCGAGACGAGCAAGGCCGATCGCGGCACCGTCATCGACGCCGCACGCATCGCCGAGCTGCCGCTGCAGTCGCGCAGCCCGATGGCGCTCGCGGTCCTGGTCGCCGGCGTCAACTACAACGCGGAGGCGATCTACCTGCGTCCATTCGACAATGGCGCGCTCGCCTCCTGGTCGATGAACGGCGGATCGAACAGCAACAACGAGTTCCTGCTCGACGGCGTGCCGAACAACGCCAACCAGGGCGGCAACAACATCGCCTACGTGCCGCCGGCTGAAGCCGTGCAGGAAATGAAAATTTCCACGAACTCGTACGACGCGCAGTACGGCCGCGGTGCCGGCGGCGTCGTCAACATGTCGCTCAAGTCGGGCACGAACTCGTTCCACGGCGTCGTTTACGACTTCATGCGGCGCAAGGCGCTGGCCGCCAACTCGTTCCTGCTCAACTCGCGCAATTCACCAAAGACCGATCAGTACATCGATCAGTACGGGTTCAGCGTCGATGGCCCTGTCTGGAAGAACAAGACGTTTTTCCTGTTCACCGGCGAGAAATACCGGGAAGGCACGCCCGCCCCGCTGTTCAGCACGGTGCCGACCCCGGCGTTCAAGAACGGCGATTTCAGCAATCTCGTGGATGCGTCCGGACGCCTGATCACCATCTACGATCCAGCGACCGGCCGCGACGTCAACGGCGTCTGGACGCGCGATCCGTTCCCGGGCAACAGGATCCCGGCGGACCGCATCAATCCGACGGCCCGCGCGATGATGCAGTACTTCCCGGACCCGAACAATACCGACCCAGCCGTTGCGCCGTGGCAACGGAACCTGGCCTGGGCCGAGCACTTCAACAAGGACCTGTTCTGGAACTGGGTCGGGAAGGTGGACCACAACTTCGGCGCGAACGACCGGGCCTTCTTCCGCTGGGCCGAGAACGAACGGCAGGAGGTCGGCAATAGGGGGAACGCCATCCGCAGCGGTCCCGCCCAGGACGGCCAGCTGCCGCTCATCAGGTCCAACCGCGCCATCGTCGGTGACTGGGTGCACATCTTCGGTGCCGGGACCGTCTTCAACCTCCGCGGCGGCTACACGTACTTCCTCGAGTGGAGCCAGTCGACCGACGCGTTCAACTTCGATGCGACCGAGTTCTGGCCGGCCAGCCTCGTCGACCAGCTTCCAAGCAAGCCGCTCGGCGGCCTGTTCCCGCGCATCGAGGTCGATGACTTCGAGCAGCTGTCGCGCGGCACGAGTCCCAACCGGAATCGGAACTGGTCGCTCCAGCCGAACGTGTCGCTGAACCGCGGCAATCACAACATCCGCAGCGGCCTCGACATGCGGTGGACGAACGTCTTCAACGAGAACTACAACAATTCCGGCGGCCAGGTGACGTTCAACCGCGACTTCACGGAACGCACCCTGAACAGCACCAACGTGCTCGAGGGCAACTCCTTCGCTTCCTTCCTGCTCGGCGCGCCGGACGGCGGGCAAGTGGAAGTCAACCCGACGCCTCACTACAAGTGGTTCTTCATGGCGCCCTGGATCCAGGACGACTGGCGCGTCAGCAACAAGCTGTCGGTGAACCTCGGCTTCCGCTGGGACATCAACGGGTCCGTGACGGAAGAAAACGACATGCTGAACTACGCGTTCGATCCGACCATCGTCAATCCGGTCTCGGCGCGCGTCGGTCAACAGGTGATGGGGGGCATCAGGTTCGCCGGCGTGGACGGCGCCCCGAATCGGCCGTGGAAGCTCGACAAGAACAACTACCAGTTCCGGGTCGGTGCGGCCTACTCCCTCAACGAGAAGACCGTCCTCCGGGCCGGCTACGGCAAGTACTT
>CAYZBZ010000191.1:0-7848 GCA_964476725.1 uncultured Vicinamibacterales bacterium
GTCGAGCCACACCCGCTCGGCCAGCAACCGGGCCAGATCGGCGTCGCTGGCGGCTACGACTACGCGCGCCCGAACCCGCGCATCTTTCCGCGCATTGGCGAGTGGCGAGACTCATGGGACGTGTCGGTCAACGTGAGCTGGCTGCTGTGGGACGGCGGGCGGCGGCACGCCGAGCAGGCGGAAGCGGCCGCGGGCGCGCGCCAAGCGGCATCCCGCGTGGCCGACTTCGACCGGCAGACCGCGTTCGAGGTGCGTCAGCGCTGGCTCGAGGTCGACTCCAGCCGCGCGGCCATTGCCGCCGCCTCCGACGGGGTTCGAAGCGCCACCGAGGCCCGGCGAGTCCTTGGGGAACGCTTCAGCGCCGGCGTGGCTACGAGCAGCGAGCTGCTCGATGCGGAGGTCGCCGTGCTGCAGGCCGAGCTCGATCGCACGCGCGCCCTGGCAAATGCCCGGCTCGCCGAGGCCAGGCTCACCAGGGCGGTGGGGAAGTAACACTGGGCTCTAGGCTCTAGGCTCTGGGCAAACCCAAAGCCTAAAGTCCCAAAGCCCAAAGCCAGAAGGAAATACGCTGTGCTCAACGCAATCGAAGTGAAGCATCTCACCCGGCGATTCGGCGGCTTCGTCGCCGTGGACGACGTGTCGTTCGAGGTCGCGCGCGGAGAGATCTTCGGATTTCTCGGGAGCAACGGCGCCGGCAAGTCCACGACGATCCGGATGCTCTGCGGGCTGCTGCGCCCCAGCTCCGGCACGGCGCTCGTCGGCGGCATCGATGTCGCGTCCGATCCGGAAGGCGTGAAGCAGCGCATCGGTTACATGTCGCAGCGGTTCTCGCTGTACGAGCTGCTCACGGTCGATCAGAACATCCGCTTTTTTGGCGGCATCTACGGGCTGACTCCGGAGCGCCTGGCGGATCGCCGGGCGTTCGCCCTCGAGATGGCGGGGCTGAACGGTCGCGAGCAGACGCTGGCGCGCGACCTGGCGGGTGGCTGGCGCCAGCGGCTGGCGCTCGGCTGCGCCATCCTCCACGAGCCGGCCATCCTGTTTCTCGATGAGCCGACGGGCGGGGTCGACCCGCTGTCGCGCCGCCAGTTCTGGCGGCTGATCGACACGCTGGCAGCCTCAGGCGTGACGGTGCTCGTCACGACGCACTATCTCGACGAAGCAGAGCGCTGCCACCGCGTGGCGTTGATCCATGCGGGGCGGCTGGCGGCGATCGGGACGACGGGCGAGGTCAAGCAGGTGTTCTCGGGCCGCCCGATCGTCGAGGTGCGCACGCCGCGTCCGATCGACGCCATGCGTGCGCTCGACGCGATGCCGGATGTCGAGAAGACCAGCCTCTTCGGGACGGCGGTGCACGCGGTGCTGCGGGATACGCGCGTCTCCGCGGGCGCGCTGGTCCGGCGGCTTCAGGCGGAAGGCATTCAGATCGACAGCGCGGACGAGGTGCCGCCGTCGCTCGAGGATGTCTTCCTCGACGTGGTCGAGCATGCCGCGCGTGCGAACGGGACGGCCGCATGACGAAGGCGCTCGCCGTCTGCCGGAAGGAGCTGCGGCAGATCTCGCGGGACCGGCGCACGCTGTTCATTCTCGTGTTCGTGCCGGCGTTCTTCCTGCTGCTCTATGGGTACGCGTTGAACTTCGACATCCGCCACGTGCGGCTCGCCGTCGAAGATCGGGACGGCACCCCGGAAAGCCGCGAGGTCGTGTCGGCGTTCATCAACTCCGGCTACTTCGACCTCGCGGCGGCGGTGCACGCCCCAACGGAAGCGGAGCGTCTCCTGAATCTCAACGACGCCCGCGCGGTGCTCGTGATTCCGGAGGGATTCGCCCGCGACGTGCGGTCCGGACTGATCGCCCCCGTCCAGGTGCTCATCAGCGGCGACAACGCGAACACGGCCACGACGGTGCTCGGCTACGCCTCGAGCATTCTCAGGACCGCCGCCGCGCGGTTCGCCCCCGGAGGTGTACAGGTCCAGCCGCCGCTCGCCGTCGAGCCCCGCATCTGGTACAACCCGGAGCTTCGCAGCACGCTGTTCCTCGTTCCCGGCCTCATCGCCTACATCGCGATGATCACGGCGGTCGCATCCACCGCGCTGTCGATCGTGCGCGAAAAGGAGATCGGCACGATTGAGCAGGTGCGGATGGCGCCGATCGGCACCGTCTCGTTCATCGTCGGCAAGACGATCCCGTACTTCCTGATTGCCCTCACGTCGGCCGCCCTCATCATCGGCGCGTCGATGGTGCTCTTCGGGCTGCCGATGCGCGGCAACTGGGTCGCGTTGCTGGTCGCGCAGTCGTTGTTCCTGGTCGGCGCGCTCGCGACCGGGCTGCTGATTTCCACCGCGTCGCGCACGCAGCAGGTCGCGTTCCAGATGGCGCTGCTGATCTCGTTCCTGCCGACCCTCATGCTGTCGGGGTTCATCTTTCCCATCAGCAGCATGCCGCCGGCGCTGCAGGTCGTGACGTATCTCGTGCCGGCGCGATACTTCCTCGTCGCGCTGCGCGGGATCGTGCTGAAAGGGACCGCGCTCGGTCATCTTCTGCCGCAGCTGGGCGCGCTCGCGCTGTACGCCGTGGCGATGCTGGGGCTCTCGTCGTGGCGGCTGTCGAAGGAGCAGGGCTGACATGCACCGCCTGCGCTTTCTGGTGTGGAAGGAGTTCCTCGAGCTCGGCAAGGACCCGAGGCTGTTCGGGCTGGTCGTGGTCGCGCCGATCCTGCAGCTCACGATGCTCGGGTACGCCGCGACGACCGACGTGCGCGATGTGCCGGTGGTGGTCGCGGACGGGGACCGCACCTCAGCGAGCCGCGAGCTCGTCGCCCGTTTCGAGGCCTCCCGGAACTTCAGCGTGATCGACACCGTCACGACGACCGGAGAAATCGAGCCGTACCTCGAGGCCGGCCGCGCCTGGCTCGCGCTGTCCATCCCGGCCGGGTACGGCGCGGATGTCCGTGCGAATCGGCCGGTCACCGTGCAGGTGATTGCAGACGGCACCGATTCCAACTCCACGAACGTCGCACTCGGGTACGCCACCAGCCTGATCGGCGGCTACGCCCAGGAGCTCGTCGAGGGAGGCAGCCAGCCGGAATCGGCGGGTCAGCCGCAAGCCGGCGGCATCGACCCGCGGATCCGCGTCTGGTTCAACCCGCAGCTCGAGAGCCGGCACTTCATGATTCCAGGAGTGCTCGCGCTCGTGCTCCTCGTCGTCACCGCCAATCTCGCCGCGATGGCGATCGTGCGGGAAAAGGAGATGGGAACCCTCGAGCAGCTCAACGTCACGCCGCTGCGGCGCTGGGAGCTGATCGTCGGCAAGCTGCTGCCGTACGGCGTGATCGCCATGGTGGACGTGCTGCTGGTCGTCGCGGTCTCGGTCTTCTGGTTCGAGATCCCGTTGCGCGGCAGCTTCCTCCTGCTGCTGGCCATGTGCCTGCTCTACGTGTTGTGCACGCTCTCGCTCGGCCTCTTCATCTCGACGATTTCGAACACGCAGCAGCAGGCGATGATGACCGCGACGTTTTTCTTCCTGACGCCGATGATCTACCTCTCGGGGTTCATCTTCCCGATCGAGAACATGCCGGCCGTCATCCAGCCGTTCACGTACCTGATTCCGCTCCGGTACTTCCTTGTGATCGTGAGGGGGATCTTCCTGAAAGGGATCGGTTTGGAACTGCTGTGGCCCCAGGCGGCGGCGCTCGCCGCCTGGGGCCTCGTCGTGCTGTCGCTCGCCGTCTCCCGGAGCCGGAAACGGGAAGCGTAGGTGCAGGGCCCGAGGCGCCCCACCGCCGCGAATGCGGAAGGGCTGCGCTACTTGGCGGGCGCGATGGTCAGGTTGTCGAGCACGCGCGTGACGCCCTTCGTCGTTTTCGAAATCTCAATCGCCCGTGCGCGGCCGGCAGCCGAGGCCACGGTGCCCTTCAGCGTGACCACGTGATCCTTCACGTCCACGTTGATGTCGCTGCCTTTCAGCGCGTCCTCACCGATGAAGTCTGCTTTGACCTTCGTCAGTATCCACGTGTCGGTGATCGCCTCGCCCGCGCTAACGGCCGCGTCCTTCGTCTTGGAGGCCGCCGTCTTCGACACGTCGACGGTCTTGTCCACTATCTTGCCGGTCTTGTCCGCGGTCTTATCGCCGATGCTGGGCTCCTTGCCCGCGGCCGTCTCGCTCTTGATGTCGAGCTTGTTCTCCACGCGCGTGACGCCCGTAACCGTCGCCAGCTGAGCCGCTCTGTTGCGCTCGGCCTGCGAACGCACGGTGCCGGTCAGTGTGACGACCCCGTTATCCGCTTCGACCTTGATGTCGTCGCCCTTGAGAGACGCACTGGCCTTCAGCCGGGTCTCGATGCGCGTCTTGATCGCCGCGCTGTCGTCCACTTTGGCTACCTGTGCCAGAGCTGGCAACGGCGCCAGCGCGATGCCAAAGACGAGCGCCCCAATCCAACTTCGAACTTTCATTGCTGTCCTCCCTGAGATTATGAGTACTTCCCAACGGGATGGAGGTAGCAACAATGGGACCATCTCACTCGCCAGTTTTACTGCCGAAACGGAGCGTAAGCCGAACTGCAGAGTTCAAAAGCCAGACGGGCGGCCCTACATGGACGGCACTATCAGGTACGCCAGGCCGAGCTTGCTCGCGGCTGCGTTGATGCCCGCGACGTCCTGCCTGAGAAATGTCTGTGTCTCACGCTCGAGCTGGGTCAGCTCCTTTTCCTGTTCCTCTACGACCTGTTTCATGCCGGCCGTCGGCGGCCCGTCGGCCTCGATTGCCCACATCTGCAGGGGCGCCAGCCGCGAATAGAGGCGTGTGCCTCCGCGCATCGCGAGGATGTCGTAGACCACTTCAGCGGTGGGGTTGTGCAGCCTGTCCTCGAGGGCATCAGCCCGCTTGATCACCTCCGCGGACGTCTTGAGCAATTCGGCGATCGGCGCCTCACCTTTGTGCGCATCCAGCGCCTTTGCGCGCGCCTGCAACTGCTCCCGGACTGAACGGACCTGGTTGACGAGCAGCGTCAGCCGCGACAGGTCGTCGCGGACACGCAGCGCGTAGGCGAGCTGCGCTTCGAGATCCGCCTGCGACACGCCGCCGCGCGGATCGGGGACGATCCGGAGCGGAGTCGTCTGCGTCTTGCCGCTGACCGTCAGCCGCACGGTGTAGGGGCCGGGAACCGCGCGAGGTCCCTCCGCCGGATCGCCCGTGTCGATCTTGCCCCCTTTAATTTTCGTCGCCCCCTGCCACCCGAGGTCCCATACCGCCCGCTGCACGCCGGGCTCGACCGGCAGCGCCTGCTTCTTGAAGTCCTCGGGGTCATCCTCCTCGCTGCTGTAGTCCGGTTCGCGGGCGATGCTGCTGAGCGTTCGTACGATGCGGTTCTGGGCATCGACGATCTCGATCTTCAACTCCCCCTGCGGCTTCTCCTTGAGGAAGTAGTAAATCGATGCTCCCGCGGGAGGATTGGAAAAGCTCGCGCCGCGCGAGCCGTACGCGCCGCCGCCGAAGCGCCACCTGACAGCGTCTGCGACGGGGAAGAGGTGCGCGTTCGATTCAGCGATCTTCGCGCTCATCTCGCGGATCGGCTGCAGGTCGTCGAGGATCCACACGGAACGTCCGTGCGTGCCAACCACGAGGTCGTCCCCCTTGACGACGAGATCGTGGACGGCGACGGTCGGCAGGTTCAGCTTGAGATCGCGCCAGGTGGCCCCGCCGTCCGTCGAGAACATCACGCCGCGCTCGGTGCCGAGATAGAGCTGCCCTCGTTTCGCCGGATCCTCGCGCACCGCGTGCAGGTAGACGTCCTGCGGCAGCTGTCGGTCGAGCTGCGACCACGTGCGGCCGTAGTCGGCCGTCTTGTAGAGGTACGGCCGCATGTTGTCGAGCCGATGAGCGTCCACGACGACATAGGCGATGGACGGGTCGAACGGGGACGGCTCGATTGCGCTGACGGTACCCCATTCGGGCAGACCTGGCATCGCAGCCGTCACGTTCGTCCAGTTCCGGCCCGCGTCGCGCGTGACGTGCATGAGTCCATCGTCGCTGCCCGCCCAGATCAGGCCCTTCTGGCGCGGCGACTCCGCGATCGCGAACACGGTGCCGTAGGTTTCGACGCCCGTGTTGTCTCCCGTGATCGGGCCGCCCGACCACTTCTGTTTCGATGTGTCGTTGCGCGTGAGGTCGGGGCTGATGACTTCCCACGACTGTCCGCCGTCCACCGTCCGAAAGATCACCTGCGCGCCGTGGTAGATGGTCTTCGCATCGTGGGGAGAGGGCGCGATCGGGGCGGTCCACTGGAAGCGGTAACGCATGTCCTCGCCGCCATGGCCGGAAGGATTCTCGGGCCAGGCGCTCACGTTGCGCGACTCGCCGGTGCGATCGTCGTAGCGCGTGATGATCCCGAGGTACTCCCCCGCGTAGACGATGTTCGGGTCGCTCCAGTCCGATACCACGTGGCCCGCTTCACCGCCACCCACGCCGTGCCAATCCGACAACGCGATGCTGCCGCGCAGGCTTGCGCTCGGCCCCTGAGCGGTGCCCATGTCCTGCATGGCCCCCGCGACGTGGTACGGGTTCCGGGTGTCCACCGACACGTGGTAGAACTGGCTGATCGGCAGCGGCGGTGCGTACCACGTCTCGCCGCCGTTCGTGGTGATGTCGACGCCGCCGTCGTTGGCGGCGATCAGCCGCTTCGGGTTCTTCGGATCGATCCAGACGTCGTGGTGGTCGCCATGGTGCAGTCCTTTGATGTACTGCAGGGTCTTGCCGCCGTCGATTGAGCGCAGCATCTGGACCTGCGGGAACCACACGTCCTCGCGATTGGCCGGGTTGACGGTCAGCGTCGTGTAGTACCAGGCGCGCTGGCGCAGCGCGTGCGCCGGGTTGACGAGCGTCCAGCTCTCCCCTCCGTCGTCAGACCTGAACAATCCCCCTTTCTCGGCTTCAATCAGCGCGTAGACGCGGCGGCCATCCGACGGGGCGATCGCAACGCCGACTTTGCCCCACGTGCCCTCGGGCAGGCCGCTGCCGGTCAGCGGCTTCCACGATTCGCCGCCGTCGCGCGAGACGTAGAGACCGCTGCCGGGGCCGCCGCTGACGAGATCCCACGGCAGGCGGCGGGCCTGCCAGAATCCGGCGAAGAGAATCGAAGGATTCGACGGGTCCATCTCGACATCGGACGCGCCGGTGTCCGCATCTTTCTTCAATACCTGTTGCCAGGTCCTGCCGCCGTCGGTCGTGCGGTACACACCGCGCTCCGCGTTCGGGCCGAACGGGTGGCCGAGCACCGCCGCGAACGCGATGTCAGGATTCGTTGGGTGCACGACCAGCTTGCCGATCTGCCCCTCCTGCTTCCACACGTGCGTCCACGTCTTCCCGGCGTCGGTCGATTTGTAGATCCCGTTGCCCGCCGCCACGTTGCCGCGGATGTTCGCCTCGCCGGATCCGACGTAGACCACGTTCGAGTCGGACGGCGCGACCGCGGTCGATCCGATTGAGGAGATCGCCTGATCGTCGAAGATCGGTTTCCACGTCACGCCGGCGTCAGTGGACTTCCACACGCCGCCTGATGCCGTCGCGGCGTAGTACGTCCCGGGGTCACCGGGAATCCCGGCGGCGCGTGACACACGGCCGCCGGCGGCAGGGCCAATCGGTCGATACTTCAGTGCCTTGAATTCCGCCGGCGTGCTGCCAGCCGGTGGCTTCTGCGCGTCCTGCGCGGACAGGACGGCGCCGAGCGCGGCGCACACGGCGAGAGCGGCCCACGTTTTCTGAATGGCGTGCATGCGGCGCTACCTCGATCAAAAGGGGATCGAATGGGAATCGGTGAAAAAAGACCGGGCGAAAGGGACGGCGCACAGTATA
>CAYZBZ010000192.1:0-7808 GCA_964476725.1 uncultured Vicinamibacterales bacterium
GCCATGTCTCCGGCGATCGGCAGCTTGAAGCGCTCCCCCTGATAAGCCTTGAACATGAGGAGCAGCCACAGGGCCACGCTCCCGTAGAACACGAAGATCGACAGGATCCATCCGAGGAAGGGTACCGACAGGCACAGCAGGAAGGCCACGCAGGCGGTGCCAAACACGAGCATCGCCTGGACCGCGTGGAACCGGACGAACTTGTTCTGCGGTTCGGTCATGAAGAACAGAAGGCCGGTGACCCACCCCAGGCTGTAGCACAACGCCGCCGCCACGTTGGGATCGAAGCCGCTCGCCGTCTTGTCCGTCTGCGACACGCGAATCCTGTCTCTTGAATGCCGGGCCGGGCAGGTCCTAGGACCCGGTCCCGCCGAAGAACGCCCCGCGGGTTTCGTTATGCAGGAGGACCCAGAACGCGTAGATGCCGAGGGCCGTCCCGAACGGCAGCACGAAGAGGTTCAACGCGCCGAGCCAGAGGACCGCAAGCCGGCCGCGCGGTTGATGGCGGCGCAACGCGGCTCCCGCCCAGGCGTTCGCCCCTCCCCCGACCAGCAGCGCGACCGCAAACACCACGAATGCCCCGGCGGTGATGCCCGCCGCGATCCGGTCCTGGACCGACGTCACGCCGATGGCGATCGCGCCGATAGCGAGCAGTAGCATCGACACGCCGAGAAGGAGGCCGATGGCGCCCCAGACGAGCTGCAGGATACCGAGCAGGTGAAGATGAGGGCGCAATGGAATTGCTGAGTGCTGATTGCTGATTGCTGAGTGATGAATCAAGAATCAATCAGCACTCGACAATCAGCAATCGAAAATTCTTTACCGGATTGTAATCCGCACTTCAACAAATGTCTGCGGGGCGCCCCGCGGAGTGATGCTGAAGCGGAAACGAGCCCCTTCCCGCACGCCCGCCGGCACGCGCAGCCGCATGTCGTGGACCGCCGAGACGTCGCCCACGCCGCCGCACGCCGCACACCACTCCGACCATACCTCGCCACGGCCGCCGCACCGGGGACACGTGCAGCGCAGCGGCACACGCAGCGGGACGAGCGCGCCCCAGAAGGCCTCATGCGGGCTGACGACGATCTCGGCTGAGAGGGCTGCCTCGCGCGCGGCGCCGAAGAAGGCGCTGCGCATGCGGTCGAGGACGCTCGCGACGGAGGGAAAGTCGATGGCGATCTCGTCGGCCAGCCAGTCGGCGGAGCTGCCCGACAGGAGCCTCGCGTCGTACGAGCGGCGCCGATCGGAATCGCACAGCACGTCGTGCCCCCGCGAAACTTCCGGGAACGCCCCGCCGCGCTCGTCTCCCGAGATGTCGGGATGATAGCGGCGAGCGAGCTGCCGGTATGCGCGCCTGATCTCGTCAGCGCCCGCGCCCGGCGAAACACCCAGAACGTCGTAGTAATCACGCATGGGCCACCGTCCCGCTACGATAGGAGCCGATCGGGGGGAAGTCAAGGACAGCGCGGACCGATGGTAGGATGGCGCGCATGCGCGAGTGCCCGCTCTGTGGAGAGGCGATGCGTCTCAGCGTGCGCGAGCTCCCATCAGGACCCGGTCAGGCTGTACAGCTGGTCCGCGAGTGGATCTGCCCCGAATGCGAACACTTCGAAGAGGCTGAAACGGCGGAAGGATAACGCGGGCTCAGCGGGCGCCGAGCGTCAGCAGCACTTCGTTACGAACGTCTTCCTCGAAATCCGCGAAGTTCAACGCGGTCTCGCACTCGTCGCAGAGCACCTCGATCACCGCCGGGCGACCCTCTTCGTTCGCTTCCACGCGGGAATCGCGCAACTGGACGACGTGCATCTGCAGGGTCTTGACCAGAAAGTTCTGGTCGTTCCCGCAGCTCGGACAAGTCAGGGCCATCTAGTCTGCACTCCTCTCGGCCACCGAGGCCGTTGCCAAACCTTCGGATTGTACGGGAACGGCTTTCCTGTACGCAATCAAGATCTTCGAGTTTCCTGCACGCGCACGAGATCTTCTGGGGACCTAGGTGGTCCCGTCTGGGTATACGATGCACGTATGGCCGATCGGAAGACGTCTCGAGATGTTCGGAGTGAGTCGCGCGGGCCGCATTGGGTCGCGTGGATCCCCGGCGCGGACGGGAAACCGGAACATTCCGTCGTGCTGGTTGGGCAAACGCGCGAGGAAGCGGAAGACCGGGCGAGGCTGTGGGGGGAAGGAAAGGGGGGGAGCTGACGGAGGGGCCCCCTATTCCTCCGATTCTTCTTCCTCGTCGAATTCCTCGGGATCCCCGAGACCTAGAATCTGCCCGCTGGCGTGCCCCGTCAGAATGCAATGGGGCCCTTTGGCCTCGAGCGACACGACCGCCACGTCCCAGGGACGCGCCCGGTAGGCCGCAGCCACGCACCCGCACGGCAGACCTTCGAGCGCCTCGAGCTCGAACACCGTGGTCGAGGGTCTTACGTAATTCAGCCCACCCGCTGGTACCTGCATAGCAGCACCTCCGTCAGCCGACCGTTAATGCAATCTCGACGCCAGTTTTCAGCTTAGACAGCTGGATGAGGACTTTGGTTCCTGCGTTGGCAGAAAGCACTGATACAGCTAGTGTTGCGGGGATCTGGCTGGTGAAGCTGCGATCGGGTTTCCACTGACACCCGAAGGCTACACCAGCCCAGGATAGATGACCCGGCCCTGGTATTCTCGGCCGAACTCGCTCAGCTCATGAGGCTTAGGCTCTGCAGCGGGCAGAATGTGCCGAACTCTCACACCGCGCACGAAAAGGGCATCTGCCAGAGAGATCCGAGACGGGTCCTTCGGCCATCAGTCTGGATAGATCAGGCGGCCTTCCACGGGCACACCCGGGAACAGGCCGCGTGCGGCTTCGACGTACAGGTCGAGCTGCTGCTGGTGCGACGGGCGCGGGCGCCCGGACTTGAATTCAACCACCACCACCGAGCCGTCGTCGCGCTGAATCAGGCAGTCGATCGTGCCGCGAAGGACGACCGCGTCCTCCCCGGAGCTCGGCCGTACGCGGAGAGAGAACGGCACCTCGTTCAGGCGTCGACCGCCCGCCAGGAGCGCCACGACGTCGTCCCGCGCGCGCATGGAGCGCCATGCATCGAGCGCGTCCGCCACAGTCATGTCGACGTCTTCGAGCGCCGCGCGCTCCTCCGGCCGCAAAAGCGCACGCGCGTGGGCGGACTCGTCTTCGTCGCGCGCGGATCCGCTCAATAGATCCTCGAACTGGAAGAGCCGGTGGACCAGGGTTCCGATGGTCAGGTCGCGTACCCCGGCGGTCCGATACTGGTCCGTTCCGATCGCTTCGGTGAGCCACCGAGTCACCGGGATGCGGTCCGTCCCGGCGACGTCCGCGACGGGTCCGAGCCGGGCATCGTCAGCTGCGACGTTCGGCGACGACCGCGTGGCGGACTCGACCGGAACAATCTTGCAGAGCCGCCATTCGAAGGGGCGGCCGGATTGTCCCGCCCATCCGAGCGTGGCGCACTCATCGAACGCGGTGGCGGCCCGCCCGAAGAGCTGCTTCAGCGAGTCGGGCAGCACCTCGGCGAGGCTGCCGCGTCCGGGCTGCAGCACGCCGTCTTTCAACACGGAGGACAGGTACAGCCGGTCGCGCGCGCGGGTGAGCGCAACGTACATGAGCCGGCGTGTCTCCTGCTTTTCCCTGTCGCGCTCGGCTTCGTCGGTCTCCGACACGAATGGGCCGACGGACACCGACGGCTCCCCGCCTTCGCCATCGACGACGACCCGAACCGGACGTGGCGGTCCGCTGGCTCCCCTGCCGAGGTTCACGACGAACACCACCGGAAACTCGAGCCCTTTCGAGGCGTGCACGGTCATCAGGTTGACGGCGTCGAGCGCCTCGATTACCGCGTTCGACTCGTCACCTGCCGTGAGCGACTCGATGTGATCGGCGATGCGGGCGAGCGTCGCGTACCCGCGGTTCTGGATGCGGCGGACGAGGCTCCGCATCTTCTTCAGGTTCTCCCAGGCCTGCTGGCGGCGGGGACCCCGGAGCTCGTACGCGTAGGCGGTCGCCGGCAGCAGCTGCTCGATGAGGTCGGCCGGCGGCACGCGGTCCACCTGCGCCAGCCACTCGCCCGCGCACGCGCGGATGTGCTGCAGCACACGGCGATCTTCGGCGTCCAGGCGCGCAGCTTCCGCCGGCGGCTCGGCGCCGGTGATCGCGGCGGCGAGCCTCGGGCCGAGCTGCGCGAGGCCGCGATCCGACAGGCGCACGAAGCGCGACCGCAGGAAAGCGGCCGCGCGCAGGTCAGATCCGGGATCGGCCAGATATCGCATGAGCGCGGAGAGGTCCTTGATCTCGTCCGCGTCGAAAAAGCCGAGCCCCTTGTAGACGTAGGTGGGGATCCCGCGCAGCTCGAGCTCGTGCTCGAACTCGCGATGGCTGGTGCGCGATCGGAACAGGATCGCGATATCTCCGGGGCGCGCCTGACGCGGTACACCCGTCTTGCGATCGCGCACCGTCTCTTCGCCGAGGATGCGTCCGATCTCCGCCGCCACCGCCGATGCGCACGCCACCGGATCGTCCGAAACCGCCAGCCCCAGCACCGGCCCGCGCACGTCATCGCCAGCGAGACCCGTCGGGAACCGGTCGGACTCGTTGTAGGTGAAGTCGTCCGGCCGGGCGCCCGGCTGCGACATCTCCGCGAACAGCTCGTTGACGAACTCGAGCAGTTCCGGCAGCGCGCGGAAGCTGCGGCTGATGGAACGGCGCGGGCTTCCCGCGGGCCTCAGCCCTTCGATGTAGCGGCCGGCTTCCTGCAGCACCGCGACCTCGGCATCGCGGAACCGATAGATCGACTGCTTGCGATCGCCCACGATGAAGATGGAGGGTTGGGTCGCCAGGCCAAGTCCCTCTCCCCACGACTGAATCAGCAGGGACACCAGCTCCCATTGCGCGCGGCTCGTGTCCTGGAACTCGTCCACGAGCACATGGTGGTAGCGCGACTCGAGCCTGAAGCGGCTCTGCGAGAACTCGTCCATCTGCCGCAGCAGATCGAGCGCGCGCTGGAGCACATCGGAGAAATCGAGGACGGACCGATCCTCCAGGGCTTTACGGTATTGCGCGAGAGCGATGGCGAACATGCGGCGGATGCCGCGCGCGAGCACGACGTTGAGATCGCGTGTGAACGCGAAGACCACCTGCTCGATGTGGGGCGCAATCTGGGACACGGCCGTGCGGTGCCGCTTCGACGCCTCTTGCGACGGATAGTCCCGCTCGGTCTTGTACGGCGGAATGGCGCCGATCTTCCGGGCTTTGCCCTCAGCCGTCAGAAAATGCGCCGCGACCCGATCGACGAGCGCGCGGATCTGCGCATCGCCGGCGTGCTCCAGATCGAGCAGCCGCTCCAGATCGCGCACGAGCATCTGGTAACGCGGGTGCCCGACCGGTCCTTCAGCGAGGAAGCGGGCCAACCCGCCGGGGACCGCGCGCAGCGCGTCCTGCAGCGACGTGGCCGCCCGGCGGCAGACGACTTCGGCGGTCAGATCCGGCGGACCGTTGGCCAGGAAGCGATCGAGCGCGTCCGAGGCGACGAGACGCCGCTCGAGGAGCAACGCAAGCCCGGCCCGTGTCCGGGACATGCCCAGCTGGGCCAGCACGACTGCGATGTCCGGCTCCTGCTTCGCGAGCGCGGCCGAGATTCGCAGCGATCGATCCAGCGACTCTTCAACGAGCCGGGGCACCTCGGTCTCGTCCGCCATCTCGAATCCGGGGTCGAGGTCCGCTTCGAGCGGGAACTCGCGCAGCAGCGACAGGCAGAACGCGTCGATCGTGCTGATCGAGATCTCCCCAAGGCGATCGCGCACCTCGTTCCACAGGGCCTTGTCGATCTCCGATCGCGCCGCCGCCTCTTTGAGCTCGCGGATGATGCGCTCGCGCATTTCCGCGGCCGCCTTCCGGGTGAACGTCATCGCGAGGATGTTGCCGGGTTCGACGCCGGCCTTCAGGAGGTTGATGTACCTCCACACCAGCACGGACGTCTTTCCCGTGCCTGCGGAGGCCTCGAGTACCACGTTGTTCCGCGGGTTGGTGGCGAACTCCCGCGCACCGGCGTCGCCCGCCTCCGCCAAGGCTTCGGCGAGGCTCGGCTTCGCCGAGGCTTCGGCGAGGCAACCAACTTCCGATTCGATCGGATTGGCTGCGGCCGGCATAGCGGCGCTGTCCGGGTCAAACAGCGACAGCTGCGATCCCGCCGGGCGGTTCGGAGGGGTCTCACTCATCGCCCACGTAGTCCTTGCGGCACACGGAGGCGTAGCCGCACCACGTGCAGATGAACGGCTCATCGGGCTTCGGCGGAAACTCCCCTCGTTCGATGCCGTCGATGGCCGCGAGGAGCCGTTCCTGGCCGGCCTCGACGGCCGTCTCGAGAGAAGACGAGGCGCCGAGCTCGACAAACGCGTTCTTCTCGCGGAAGGCGACGTATCCGGCCCGCCCCAGCGTCCACGATCGACCGTGCCGCCCCTCGAGCGACTGTTGCGCGCACACGCCGTAGACCGGCAGCTGCAGCGCGCGCGCCGGTTTCGGCGCCTTCCCAAGCTTGTAGTCGACGACCCGCAGCGTGCCGTCGGCCAGCAGGTCGATTCGATCCGCCTTTGCACGCAGGCGTACGCTGCGTGGACCCGCCGCGGTGGTGAAGACGAACTGCCCCTCGATCTCGTGCTCGAGCAGCCGCTCGATCACGTCCCCTCCCTGCTCGATCTCGAACCCGAACGCGCGCTCGGCCAGGCCGGAGGCGGCCGCCGATCCAAGCAGGTGCGTGCGTTCGAGGGCGCGATCCGATTCCGACAGCGTCGCGAGCCGCTCCTCCGCGACCCGCTCGAACAGGACGAGCGCCTCGGCCATGCGCTCCGTCGTCAGGCTCCCCCTGCCAGACGCCTGCCACGCCGCGAAGAACTCCTCGAATACGTCGTGGAGAAACTGCCCGCGCTCCTGCGCGGTCAACCCGGACTCTTCGTCGCGTTCCTCTGGCAGCCGCAGGACGTACGCCGCGAAATACTTGAAGGGGCATTCCAGGTACCGCTCCACGTGGCTGACGGCGTAGACCGCCGCCGCGCGGGGCCCCGCGTCGCCGTGGAACAGGCCGCCGGCGGCCGGCGATCGCGACGCCCGCAGCATGAGCCACTCGAGCGGCGCGCCGCTCAGCGCAGAAGCCGCGAGCGGTTCTTCCGCGAGCGCTTCGTGAAGGAACATCCGGGACGGCGCCGGCGGCGGTATCTGCTCGACCGGCAGCCCCGCGGCCTCCACGTCTTCCAGGAACACCGACGCCGGCACGATCGCGTCGTCTTCGAGCGTGAAGATCGAGATTGTGACGCGCGTCCGGGCGAGCCTCAGCAGATCGTGGAACCGCGCACGCACGGCCGCGAGTCGATCGGCGTCGGCAGGCCATCCCAGTTGAGTCAGCAGCGATGACGGGTAGAAAATGCTGCGGCGGCCGCGATCGGGCCAGTCGCTTTCGACGAGGCCTACCAGGCGCACTTCATCGACATCCGCGTACGCGGCGGCCGGGGCGTCCATGAGCGCCACTCCCCGCGTCCCGGTCCGCGGAGAGAATGTCTGGCCTTCGATCCACCGGCGGACCGTTCCCGAGAGCTCCGCGAGCGGGACCGGCTCGTCGTCGTGCAGCCGGTGCGCATCGCGAAGCGATTCGAGGGCAGCCAGCACCGCCGCGCGCGCGCGAAGATGCGGTAAGTACCACGGGTCAGCCGGCTGCGGCAGGCGCTCGTGCGCGGACACGAACGCCAGCAGCGCCGATACCTGCGCCGACGCGGAGGACGCCTCGATCACGCCGCCGAGCGCCGCG
>CAYZBZ010000193.1:0-2261 GCA_964476725.1 uncultured Vicinamibacterales bacterium
GGCGACACGCGGAACATCGTCGAGCACAGGCAGCCGAACGGATCGAGCGTGATGACCGTCCGGTCGGGCGCAACCTGGTGGCCGAGGCGGCTGACGAGATGGACCTCGGTCGCCACCGCCCACACGCTTCCCGGCGGGCTGTCCTTCACGGTGTCGATGATGTACTCGGTGGACCCGCTGCGGTCGGCGGCCTGGACGACGTCGAAGGTGCACTCGGGATGGGCGACGACCTGTCCGCCGGGGTGCTGCTTGCGGAAGGCGTCGATCTGCGCGACCGTGAATCGCGTGTGGACCGAGCAATGACCCATCCACAGGATCAGCTTCGCCGCCTTGACCTGCTCCGGTTCCAGTCCGCCCCACACTTCGTTCGGATCCCAGACGACCATCTGGTCGAGCGGGACCCCCATCTTGTACGCGGTGTTGCGCCCGAGATGCTGATCGGGCAGCATGACGAGCTTCTCTCCCTGCTCCCACGCCCACGTCATCACCGCCGCGGCATTGGTCGACGTGCACACGATGCCGCCGTGTTCGCCGACGAACGCTTTGATTGCCGCTGACGAGTTGATGTAGGTGACCGGCACCACACCGAGACGGCGTCCGCCGAGGGGGCCGGTCGTGATGCCCATCTCCCCGAGCTCGCGCCAGCACATGTCGAGCTGATCGGGGGCGGCCATGTCGGCCATCGAGCAGCCGGCGGCAAGATCCGGAAGAAGGACCTTCTGATGCGGCGCGCGCAGGATGTCCGCGCTCTCGGCCATGAAGTGCACGCCGCAGAACACGATGAACTCGGCCTTGCCGCGACTCGCCGCCGCGCGCGCCAGCTTCAGCGAGTCCCCGATGTAGTCCGCGAACTTGATGACCTCGTCGCGCTGGTAGTGGTGCCCCAGGATCACCAGGCGCTCGCCGAGCGTCCGCTTCGCGTCGGCAATCCGCGCGTCCATCTCGTCGTCCGACAGGCGGAGGTATCGATCGGGAAGCGGTTGCCGCTCTCCGATGCTCGCCTTTTCGACGTCGGTCAGGAGCTTTATGTCCATCCCAGCTTCCAGTTCCCGGCTTCCAGCCATGACTGCCCGCGGGGCAGCCACACATTCATTGTACTAGTGTGGGGGCCTCATCAGGCGCTTCAGGGCCGGTTACAACGTTGTAGAGCGTATCGCGCTCCACCGGCTCGCGGCCTGCCCTGCGGATGAGCCGCCGAATGGCCCCCGTGGTCATCGCCTCCGGTGTCCGCGCCCCGGCCATGTGGTAAATCTTCTCCTCCTGCACCGTGCCGTCGAGGTCGTCGACCCCGAACCACAGCGCCACCTGCGCCACCTCCACGCCGGTGGCAATCCAGAAGCCTTTCACGTGCGGGATGTTGTCCAGCATGAGGCGCGCCACCGCGTGCACGCGCAGCGTCTCGGTCGCGCTCGGCGCGGGCAGCTTGCGCATCTGGTTGTTGTCCGGGTGGAACGCGAGCGGGATGAACGCCTGGAATCCGCCGCTCTGGTCCTGCAGCGCGCGCGCGCGGAGCATGTGATCGACGCGCTCCTCCTTCGTCTCGATGTGGCCGTACAGCATCGTGACGTTGGTGCGCATGCCGAGGCCGTGCGCGAGGCGGTGGATCTCGAGGTAGCGATCCGTGCCGCACTTGTCGTGACAGATCCTGCGGCGCACGCGCTCCGCGAAGATCTCGGCTCCGCCACCCGGGAGCGAATCGAGCCCCGCCGTCTGCAGCTCGCGCAGCACCCGCTCGTCGGCCATGCCGTAGAGGTCCGCGAAGAAGGCGATCTCCACCGCGGTGAAGCACTTCAGGTGGACGCCGGGGCGGATGCGCTTGAAGCCGCGCAACATCTCCAGGTAGTAGTCGAACGGCAGGTCGGGGTGAAGGCCGTTGACCACGTGGATCTCGGTGAGCGGTTGATCCGCGCGCTGCCGCAGCTTGTCCCACGCCTGCTCGAGCGACATCGTGTACGACCCCGGGTCGCCGGGCTGTACCCGCGCGAACGAGCAGAACAGGCAGCTTGCGACGCAGACGTTCGTCGCCTCGAGCCTGATGTTGAAGTTGTAGTACGTCCGCGCGCCGTGGCGCTTCTCGCGCTCACGGTTCGCCAGCCACCCGAGCGCAAGGAGATCCGGGCACTCGAACAGCCGCACGCCGTCCTCGAGCGTCAGGCGCTCGGACGCGTCCAGCCTTTCTGCGATGTCAGAAAGGCCGGCGGAGGTGACGCGGTTCGAGATCATCGAAAGAGGTGCCACGGGTGCCATTTAGGCTCTAGGCT
>CAYZBZ010000193.1:2361-7700 GCA_964476725.1 uncultured Vicinamibacterales bacterium
AAACACTTCATCTTACCGGTAACTGCGCGGGAGTGACAACCGCAGCCACGGACAACACGGACGGACACGGATCCGATCCGAGTGCCCCGCTGACGCGTGGCCGGCGGCGTCAGGCCCAGAGGGAACCGCCGTGCTATACTCGCCGGATAACTGACGCTCGAGCAGGTGATTCGCCTCACCTGCTCTGCCCGGCGGTCACGCGAAGTGGGTGCGATTCCCACGCGGTGCCGCCACTGTAAGCGGGGAGCCGCATCCCCCCGAGCCGGCAAGGGACCCCAACGCGCCGCGTTGGATCCTTCGAACGGCGGCCACTGCGAAGGACGATCCTTCGTGGGAAGGCCGGGGATGCACGCAACGATCCGCAAGCCAGGATACCTGACGCCGGGCTCGTCCCTTACCGCCTCTCTCGAGGCATCGGCGCGTGAACACGCCGAAAAGGAGCCCTGTGCGATACCGATCCCTTTTCATTTTCGCGATCTCTCTCTGTGCGGCCGTGTCCGCCTCCGCCGGACCGCTCAAAGGGCGCATCATCGATCCAGACGGCAGGCCCGTGCCCGGAGCGCAGGTGCTCCTGCTCGGGCAGGGCGCGGCCGCCCGCAACGGCGTGACAAACGCCAGCGGCGAGTTCACCATCGCAGCGCAGGACACCGGCCGGTACCAGTTGCTGGTCGCGCTCGAGGGTTTCCGCGCCGAGCCCGTCCTGATCGACGCCACCGCCGAGCCGCGCGATCTCGGCGACGTGAAGGTCACCGTGAGCGCGCTAACGGAATCGCTTGTCGTCTCGGCCGCGCAGGTGGAAATTCCGCTCTCCCGCGCCTCGGCAAGCGTCACCGTCATCACGGCCGCCGACATCGAGGCACGGCAGATTCATACCGTCGCCGATGCGTTGCGGACTGTGCCCGGCCTCACGGTCGTAGGCGCCGGGGGCCCCGGGGCGCTCACCAGCGTGTTCCCCCGAGGCGGCGAATCGAACTACTCGCTGCTGTTCATCGACGGCATTCAGGCCAACAGCTTTGGCGGCGAGTTCGACTTCGCCCACCTGTCGACAGCCAACGTCGAACGCATAGAAGTCGTGCGCGGCCCGCAGAGCGCGCTCTATGGATCGAATGCAATTGGCTCGGTCGTGCGGATCGTCACGCGCCGGGGCGGGCCCGTCAGGGGGTCTGGCGTTTTGGAAGCGGGCACCTTCGACACTCGCCGCGTGTCGGCCGCCGCGACGGGCAGCAGGGGATCGTGGGAATGGGGCGCGTCGGCCGAACGGCTGACGAGCGATGGCAGGAACGGCGGGGTGACGGCAGCCGGCGAAACGATACAGAACGACGATTACGTCCGCGACGCGGTGGGCGCATCGGGAGGGTGGCGCGTGGCGAGTGGCAGCTCTCTCCGCGGTGACGTGCGGTATGCGCGCGACGAGCGAGGATTTCCCGGGCCGTTCGGCAGCGACCCCGTCGGTGCGTTTGCGGGTGTCGACGATGTCTCGCGGGGGAGTGACGATCGCATGCTGACCTCCGTCGCGGGTGTTCTGCCGCTGGGGGAACGCGTCCGCACCCAGGCGCAAATCAGCTACAGCCGGGTCGACGGAAGATTTCTGAGCCGTCCGTTCGCACCTGGGTTCGATCCCTCCGAATCTGAGTCCACGTCGCGGCGGCTTGGCGCGCGCGTGCAGGCCGACGTCACGGTGTCGCCCCAGCTCGACTTCTCGGCCGGCCTGGAGCTGCAGCGCGAGCGCGCGGGGAGCACGTACATCACCGGTGCGTCGTTTCAGCCAATTCCGATTACGCGAGCGGTCGCGGGCTACTTCGCGGAAGGACGATGGAGCGCCGCGCAGAGGCTGTTCGTCACCGCAGGGATCCGGATCGACGACATCCAGCGCGACGCGCTGGAAGCGGATCCGAACACATACGCCCCACGACCGGCCTTCCCGGCCGAGTCAGTCATCTCGACGAACCCGAAGATCTCGGCGGCGTGGTTCATCCGCCCGGACGCAGGCACTTTCACGAAGGTGCGCGCCTCGGCGGGCACGGGGATTCGCCCGCCGGATGGTTTCGAGATCGCCTTCACCGACAACCCGTCGCTCAAGCCCGAACGCAGCGCGAGCGTTGAGGCGGGGATCGATCAGGCCTTCGCCAGCGGCCGCGGAGTGATCGAAGCAACCGCTTTCGTCAACAACTACGACGACCTGATCGTCGCGGTCGGATCGTTCCGCGGGTCGAGCCGTTATCGGACCGACAACATCTCGAACGCGCGGGCGAGGGGCGTCGAGCTGGCAGGCACGGCGCGTGGCCAGATGAGCCGGATCGCCGCGCATCTGTACGTCGCGTATACATTCCTGGACACGGAAGTGCTCGCCGTCGACCGGGCCGGTGGCGCGCCGCCGCCGTTCACCGTCGGCGACCCGCTCCTGCGGCGCCCGCGGCACCAGGTCTCGACCACGGCGCAACTGCACGCCGGCCGCTTTGGAATGTACGTCCAGGGGGGCGGCCGCGGCCGCGCGCTGGACGTGGAGCCGACGCTTGGCACGTACGGCGGCCTGTTCGATTCGCCAGGCTACCAGGTATGGAACACGGGCGCGTCCTGGCGCGTGCATCGCGCAATCGAGCTCTTCGGGCGCGTCGAGAATCTTCTCGATCGCCGCTACGAAGAAGCGCTCGGCTTCCCTGCTCAGGGACGCGGCGTCATGGCAGGACTGCGGATTGCTGCAGGCCGCTGACGTCGGCTTCGCGTACCACGGCCGGACGCCGGTCCTGCGCGGCGTGTCGATGGACGTGCCGCCGGAGAGCTTCGTCGGCATCCTCGGTCCCAATGGGTCGGGCAAAACGACGCTGCTGCGGATCCTTGCGGGAACACTGCGCCCGTCGCCGGGTCGCGTGCTGCTCGACGGCGACGATCTCGCGCGGACCCCGCGCGGCATGCTGGCGCGGCGCATGGCCGTCGTGCCCCAGGAGACACAGCTCGCCTTCGAGTACAGCGTGATCGAGGTCGTCCTGATGGGACGCTACCCGCACCTGGGCCCCTTCGAGATCGAGGGGCCGGCCGACCTGGCGATCGCGCGCGAGGCGCTGGCCGCGACCGGAACGCTTCCGCTCGAGGATCGCGCGTTCGGGACGCTGAGCGGCGGAGAGAAGCAGCGCGTGATCATCGCGGCGGCGCTCGCCCAGATCTCCGGCGCGGCGACGGGCCGCGCCGTCCTGCTGCTCGACGAGCCGACGGCCGCGCTCGACCTCGCGTATCAGCTCGAATTGGCGGAGCTGCTGCGCGATCTGCAGCGGCGGCTGCGCATCGCGATCGCCGTGTCGACCCACGACCTGAACTTCGCCGCCAGCCTGTGCCGCACGCTCGTGCTCTTGAAGGGTGGGCAGGTGCTTGCCGCCGGGCCGACCGAGGAGGCGCTCACGCCCGACCGGATCCGGGCGCTGTACGGCGTCGAGGCGGAAGTGACGCGTCACGCGGCGACAGGCAGGCTCGTGGTCGTCCCGCTGAGACGCGTCTCTCCTGGGCGCGACGCATGACCCCCCCGGTCGGCCGGCGTCTCGCGCTCACGGTCGCCGGCTTCGGCCTGCTCGCGCTTGGCGCGATCCTGACCGCGCCGCTCATCGGCTCCACGCACATCAGTCTCCGGCGCGCCTTCGATGCCGCCATCCCCTTCGGCGAGAACGTGGACGCGCAGATCTTCTTCGTCGCGCGCCTCCCACGGACCCTCGCCGGCGCGCTCGTCGGCGCGATGCTCGCGTCGGCGGGCGTCGTGTTCCAGGGGCTGCTGCGCAACCCGCTCGCGACCCCCTTCACGCTGGGGGTGTCGGCGGGGGCCGCGCTCGGCGCGATGCTCGCCATCACGTTCGGCTGGTCGTTCGCGTGGGCCGGCATCCCGGCAGCGCCCGCCGCCAGCTTCATCGGCTCGCTCGCCGCCGTCGGGATCGTCTACGCGCTCGCGCGCGCCCGCAGCGGCATGTCCACGAACGTGCTGCTGCTGGCCGGCGTCACCATGAACGCGTTCTTCTCCGCGCTGATCCTGTTCGTCCAGTATTTCGCCGACTTCGCCCAGACCTATCGCATCCTGCGGTGGCTCATGGGAGACCTCGACATCAGCAGCTACGAGCCGCTCCTGACGGCGCTCCCGCTCGTTGTCGTCTCGTTTGCCGTGTTCGGCTGGCTCGCGCGGCCGTTGAACCTGCTGAGCCTCGGACCCGAGAGCGCCGGCACGCACGGGTTGAACGTCCTACGCGCGCAGCGCGCCGCCTTCCTGGGTGGGTCGCTGGCGACGGGCGCGGCGGTGTCGGTCGGCGGACCCATCGGCTTCATCGGCATCATCATTCCGCACCTCGTCCGGCTGATGGTCGGCTCCGACCACCGCGTCGTCCTGCCCGCATCGGCGCTCTTCGGCGCCGCGTTTCTCGTGGGGTGTGACGTCCTCGCGCGCACGCTGATGGCGCCGGTTGAACTGCCGGTCGGCGTGATCACGGCGCTCATCGGCGGGCCGTTCTTCCTGTGGTTGCTGGTGAGGAAACGATGAAGCTACTCGCATCGCTCGCGGCGCTGCTGATGCTCGCCGGTGGCTCCGGTCGGGCTGTCTCTGATCACCACAGACTTTTGTCTCCGCCTCAGCGCGCCCCCGCGCGGATCATCTCTCTCATTCCGGCCGTGACCGAAATGCTCTTCGCGATCGGCGCGGGGCCGCAGGTGGCCGCCGTGAGCAGCTTCGATCGGTATCCGCCGGAGGTCGAGACGCTGCAGCGGGTCGGCGCGCTGATCGATCCGGACGTCGAGCGGATCCTGTCGCTCGGTCCGGACCTCGTGGTCATCTACGGCAGCCAGACCGACCTGCGCGCGCAGCTCGAGCGCGCGCAGATCCCGCTGTACATCTACAGCCACGCGGGGCTTGCCGACATCACGGCGACCATGCGCAGCATCGGCGCACGCGTCGGGAGGGACCAGGCGGCGGCCCGGATGGCCCGCGACATCGAGACACGAATCGAGAGCGTGAGACAACGCGTGGCCGGCCGGCCGAGACCGCGGACCCTGATCGTCTTCGAGCGCGAGTCGCTCACGCTGCGCGGCATCTTTGCCAGCGGCGGCTACGGCTTCATCCACGACATGGTCGAAGCCGCAGGTGGCGCGAACGTGTTCGCCGACGTCAAGCGGGAGGCGGTGCAGGCGACGACGGAGCTGATCCTGTCGCGGCGGCCGGACGCCATCCTCGAATTGCGCGCGGACGTGCTTTCGGCGGACGTCCGGCAGCGCGAGGCGGCCGTCTGGCAGGCGCTTCCCGCGCTCCCGGCCGTCCGCACGGGTCGCGTGTATTTCTTTGGAGACCCTCGCGCCGTCATTCCCGGGCCGCGCGT
>CAYZBZ010000194.1:0-7695 GCA_964476725.1 uncultured Vicinamibacterales bacterium
GAGCACGAGATACCGATAAAGGTGGTAGACCGCCGCTGGTGGGCGCGCGGCGACGACGGCGGATCCCCGCCGCCGGAGGGCGGCTCGAAGCCCACATACGTCGAGGAACTCGAACGGCAGGTCGCCGAGAAGGATCGGATCGCCCAGGAGTACATCGCCAAGTACCGGCAGGCCGCCAGCGAGTTCGAGGAATCGCGGCTGCGGCTGCGCCGGGAGATATCGAAGGACATCGAGCGCGGGCGCCGCGAGATTCTCGCCGACCTCCTCGAGGTCGTCGACAACCTCGATCGCGCGATCGAATCCGCCCGGCCGGCCGCGTCGCCCGACGCGCTGCTGCAGGGGGTCGAGATGGTGCGCCGCCAGTTCCTGTCGAAGCTCGAAGGGCTCGGCGTCAAGCGGATCGGCGTGTTGAACGCCGTATTCGATCCCAGCGTGCACGAAGCCGTCAGCACGGTGCCGGCCGCTTCGCCGGACGAGGACGGCCGCGTGGTCGGCGTCGTCCGTCACGGATACACAATCGGCGATGATGTGCTTCGGCCGGCCTCCGTCGCGGTCGCAAAAGGGTAGAACTGGTTTGCCATGCCGTCCGCGCCGTCGTGCGGCGGCGGCCGCTGCGGGTGCGCACATTAGTCTTGGTTCCACGTGGTTCCGTGGGGTTCTGCGGGGTTCAGGAAGATCATGGTCGGCGCGGCCTTCGCATAGGAGTCAACGGAACCCTCATGTCGTCGACTCGAACACTTTTGTGCCTGATCCTTGCCCTTCTCATCCACCCCGCGGTGCACTCGCAGCTGCAGCCGGGCATACGCGGGTTCAGCGCCGCAGGCGTGCCGGCCGAGCGCGAGCGCGAGCGCCGGTTCCAGGCGGTGCCGGCGCCGGAGAACCTGCGCGAATACATGCGTGCCATCACCGACGAGCCGCACCACGCGGGCAGCGCCGGCAGCCGCAGGGTGGCGGAATACGTGCTCGCGAAATTCAAGTCGTGGGGCCTGAACGCGTCGATCGAAGAGTTCGAGGCGCTGATGCCGTTCCCGGTCGAGCGCACGGTGGAGATCGTGGCCCCCACGCCGTTCAAGGCCGCGCTCAAAGAGCCTGTGGTTGACCTGGACAAGGACTCCGGGGATACCGCGCAGCTGCCGACCTTCAACGCGTACTCCGCGGACGGCGACGTCACCGCGGACCTCGTCTACGTGAACTACGGGATCCCCGAAGACTACGCGGAGCTTCAGAAGCTCGGCGTGGACGTGAAGGGCAAGATCGTCATCGCCCGGTACGGCCGGAGCTGGCGCGGGATCAAGCCGAAGGTGGCGTGGGAGCACGGCGCGGTCGGGTGCCTCATCTACTCGGACCCCCGCGACGACGGGTTCTTCCAGGGGGACGTGTATCCCGGCGGGGGCTGGCGGCCAGAACAGGGCGCGCAGCGCGGCAGCGTCATGGACATGCCGATCCATCCCGGCGATCCGCTGACGCCGGGCTGGGCCTCGGAGAAGGGGGCCCGGCGGCTCGACCGCGGCGCGTCGAAGACGCTCCTGAAGATTCCGGTCATGCCGATCTCGTACGGCGATGCGCTGCCGCTGATGCGCGCGCTTGGCGGCGCGGTGGCGCCGGAAGCGTGGCGGGGCGCGCTGCCGATCACCTATCACGTAGGAGCCGGGCCGGCGAATGTGCATCTGAAGCTCGCGTTCGACTGGCAGGTGCGGCCGCTCTACAACGTGATCGTGCGGATCGAAGGCTCGGAGTTTCCGGACGAGTGGATCATCCACGGCAACCATCACGATGCATGGGTCAACGGCGCGTCCGATCCCACGAGCGGCAACGTCGCCCTGATGGAGACCGCGCGCGGCCTTGCCGAGCTGCTGAAGAATGGCTGGAAGCCGAAGCGCACGATCGTGATCGCGTCCTGGGACGGCGAGGAGTGGGGGTTGCTCGGCTCGACGGAGTGGGCCGAAAAGCACCAGGCGGAGCTTGCGCGGAAGGCCGTCGCGTACATCAACAGCGACAGCACGGGCAAGGGTTGGCTGTCGATGAGCGGGTCCCACTCGCTGCAGACGTTCGTGAATGAGGTCGCGCGCGATGTCGCGGATCCGCGCGGCAGCGGCACGAGCGTGCTCGAGGCGCGTCGCAACCGGCTCATCGAGCAGGCGAAAACAGACACGGAACGGGCGACGATTCGCGGGCGGGCCGGCATTCCGATCGACGCCCTGGGATCCGGTTCCGACTACACGGTGTTCCTCGACCACCTCCAGATCGCGTCACTCGACCTGGGCTTCGGCGGGGACGGCGGCGGCGGCGTGTATCACTCCGTCTACGACTCCTTCTACTGGTACACGCACTTCTCCGACGGCACCTTCGCCCACACAGCGGCGTTGTCGCGAACCATCGGTACGGCGCTGCTGCGGCTGGCGGACGCCGACGTCCTGCCCTTCGAGTTCCGCGGGACCGCCGCGACGCTTCGTGACTATGTGGACGAGGTGGAAAAGCTGCCGGCCGGCGGCCGCAAGCTGAATTTCGGGCCGCTTCGAGACGCGATACGCCGGCTGTCGAGCGCGGCGGACGCGTACGAGAAGGCGCTTGGGGGGATAGCCAGGTTGAAGCCGGACACGACCGATCCGGCGGCGGCCGCCCGGATGCATGCGCAACTCGTCGAGCTGAACCGCGTGTTGTACTCGACCGAGCGCGCGTTCCGTCACGAACCGGGACTTCCAAGGCGCGAGTGGTTCAAGCACCTCGCGTACGCGCCCGGCTTCTACACCGGCTACGGAGTCAAGACGCTGCCCGGCATCCGCGAAGGGCTGGAGCAGCAACAGTGGGACGAGGCCGCCTCTTTCATCCCCATCGTCTCTTCCGCGGTCATCAAGCTTGCCGGCGACGTGCACCGCGCCGAAGGCATGGTCAAGAAAATTGGCCGCTAGCAAGTGCCGCCGGCTCAATCACTCGCCGCTTCGAACCACCGACCTGCGGCTTCGATGCCGATCGATGACGTGCTGGCCGAGGCGCTTGCTGAGGAACACCTTCGATTCGCTGTTCTCGTAAGGGTGCTGCACGAACCGGATCACGTTGAAGTGCAGCTGCGCGAGGGTGCTGCGCATCTCGTAGAAGCGGTTCTTGGTCTTGACGAGGATCTCGTCGAAGCCGTTGGCCAGCGCCCAGACTTCCTGCTCTTCCGTCAACGCGCGGAAATGACCCTGGCCGCGCCAGTCGCTGCGTGTGCCGCCGATCCACTGATAGAGCACGCGGCGGCCGTCGAACTCGACGCAGTCCTCGAGCTGCGCGACGAGATCGGCGAGCTTGGGGTCGCTCTCGTTCACGCGCAGCTCGTGCGCCACCTTGAACGAGACCGGCACCACCGTTCCGGGGTCGTCCGGGAGCGGCGCCTCGGCCATCAGGATCTGGTGATCACGGTCGCTGAGCCGCTGCATGACTTCGGCGGCGGACTTCTTCCTCGGGAAATCGAGGAAGAACTCCTCGATATACTGGATTTCGAGCGCCCCCTGCTGGAGCGAGTACTGCTTCAGAAGATATTCCACGGGTCCAATACTATAACCCGAGGCGTTTCCGGCCGGGTGAGCGGGAGCACGGAGGCGCCAGAGCTCACTTCCTCCTGACCTACCCGGCGTGAGGCGCGCCGGTTCCACAAGGTTCCACGGGAACTTTTTCTACCCATCACCACCGCTCCATGCGGGGTTCACCTTCACGTAGAGCGCCTGATCGCGCGGCTTGCCGTACTTCACGCTGCCCGAGCGGAGTATCGCCTCTCGGACGTAACCGGCCTTCTCGAGTACCCGGATAGAGCCCATGTTGTCTGCAAAGGGCAGCGCAAACAACCGCAGGATGTTCGACGTCGTGAACAGGTGTTCCGTCACCAGCACGAGCGCTTCCGTCGCGACGCCGCGCCCCCAGTGCTCTTCCCCGAGCCAATACCCGATCTCAGCAGAGTACCGTTCGACATCCGTTCCAGCCACGTGGCCGATCGCTCCCGCCGCTTCGCTGTTCACTTCGATCGCTAAGTTGTCCGACGTCGCCGCCTTCAGAAAGGCGTGCGCGTTGGCTCGCGAGTACGGATGTGGAAAGCGATCGCGCAGCTGCCTGGCGACGTTGATGTTGTTCGCATGACGAACCAGCGCTTCGGCGTCGGCCATGCGCCAACGGCGAACGGTACAGAGAGTGCCGACTAGGTTCATTAGAACAAAGATCGCCCTTCGGTCTTGAGCCAGCGCTCGGCGGCGCGGAAGCCGGGGCATGCGCCCGCGACCAGCCGCCAGAAGCGCCGGGAGTGGTTCTGCAGCTTCAGGTGCATGAGCTCGTGGAGCAGGACGTAGTCACTCACCGACGGCGGCATCTGCACGAGGCGGAAGTTCAAGGCGATCCGGCCGCTCCGCGAGCACGAGCCCCATCGTGACTTCTGGCTGCGGATCGTAAAGCCCGCTATCGTCAGGCCGTGCGACGCGGCGAGCTGGCTGAGCCTCGGTCCAAGCTCCTCGCGCGCGACGACGCGAAGATCGGCTTCGATGGGAGGGCGCAGGTCAATCGCGTCTTCCGGGATCGGCACGGATCGCTCGCCGTAACAGACCCTGCGGTCTGGTCCGGCGCCAAGGATAAGGACATGGATGGTGACCTGCCGTCCCCGCAAGAGCATCGTCGTGCCGTCCGTCCACCGCGGCTTGACGTGCGTCGATCGCACGCGCGCCCGCTCCCGCTGAATCCAGGCTGCCTGCTTCTCGAGAAACCGGAGCGCCTCGCTCTGTGAGCCGCCTCTCGGGACCGTGACGCGCACGCTGCCATCAGGCCGGACGCGCAGAATGTAACGCCGCGCGCGGCGCATGCGGACGAAGTCCACCGGCGGATCGGTCGGTACAGACGGCTCGTCCGGTTCAGGGGGAGGGGGCTGTGACGGCCGAAGAAACGGAAGATCCAGCTGCATTCGAACTTCAGCCTTCCACGCTGCGGGTGAAGACCTCGAACGGCGGGGTCAGGATTATCAAGAAGTGAGGTACTTCTTCATCCAGCCGAACACCGCCTCATGCCACGTGCGGCTGTTGAGCGCCTTGAGCACCCAGTGGCCCTCGTCCGGGAAGACGAGGGCCTCGCTGGGCACGCCGTTGCGGCGCAGGACCGTGAACATCTGCAGGCCCTGATCGACCGGCACGCGGAAATCCAGCTCGTTCGTGATGATGAGCGTGGGCGTCCTGATGTTGTGGGCGTAGCGGTGAGGCGACCATTTCGCGAACTGGGCGCGCGCCTTTGGGTCCCACGGCCGGCCGCCGAACTCCCACTCCGGAAACCAGAGCTCCTCGGTCGCCATGCTCATCGACTCGAGGTTGAAGACGCCGTCGTGCGTCACCGCCGCCTTGAACCGGTTGGTGTGGCCGACGATCCAGTTCACCGCGTAGCCGCCGTAGCTCGCGCCTGCGATGCCCATGTGCTGCGCGTCGGTAAACGGCATCCTCGCGACAGCGGCAAACACCGCGTCGAGATCGCCCATCACCCGGCCGCCCCAGTCACCGCTGATCTCGTCGACGAACTTCTGGCCGAACCCCGTGGACCCGCGCGGGTTCGGCGCCACCACGACCCAGCCCTGCGCGGCCCACAGCGACGGGTTCCACCGCGACGACCACGCGTCCTCCCACGCGCCCTGAGGTCCGCCGTGGATCAGAAACACCACCGGATACATCTTCGACGGATCGAAATCGGGAGGCTTGAGGAGCCAGTATTGGATCTTCTCGCCCGCCGCGTTCGTCGCGGTCAGGCTCTCGGGCTCAGAGAAACCGACTTCCTTCAGCCACGTCGCGTTCTCGCGGGTCAGCGGCTTGACGTCCTGGCCGTCCACTGACGCGCGGAACAGTTCGGCGGGGGCGGTGAGCGAGGATTTCGAGAACACCACGAACTCTCGCGCCTGACCGGGGGATAGGGGCCCCCGGAGTGAAGGAAGCCGCGCCGCCGAAATCGAGCCTCCCTGGACGACGCGCTTCGGCGTGCCGCCGGAGGCCGGGACGACGAACAGATTCTCGCGTCCTTCCTGCGACGCGGTGAACCAGATAGAGGCGCCATCGGCGGAGACCGCATAGTCGCCGACGGAGATATCGGGCGTCTGAAAGACCGTGCGCTTCGCACCGGACGATCGGTCGTACGCGTCGAGGTACCACCGATCGGACTCGAACCCGAGACGCCGCTGGGCGCGCACGAACAGCGTGCGGCCGTCGGGCGAGAACGCCGGCTGCATGTCGGAGGCCTGGTTGATGGTGATCTTCCTCGCTTCGCCGCCCGCTGCCGGCACGATCCAGACATCGTGGTTCGTGGTCCACGCCTCGCGATCGCCTCCTTCGCGGTTGGACACGAACGCCAGATCGCGGCCGTCTGGCGCGAACGCGATGGATGCGTCCTCCTGCTGGGCCGGCGGTGAATCGAAATCCCCAGGGGTCACGTCGATGGCGCGGCCGGTCCCCACGTCCGCAACGAAGACGTGATGACGGACGCGCGCGCGCCACTCATCCCAGTGCCGGTACAGCAGGCGCGTGAGCCGGTGGACCTTCACCGGGTTCTTGTCCGCGTCCTCCATGTTCCGCTTGTTGCACGCATCGTCGCGGCACTCGGGATACACGTCCGAGACGAACGCGACCTTCGATCCGTCTGCGGAGAACACGAGCGGCGGCTGAACACCCATCGCGACGTCCGTGATCTTCTTCGCGCTGCCGCCGTCCACATCGGCGAGGTACACCTGCGGCGCGCCGTCACGTGAGGCGATGAACGCCAGCCGGCGGCCGTCTGGAGAGAAGCGCGGACTCGTCTCGCTCTGCGCCCCTCCTATCAGCTCCTTCGGCGGCGCCGACGAGTCGGAGGGGACGATCCAGATGTCTGCGTTTCGCTTCCCGGACTTCAGGTCGGTCGTCGTGCGGACGAACGCCACCCGGCTGCCATCGGGCGACACCTGCGGATCTGTCACGCGAACTGCGCCAAGCAGGTCGTCGATCGCCATCGGCCGGCCCGCCGCGGCGCGACCGGGTGACTGCGTCATGCAGATCACGCCGGCAGCCATCGTCATCGCACAGAGAAGACGCAGCCGACTAATGGACGCTGCGAAGGCGGGCATCTACCAGCTCACCCAGGGCCGCGCGTTCGGCGTGCCCGGCCACGGAATCGACGCCAGAATCACGACCAGCGCCAGCCCGAAGAAGATCGCCGCGACCTTGTGGCGGCGGAGCGAGTCGGCTTTGCGCGCGCGGGCGCGGCCAACATGCGCGAGCGCGACGCCAATCAGCATCCCGAATGCGTGCTCGACGGCCCAGAAGCGCAGACCCGGCGCCTTCATCGCCGCGCCGAAATCGTGCAGGGCCTGGCTCGTGAGGGGGCTGAGGAAGACATACAGCAGCAGACCAAGCAGCAACTGGACGTCCAGCGTCATCGTGAACCAGAAGCCGGCCCGGTCATCCGACGGCCTCCACGGCTTCCTGCCGGAAGCTCCGGCCGCCGCGCGGATGAAGGCGACGAGCCCCGCCGCGATCACGACCCATCGCAGCCAGGAATGCAGAGTGAGCGCTGTTGAATACATGCTGTTTGCCCGGTTCCTCTACTTCGCGACGAGCGCCGCGATTTCCGCCATGGTCGACTTCCCGGCGTCCTGTGCGTACCACTTCATCGTGCGATCGCGCAGCTCGCGCGTCTTCTCCTCCATGCGCCAGGACTGAAGTGCGGATGGCCTCT
>CAYZBZ010000195.1:0-7670 GCA_964476725.1 uncultured Vicinamibacterales bacterium
TTCTCGCCGAGGATGCGGCTCTTGAGCATCAGCGCGTACGTCTCGCTCGCGCCGTCGCGGACCTCACCCCACCCGACGAGTCCCTGGTTCGTGTCAATGCGGATCACCGGGCACGTCATCGGCGCGCCGACGATCACCGCCACACGCAAATCGGTAATCTTCAGCGCGGACGGCTCCGAGGCGCGCTTGACGTTGGCCTGTATGAAATTGGCCTCGGCGTCTGCCGCGGCCCGTCCGGTCAGCGCCAGTGCCCCGGCCGCCCCCACGCCAAGCGTCTTGAAAAACGAACGCCGATCGACCGGGGCTGGCGCGCTGTCCACCATCTTCGCGACTGCAGGTTTCATCGTCTGCTCCTAGAAGTTGATCTTTAGCGAGAACTGCATGGACCGGTTGTCGACGATCGTCGAGGTGATGCGTCCGGCCGTCGGCGAGTCGAAGTTCTGGTTCGGGAATCCGAAGCCCGGCTCGTTGAACAGGTTGAACGCGTCCCATCGGAACTCGATGTTGGTCCGCCCCACGATGGCGAAGCGCTTCGAGAGCGACGTGTCGAGATTCACGTGCCCCGGCGCATAGAGGATGCCGCGGCCGGTGTTGCCGTAGGTGTTCGCGGGCGGCGCGGCGAAATCGCGAGGGTTGTACCACAGATCGACCGTCGGGTTGTCCAGCTTTCCGGAGCCGATCCGGTTCGGCCAGCTTGGCGCCCCGTTGTTGACCCCGGTCTGCATGAAGACGGTGAACGGCCGCCCCGTCGTGATCGTGCCGATCCCGGAGAACTGCCAGCCGCCGACCACCGCGCCGAGCACGCCCCCCTCCTGCAGCCACCGGCGGTTCGGTCCCCACGGCAGTTCCCACACCCCGCTGATGACGCCACGATGTCGCACGTCGAATCCCGCGGGGCCGCGGCCGCCCGCCAGGTTCGTGACCGTCTGCGGGTTGCCCACCGCGCCGCCGCCGCTCGCCGCTGAGCCGCCGTAGTCGAGCGCTTTGCCGTAGGTATAGCTGACGAGGAACTGCAGGCCGCTGCTGAACCGCTGCGTGACCTTGAGCTGACCGCTGTGGTAGGTCGAGCGGTTGCGCGGATCGCACTGCAGCATGTTGTTCAGCCGATTCAACGGCTGAATCAGCCTTCGGGATTCCTGCGATCCGATCCCCGGCTGCACCTCGTTCGGGTTGTAGCAGTACACGAGATGCTTGCCCGTGCTGCCCGCGTAGGTCAGCTCGACCGCCATGGCGGCGAGCACGCGCCGCTCGACGCCGAGATGCCACTGTTCGGCGTAGGGCGTCTCGTTTTCGAACGAATGGCCAAGCACGCGCGGGTTTGCGGCCTGGAGCTCCGCAGTCGTGCGCGGCTTGACCTGCGCGACGGCTGGAAACGGATCGTCAATCGTCCGCACGGTGGAGAAGTCCGTCGGATTGGTCGCAAAGCTGACGTTCTGCGAGATCGTGTACGGCACCTGTTGCCCGATCATGTTCGAGGCAGAGGGCTGCTCCGGGAAGTAGGTGATGCCGAAGCCCGTGCGGAGAATGGTGCTCGCGTCGCCGAACAGGTCGTACGTCAGCCCCAGCCGTGGCGCGACGTTCCCATAGTCCGTCTTCTTGTTCACCGAGCGGGTGGCGCCGTCTTCGCCGGCATAGATGAGGCGCAGGTTGACCGGATCGAAGTTCACGATCTTGTTGTCCTCTTCGGTCTCCGCGCGGAAGATCTCATACCGGATGCCGGCGTTGACCGTGAACCGCGAGCTCACCTTGAAGTCGTCCTGGATGAAGAGCCCATGCTCCTGCGTGCGCAGCGTGTACGGCTCGAGCAGGAAGCCGCGGGCCGCGCTGTTGATGTAGCCCGTCAGCAGCGAGGCGATGCCCGAGCCGCCGCTGTTGGTCACCGGGTTGTTCGTGTAGTTCCGGCCGAAGTTGATGGTGCCTCGCGTGTCCGTGTTGGTGAACGGCGACGGGTAACGGTCCACGAGCCGATATCCGAACTTCAGCTGATGGCGCCCTTTCAGCCAGACCAGCGCATCTTCGACCTGCCAGTGGAACTGCTTCGGGTTCACGGGCAGAAACGCGGGGCCGCCCGAGATGCCCGTCACGTCCGGGACGTTGATATTCGGAAGCCCGGTGGTGAACTCGGTGACGTTGATGCCGCGAATGCCGAGCGAGTCTGCCGCGCGGGTGCCGAAGTCCGACTGGAACGTAAACGGCTGCGTCCTGGCGTAGCCGACGCGCAGCTCGTTCACGAAGCTGGGCCCCAGCACGCGCGAGTAGTTCAGGCCCGCGCCGTGGGTGGTGAGACGGGTGTTCTGGATGCCTGCCACAAAGGGACCGAGCTCGAACCGGGACGCCGCCTCTGCCGGCGTGGGCAGGCAGCACGCCGCCTGCCCCTGAGGCGCATCGAGCTTGAACTTGCCCCAGTTGAACCGGACGAAGAGCGAGTCTTTGTCGGAGACTTTATGGTCGACCCGCCCGGAGAACACGTTGTCGATGACCTCGCGGTTTACCGTCGACGTGTAGTTGTTGAAGTTCCCCGGCCCGTTCGGCAGGGGATAGATGCTCGCGACGTTGCGCCCGACGGCATGAATCCGGTTTTGCGAAATGATGTTGCCGGGAAACGGGTCCCGCAGGAATTGGGGGTTCGTGGCGCTGACCGGCCGCGCGGAATCGAAAGCGGGGTTGACCCTGGTCGTCAGCGGGTCGTAGATGGGAATCAGGTTCCCGCTGGTGTCCCGAAAATCGCTGAAATCGCCAATCCGGGTCTGGGCTGTCGGCACCGTGTTGACGAACACCTGCCCGCGCGTTTCTCTGAGACCCGCGTAGTCGGCGAAGAAGAACGTCCGGTTATGCCCGTCGTAGAGGCCGGGAATCACGACGGCGCCGCCGGCCGCACCGCCGAACTGATGCCGGTTGAGCGGTGGCTTTGGATCGACCTGCAGTCCGCCGCCAGGGAGCGCGACTTTCCGCACGAAGAAGTTCCGGGCATCGAACGCGTCGTCGCGCAGGTACTCGAATACCGTGCCGTGGAGCATGTTGCTGCCAGACTTGGTCGCCACCGACACGACGCCGGCGCCGCGGCCGAACTCCGCGGAGAACACGCCGGAAAGCACTTTGAACTCACGGACCTGCTCGACCGAGGGGGCGATGATGAGGGTGTTGAACGAGTACTCGTTGTTGTCGATGCCGTCGATCAGCCACGCGTTGGCGTTGGCCTGATGCCCGAGCGCGTTGAAGTTCGACGCGCCGCGGGGATTGAAGGTGCTGGCGCCTGAGAGGTTCTCGCCGGCCTGCCCGGGTGTGATCCCTGGCATCAGATACACGAGGGCGGCGAAGTTCCGGCCGTTCAGCGGCAGCTCCTTGATCGAGCGCTCCTCGATGACGGTGCCGACCTCCGACGAATCCGTGCGAAGGAGCGGAGCTGACGCCACCACGGTGGTGGTCTCCTCGATGCCTCCGACCTCGAGCGTGACGTCGACGCGCGCGCGCTGATTGACCTGGAGGATCACTCCGGCGCGCGTCCATTTCTTGAAGCCCGGCACGTTGACCTCGATCGTGTAGGTGCCGGGAGTCAGGAACGGGGCCGTGTAGCTGCCGGTCCCGTCCGTCACGTACGTGTCCGAGGTGCCTCGGTTCACTTCGCGGATGGTGACTGTGGCGCCGGGAACAATCCCGTTGGCGTCGCTGACGGTCCCGACAATCGTGCCGGTGGTGACTTGCGCGGCGATCGGCGCGCAAGTCAGCAGCGCGATCACCGCAACCAGAGCCGCTCCAAAGATGCGTCGCTTCTTCATCGCTCGTTCTCCCTGCGTGGGCGCCGCGGGCCTTCTATCCGGACGTACAAAAACGAGATGGGAATCGTGCCCCGGCGGGAGCCTGTCATCAGCCTTACCTAAAGTCAATGCTCAACCGAGTGGAACCTTCTTCAGCGCTGTTCCAAACCAGCGAGTCCTGCCGGATGTTCCAGCGCTGACTCTTTCCATCCGGTAGTCGCAAATCAATCGACGCCTGGAACAGGCTCCCAGCGACCTGGAGGCTCGGGGATGCGAGCGCGCCTCCTGGCGGGGGCGCGCCGAGTTGTTCGAGCGTGCTCGCCCAGCGTCCGTTCGCCTGTCTGTAGTCTCGCTGCGCGTAGTAAACCTGGTGCAGCCAGCGGCGCGCCGGCAGCGACGGATCGGGCGCAAACCTGACCGTGCCGGTCCGGGCGCGAGAGAACTGGACGTAGCCCCACGACTCCGGCCGATGCATGTTCACGACGTGCTGCGGCGACCACACCCAGTTGTTTTCCTTGCGCCCCTCGACCTTGCGGTAGATCCCGCCTACAACCTCGAGCGCCCATTCAACCCGGGAGAAGTTCACCCGCCATTGATTCCCTTCGGCCGGCGGGGACGGCCGTCGCGCAAGCTCCCCCAGCACGCTCCACGGAACCGCCAGCTCCACCGACCAGCCCCGATCCGTGTCGGAGACGTCGTTCAAGGTGCCGTCCAGGTGCACGGCCGATTTCAAGCCGGCGATTTCCCAGTTGTCGACCGCGTTGCCCCCGTCCTTGTATGGATAGGGCAGCAGGAGGTCCCAGCCGGTGCCGAGGGCGTTGATCTCGAACTCGTAATACTCGTGGTTGTCGCCGTTCGGATCGATGAAGAGCTCGAAGTCGTTGTCCCGGAAGATTACCGAGTCGTGCCGTGTGAGCGTCGCCCACAGGCGGGGTTCCTCCATCTCCGCGCCGATGTAGAAGTACGTGTCGTCCCAGAGCATCTTCGCCCTGGTGCGAAGCGCCGGCCGCGGTTTCCTGTCTCCTTCTATGTCGACGAAGGCATCGGTCCAGGGCGCATCTCGCCACGCCCCGTCGTCCAGCCGGCCGTCGACGTTGATGGAAGAGATGGCACGGTAGCAGACGTACCCGCGCGGGTCCGCGGCGGGCTGCGCCAAGGGGACGGTAGGGCGCATCAGAAGCACGGCCGCGGTTGCGGCGGCAAGCATGGCCCGTCGGGTGGTCATGATGCGCATTGTGGTCGCGATTCGGCGGGCCCGCAATACGGACTACCCTCATCCCTCAATACGGACTATCCTCCTGCGGTCGCGGGGAATCGAGCCGGCGGGAACGGCGCGTCTGCCGCGGGCACGGTGGTCGCGACGCCACCACAACGGAGGCAGGAGAAGCATGAGTGTGATCAGAGCGAGCGGTACGCTGCCGGACGATCACGGTGAGCTGCCGCGCTGGGCCGTCGATGACCTCCCCGCGCCCCCTCCCTTCACTCTGCGCAACATGATGAAAGTGATTGGACCGGGCGCCATCATGGCGGCGACCTCCATCGGCGGAGGGGAGTGGCTGGTGGGGCCTGCCGCGGCGGTCAAGTACTCGTCGTCGATCTTTCTGATCGCGACGATCGCCATCACGCTCCAGGTCATCTTCAACCTCGAGGCGATCCGGTACACGCTCTACACGGGCGAGCCGATCTACGGCGGGATCATGCGCCTCAAGCCGGGGCCGCGGTTCTGGGCCGGTTTCTACACGTTCCTCGGCTTCTTTCAGCTGGGATGGCCCGCGCTGGCGGGAAGCGCGGCCGCCACGTTGTTCGGCGCCTGGATGGGCCGCATGCCGGGCGCGCCGGATCAAGGCGCTCAGGCCTGGATCGCTTCGGGCCTCATCGTCTTCGTCGTGCTGATTCTTTCCTTCGGCGGCACCATCGAGCGGATGCTCGAGTACTTCGCCTGGACGATGCTGGGAGTCGTGTTCATGTTTCTGGTGACGGTGAACGTGGCGTTCGTGCCGCTGTCGCACTGGTGGCAGACGTTCACGGGATTCTTCAGCCTGGCTGGTCTGGAGGACCCGATCGACTGGGGGCTCATCGGCGCGCTCGCGGCGACCGCCGGTTCCGGCGGCCTTGGGAACCTCACCGTGACGAACTGGGTTCGCGACAAAGGCTTCGGCATGGGCTCGAAGGTGGGTGCGATCCCGAGTGCGGTGGGTGGGCACGCGATCACGCTGTCGCACGTGGGGACCGTCTTCCCGGCTACCGGTGAGAACCTGACGCGCTGGCGCGAGTGGATGCGATATGTCCACGTCGACCAGATCTGGGTGTGGGGCCTGTTCTGTTTCGTGGGGATGTACCTGAACGTGAACCTCGCGACCGCCATCATCCCGCACGGCACGGACCTGCAGGGGCTCGCGGCCGGGGCGTACCAGGCCGATTACCTGAGCAAGATCTGGCCGGGGTTCTGGTTCCTGACGCTCTTCAACGGCTTCTGGATCCTCTTCAAGACCCAGCTCGGGAACACCGACATCCTGGTGCGCACCATCACCGACGCCGTCTGGATGTCCAGCCGGCGGGCGCGCGATTCGAAGAGGGGCATTCGCGCGATCTACTACGGCATCCTGCTCGTGTTCTCGGTCTGGGGGGTGTTCGTCATCCGCTCGGCCTCGCCGTTCCAGATGTTCAAGATCCTCGCGAACATGGCCGGCATCGTGCTCGCCATTGCGGGCGTCCAGATTTTTCTGGTGAACCGCCGCTTCCTGCCTCGAGCGGTGCGTCCCGCGCTCTGGCGGGAGCTGGGCCTGCTCGCGTGTTCGGCGTTCTACGCCTTTTTCGCGTTCTTCGTCGTCCGAGACATCATTCGATCGTTGATGTAGTGGGGTTCCTGAACCTTGAACCCTTGAACCCTTGAACTCCCGCGCTCCCGCGTTCTCTGCGTTGAAGGACAAGCTTCGTGGGTGAAGGGGTCTTGACTTCTCGTCGCAGCCGAAAGACCCGGCGCGATATCCCTAGAATCGAAGCAGGCGGGTCAGCTTGACGGCGAAGCTGCGATTGAGGAGGCCGAGGCCGAGGCCGAGGCCGGGGAAGCCGTGCTGCAGCGTGTCGCGTCCATCCGTGTACACGACGAACAGATCGCTGCCTGGTTGATACTCCCAGCGAAAGCGCACGTTCGCGCTGAGCGTGCTGGCCGTCGAGTTGTACTGGGCGAGGGCGCCGACGAACATGCGCGGAGAGAACGTCAGCGTGCTGCGCGCGCTGAACAGCTTCGCCGTGAACCGGCCTTGCGGCAGATCCACCCGGTTGACCGACAGCCCGGGCTCGATCGACAGCCGCGTGCTCAGGTCGAGCCGCCCGCGATATCCGAGATCCGTGCGATCCCCCGCGTAGAACCCGCCGCGCGCGAAGCTGACGGTGCCTGATACCCGCCGCTGCGGCCCCAGCACATAGCTCGCCAGCACGTTGGGAAAGCGGTACGTGCCCACCGGAATCACGAAGCCGCCCACGATCTCGAACGGCTCCGGGACGTCCTCGAAGTTGCGCTGGTACTCCAGGCTCCAGGAATCGCCGCTGTGCAACTCGGTCCTCACGCTGCCTCGCGCCTGCCGGTTCTCGAGCGCGCGCCGACCGTCCGTGAGGTAATTCAGCCCGGCCTCGAAACTCAGCTTCCGTACGGATGCCAGCGATGACGGCCGACGGCTGACGCGAACCTGCGCGAGGTTCTCGATGAAATCGCTTCGACGAAGAAAACCCACGTCGGGGTTGAAGTGCTTGCCGACGGCCAGTCGCTCGACTTTCAACGCGAACAGGTCTGCGTCGTAGTCGAACCTGGCGCGATAGCTGCGGTCGTCGCCGGCGAGGCCCCGCGTACGGGTTCCCGTGTAGAAGCCGACAAGATTCAGGCTGTCGAAGAACGAGAAATTGGCGTCCATGCCG
>CAYZBZ010000196.1:0-7665 GCA_964476725.1 uncultured Vicinamibacterales bacterium
TGCCGGCGCTCACCGTCCAGACGCCGTCGGCCAGCTGGCCGGCGGACAGGTGGCTGACGGCGTTCTGGGCCCCGCGAATCTTGAAGGATCCAATCGGCTGCAGCGTCTCGAGCTTCAGAAAAATCTCGAAGCCTGACTGCGGCCCCCCGGGCAAGTCGAGCCGGACGAGCGGCGTCCGGATTGCCGCCCGGTACACGGTGTTCGCTGCTTCACGAATGGTGTCGATGGAAATGCGTCGGGTGATCACCGGCCGTACGTCGCGGAGCACAGAGCGCCATCGTAGTCGGCTGTTCCGTGCCCGTCAATAAATCCGATAGACTATGGTGCTCCAGGAACGTAAAACCGATCTACGAGTTCCCAAGTCTACGAGGTCCCAACCATGTCCCGCAAACTGAGCAGACGGGAGTTCGTGCTGACCGGCACCGCCGGCCTCGCGGCGGCCGCCGCGCCGCGCGCGACAGTGAACCGTCCGACCGCCGAGGCGGCCGGACAAGCTCCCACCCGTCCGACCGGCGAGGCGGCCGGACAAGCTCCCACGATGATGACGCCCGGCAGCTCGAAGCCGATCGTGATTTCCTCCGCGAACGGCGGCAAGTACAAGAACGGCGGCGACAAGACGTGCGTCGAGACCGCCTTCGAGAAGATCGTCAAGGGGGAGGACGTCCTCGACGCGCTCATCGCGGGCGTCAACATCGTCGAGCTCGATCCGGAGGACACGAGCGTGGGCTACGGCGGCTTGCCGAACGCGCTGGGGGTCGTGCAGCTCGACTCCTGCTGCATGCACGGGCCGAAGAAGCGCGCAGGGGGCGTCGGCGCGCTGGAGGGCGTGCGGACGCCGTCGCTCGTCGCGAAGGCCGTGATGGAGCAGACCGACCATCACCTGCTCGTCGGCGCGGGCGCGCAGGACTTCGCCCGCAGCCTCGGATTCAGGATCGAGGACGACCTCAACACCGAGCGCTCGCGGGCGGCCTGGCTGCGCTGGAAGCGCGAGAGCGATCCGCTGCACTACCTCGATCCGATCAAGCGGCAGGAAGCGCTGCGCCGCATCGATCTTCAGATGATTGCCGAGGGCATCATCGACGAGAACCATTTCTACGGGACCATCAACTGCGACGGCGTCGGCCCGCGTGGAGAGGTCTGCGGCGTGACGACGACCAGCGGGCTGGCATGGAAGATCCCCGGACGCCTCGGCGATTCGCCGATCCTGGGGGCCGGTCTCTACGTGGACAACGAGGTGGGAGCCGCCGGATCGACGGGACGCGGCGAAGCAAACCTGTACAACCTGTGCTCATTCCTCGTCGTCGAGGAGTTGCGCCGGGGGGCGCGCCCGAAGGACGCGGCGATCGCCGCGCTCCGGCGGATCAAGGCCAACACGATCGAGAAGCGGCTGCTCAACAGAGGCGGCGAGCCGAACTTCAACATCAGCTTCTATGTCGTCAACAAGAAGGGCGAGCACGCCGGGGTGTCGATGTATGGCGGGCAGAACATCACCTACTCGTACTGCGACGAGAACGGCCCGAAGACGGTGCCCCTGGACGCCCTGCTGACGGGCTCGGCCTAGACCGGAACCCATGAGACTCGCACTCGCTGGATTGCTGTGCCTCGCGACCTCTGTCCCGAGCCTGTCGAGGGGCGCCGCGGCGGCGGCGCAGGGGCTTGCTCCGGGTGTCGCGTACGACGCGGCGATCCCGACGCTGAAAACGGTCATCGGTCACGATCCGGGTGACGCGATCACGACGCCTGACGAGATCGCTCGGTACCTGAACGCGCTGGCCAAGGCGGCCCCCGATCGTACCCGGCTCGTGAAGTACGCCACGAGCTGGGAAGGGCGTCCGCTGTACTACCTGATCGTCGGATCGCGGGAGCGCATCGCCCGGCTCGACGAAATCCGCCGCGGCCTGCAGGCGCTCGGCGCCGGCGCGCGGGACGCCGATCGGCAGATCGCGGATCTCCCGGTCGTCGTCTGGCTGCTGCACGGCATTCACGGCAACGAGATCTCGTCGGCCGACGCCGCGCTGCAGGAGGCGTATCACCTGCTCGCCGCGCGCGGACACGCGGATACGGACCTCACGCTGCGCGAGGCGCTCGTCATCATCGATCCGATGCAGAACCCGGACGGACGGCAGCGCTTCATCTCGCAGAATCTGCTCGGGCGCGCGGCCGACGCCGACCCTGAGCCGCAGTCCGCCGAGCACGACGAGCCGTGGCCCGGCGGCCGGTCGAACCACTACCTGTTCGACATGAATCGCGACTACTTCGCGCAGTCGCAGCCTGAGACGCAGGGGCGCGCGCGCGTGATGCTCGAGTGGTTTCCCCAGGTGGTCGTCGACCTCCACGAGATGGGGGGCAACTCGACGTACTATTTCGCACCCCCCGCCGATCCGATCAACCCGCTCGTCACCGATGCGCAGCGCCGCTGGTTCGAGGCCTTCGGCCGAGCGAACGCCGGCGAGTTCGATCGCCGCGGGTTCGGCTACTTCATTCGTGAGGTGTACGACTCGTTCTATCCCGGCTACGGCGAGTCCTGGCCGATCTTCCACGGCGCGATCGGCATGACGTACGAGCAGGCCTCCGCGCGCGGCCTGGCATTCCGGCGCGAGGACGGCAAGGTGCTCACCTACAAGGACGGGGTGACGCACCATTTCACATCGGCCATGACAACCGCCCTCACCGCCGCCCGGCACCGCGAACAACTGCTCCGCGACTTCCTCGAGTACCGCCGCTCGGCAATCGCGCTGGGGCAGCAGGGCACGCGCGAGTACCTCATTCCGCCCGGGCCGGATCCGGCGCGCTCGACCCGGCTCGCGCGCCTGCTCGTGCGGCAGGGCATCCAGGTGAAGCGAGCAGAGGAGGCGTTTCAGTCCGGGACACAGTCGATGCCGCGCGGCACCTTCATCGTCCCGCTCGCGCAGCCGGCCGGCCGTCTCGCCCGCAACCTCCTCGATCCTGAGGTGAAGATGGACGACGCGTTCCTGAAGGAACAGGACCGGCGGCGGCGGGAGCGGCTGCCGGACCAGATCTACGACGTGACCGCCTGGAGCCTGCCGCTCGCGTTCGACGTCGACGTCGTCGCGTCGGATCGCGCGTCCACGGTGCGGACCGTCGATCTGTCGCAGGAGGCCCCGGCGCCGGCCGCGACGCCGGTCGGCGCAGACACGCTCGGGTTCCTGATGCCGTGGGGCAGCGGCGCCGCGTCGGCGGCCGTCGAGGCGCTCGCCAAAGGCATCCGCATCCAGTCCGCGGACGAGGGATTCACCCACGGCGGGCGGCAGTTTCCCGCCGGCACCGCGTTCATCCGACTCGCCGACAACCCGCAGCACAGCGCAGCAAGCATCGCCGATCTCGCACGCGATCACGGGGCGGAGCTCGTCCCGATCCGGGAGACGTGGACCGACGCGGGGATTTCTCTCGGCAGCTCGCGCGTGGCAACACTGAAGGCGCCGCGCGTGCTGCTCGCGTGGGACGCTCCGGTCTCGAGCCTTTCGGCGGGCTGGACCCGCTACGTCCTCGAGCGGCGGTTCGGCCAGCGCGTCACGGCGATGCGCGTCTCGACGCTGCAGAACTTCGACATGCGCGCCTACGACGTGCTCGTGCTGCCATCAGGTGCCTACAGCTTCAGCGACGATGCGCTGCGGCGGCTGAAGGACTGGATTCGCAACGGCGGCACGCTCATCACGATCGGCGAGGCGTCGCGGTGGTCGGCTCGCGACCGGATCGCCCTGCTGTCGACCGACACGCTGCTGCGCGACGGCTCGCCGGAGCGCGAGGATCCCGCGGGATCGGCAGCGGGTGGCGGCGCGTCGGCTCAAAAGCCGGATCCCGCCAAGCCATTCGACTACGACAAGGCCATCGAGCCCGACCGCGAGCGTCCGGAAAACCTCGCCGGCGCGATGTTGCGGGTGCGTCTCGATCGCACTCACTGGCTCACGGCAGGACTGGACGACGAGATCCAGGTGGTCGTCGAAGGGGCACGCGTGTTCGCGCCGCTGAAGCTCGACGTCGGCCGCAACGTCGGTGTGTACGCGCCGGCGGATCGCCTCGTCGCCGCCGGACTGGTCTGGAAGGAAGCGCAGCCGCTCCTCACCCAGCGCGTCTTCCTCATGCACCAGCCGACGGGCCGCGGTCACGTCGTCGCCTTCGCCGAAGACCCGAACTACCGCGCGTTCACCGAGGCGACCGAGTTGCTGTTCATGAACGCGGTGCTGCTCGGGCCGGGACGGTAGGAATCCTTGCTCCGAGCTGGGCAGCCCTGAAGGGCTGCGCTACGAGAATTTGAAACCGCCTGTGGGAATTGGATGGAGAAAACCGTAGCGCAGCCCTTTAGGGCTGCCGGTGATCAGGGATGAGGGATTAGGGATGCGTTGCTTGTCCTTGCTCGGTGCGGCGGTGCTGCTCCTCGCAGCCGGCCCCGCGGCGCAGCACCAGAACTACCGGGGCTGGCCGGCCTACGGCGGCGGGCTGGAACAGATCCGCTACTCGAGCCTGAGCCAGATCAATCGTCAGAACGTCGCGCGGCTGGAGGTGGCCTGGACCTACGACACCGGCGACCCCGGTGCGATGCAGACCCAGCCGATCGTCGTCGGCGGCGTGCTCTATGGCATCACGCCGACCCACAAGGTCTTTGCGATACGCGCGGCGACCGGGCAGCCGCTGTGGGCCTTCGACCCGGGCATACGCAGCAGCGGCGCGAACCGCGGTGTGATGTATTGGGCCGGCGGCCCGGGTGGAAAAGACACGCGCGTGTTCTCGGCGGCCGGCAGCTACATCTACGCAATCGATGCCGCCACCGGGAAGTCGATCGACAGCTTCGGGATCGCCGGGCGCATCGACCTGCGCGAGAACCTCGGCCGCGATCCGCAGGTGCAGGACGTCCGGCTCACATCGCCGGGGGTCGTCTATCGCGATCTCATGATCGTCGGCGGGCGGGTCAGCGAAGGGCTCCCGGCCTCGCCCGGCGACATCCGGGCCTACGACGTCCGGACAGGCGCGCTGCGATGGACGTTCCACACGATTCCACGTCCCGCTGAGCCGGGCCACGAGAGCTGGCCACCGGAGGCGTGGACCTACAGCGGCGGAGCGAACAGCTGGCCGGGGATGGCGCTCGACGAGCGCCGCGGGGTCGTCTACGTGCCGACAGGATCCGCGGCGAGCGATTTCTACGGCGCCGATCGGCTCGGCGACGATCTGTACGCCAACTCGCTCGTGGCGCTCGACGCCGCGACGGGCAGGCGGATCTGGCACTTCCAGGTCGTGCGACACGACATCTGGGATCGCGATCTCCCGTCGCCGCCGAGCCTCGTCACCGTGCGGCGCAACGGCCAGACGATCGACGCCGTCGCGCAGGCAACCAAGCACGGCTACCTCTTCGTGCTCGATCGGACGAACGGGCGGCCGCTCTTCCCGGTCGAATACCAGACGTTCCCCGCCAGCACCGTTCCGGGTGAGCGCGCCGCCGACACGCAGCCGATCCCGGCTCTGCCGATGCCGTTCGCACGACAACGGCTCACCGAAGATCTGCTTACCTCGAGAACACCGCAGATGCGTCAGTGGGCGCTCGACGAGTTCAGGTCGCTCCGCAGCGCGGGGCAGTTCGTGCCGCTGGAGGTCGACAAACAGACTGTCGTCTTCCCCGGCTTCGACGGCGGCGCTGAATGGGGCGGGCAGGCGTTCGATCCGCGGACCGGGCTCTACTACGTCAACGCCAACGATCTCGCGTGGACCGGCGGCCTGGCCCCGAACGCGGGAGGCCAGAGCGGCCAGGCGCTCTACCTGCAGCACTGCGCGTCGTGCCATCGCGACGATCGGGCCGGCACGCCGCCGCTGATTCCATCGCTTCTCGGTATCGGCGATCGCCGCACGCACGGCGAGCTGTCCGCCCAGATTCGTCGGGGCGCGGGCCACATGGTCGGGTTTCCTGCGCTGTCACAGACCGCGGTGAACGCCATCATTCAGTACGTCGTCAACGGTCAGGACGTGGCGGCTGGACCTGGGAGTGCCGGCGGCGGCGCGGGTCGGGGTAACCCGGCGCCGGTTTCGCCGCTCATCGACAACTCGTACCGGTTCACCGGCTACCGCCGGTTCATTGATCCCGAAGGGTACCCGGCCACCGCGCCCCCATGGGGCACGCTGAGCGCCATCAACCTGTCGACCGGCGAGTACGCCTGGCAGGTTCCGCTTGGCGAGTATCCCGAGCTCGTCGCGAAGGGACTGAAGAACACGGGCAGTGAAAACTACGGCGGTCCTATCGTGACCGCCGGCGGGCTGGTGTTCATCGGGGCGACGAACTACGACCGGAAGTTCCGCGCCTTCGACAAGGCGACCGGCGCGCTGCTCTGGGAAGCCACGATGCCATCCTCCGGCAACGCGACCCCGGCGACGTACGAAGCAGGCGGACGCCAGTTCGTCGTGATCGCCGCCGGCGGAGGGAAGGGGGGCGCTGCCGGCGGCCCAGGGGGACTCTATGTTGCCTACGCGCTGCCCAAGGCGACAAAATCCCCGTAGCGCAGGGCTTCAGCCCTGCAGGCAGCCCTGAAGGGCTGCGCTACTCTTCTTTTAATACTTTCCCGAGGTCCACCCGCGCCGCCCGCAAGGCGGGCCGAAGGCTCACGACGAGCGCCAGCGTCAGTATCGCCGCGGAGACGGCAACCAGCGTCGCCGGATCGAGCGGCTCGACGCGGAACAGAAACGCGCGGATCAGCCCGCCACCCATCCACGCGAGGACCAGGCCGGCGGCGAGCCCCAACCCGATCAGCCGTCCCGTCTCCGCCAGCACGATGGCGCCGAGCTGACGGCGCGTGGCGCCGAGCGCCGCGCGAATGCCCATCTCGCGCATGCGGAGCACCGCCATCGATTCGGCCAGCACGTAGGTGCCGAGCACCGTCAGCAAAGTGGCGATGATACCGAGCGCACCGAGCACCATCATCCCGAGTTGCTGCGCGCCCATCTGCAGCGCAAGCTGCTCCTCGATCGTCAGCATCCGTTGTGGCAGCAGTCTCGGATCGAGCTGTTGAATCAGGCTGTTCGCTTCACGCCGTGCGGCGTTCACGTTCGCCGATGCATTGATCGTGATCGTCCGCATCGTGCCGGGCGGCTGCTGCGAAAGCGGCACGTATAGCGTGAATGGCTCCAGCCTGCTGACGATCGTAATGAGGTCGGGGACGACGCCGACAATCTCGACGGCGGGGGGCGGCGCCGGCGGCCGGCTGAAGCCGAGGCCGACCCGGTGGCCAAGCGGACTCGCGCCGTTCGCGATGAATCGGCCGAACGACTCGCTGACGATGCCCACGAGCGGCGAGCCTTCCCTGTCGTCGGCAGAAAAGGCGCGCCCGCTGGCGATAGGCACGCCGAGCGTGTGGAAGTAGCGGTCGTCGATCGCCGTGAATGCGACAAACGTGGGCATCTCCCGTGGCTCACCGTCGATGGCCAGACGCCCGCCTGCCCCCATGCCTCTGTCGCTCACCGTCATCGAGGCGGAACGGATCGCGGCGTTCGCGCTCAGCCTTCGCGTCAAGTCATCGAAGAACGCCTCCGCGCGTGCCGGCGTGTAGCCGTACGGCCCCAGCGAGACCCCGCCGCTCACGACGCGGGTCGTTTCGATGCCCGGGTTGAGGCTGAGCGCCGCCCGCACGCTGCGCGCGAACAGCACCGCGCCGGCGGCGAGGACCA
>CAYZBZ010000197.1:0-7651 GCA_964476725.1 uncultured Vicinamibacterales bacterium
CGAGGAAGCCGGCATCCACTCCGGCGACAGCTCGTGCGTCGTGCCGCCGCACAAGGTGATCGATCGACACGTCGCGCTCATCCGGGACTACACGCGGCGGATCGCGCGCGCGCTGAAGGTCGTCGGCCTGATGAACGCCCAGTTCGCGATCAGGGACGACACGGTCTATGTCCTCGAGGTCAACCCGCGCGCGTCTCGGACCGTGCCGTATCTCTCGAAGGCGACCGGCGTGCCGCTCGCGAAGGTGGCGGCCCGCGTGATGATCGGACGGACGCTCGCGCAGCTCGGCCTGACCGAGGATCTCGAGGTGTCCGGGTTCTTCGTGAAGACCCCGGTCTTCCCGTTCGTGCGGTTTCCCGGCGTCGACACGATCCTCGGGCCGGAGATGAAGTCGACCGGCGAAGTCATGGGCGCCGCGTCGACGTTCGGCAGCGCGTTCGCGAAGGCGCAGCTCGGGGCGGGGATGAAGCTCCCGGTCGAAGGGACCGCGTTCATCAGCGTCAACAACCACGACAAGCCCGCCGTCGTGCAGATCGCGCGCGACCTGCGCGACGTCGGCTTCCGGCTCGTCGCCACGCGCGGCACGGCGAACTACCTGCGCGCGCACGGGCTCGAGGCGGAGATCGTCTTCAAGGTCAACGAAGGGCGGCCGCACGTCGGGGACGAGATTCTGAACGACCGCATCCAGCTCGTGATCAACACGCCGCTCGGGCGCGAGTCGTTCTTCGACGACCGCACCGTGCGCCGGATCGCGATGATGCACGGCGTGCCGTCCATTACCACCCTCACGGGGGCCGCCGCGACGGTCAATGCGATCAAGGCGCTTCGCACGGAGGGGCTCACCGTCCGCGCGCTGCAGGAGTACCACGCAGGAGCTGCCACGCGAAAGGCGTGAGGAGGTCGCAGAGAATGATCGCTCCGTGCTGGAGAGTTGCGGAGCGCACGGAGGGAATTTCACCACGGAGACACGGAGAGCACGGAGATTGAAAAGGTTTTCTCCAAAAACATAGTCGCTCCGTGTGCTTCGTGCCTCCGTGGTGAATTTGTTCCGTGACCTCCGTCACCTCCGAGGACCGAGTCCCCTCGTTTGCATGTCTCTCTACTCATGCAAACGCCCGCGGCTCTCGTCGCCATCCCATTCCTGATTGGATCCGCGGCCGGCATGCTCCTGGCCGACACCCCGGATGGATGGCTGCCGCTCTGCGCCGCGGCTGCGGCGGTTCTTTCCGTGCTGGCGGCGGTCGGTTTCTTTGCGGACGACTTCGCGCCCGGCGTGGTTGCGACGGTCGCGGCAGGGTGCCTGCTGAGCGGCGTGTCCCTGGGCCTCGGCGCGGCGCGCGCCGCGTACCGCCCGGAGCTGCTGGCGTGGTTCGACGCGCGGGAGCCCGAGGCGCGTGAGGGGCCCGCGCCGATCGAAGGGGTGCTGCGCGAGGACGCGTCGCTTTCGCCGTTCGGCGCGTCGATCACGATCGACGTCAGCTGCGGGGACTCCCGCTTCTGCGGCGCGCGACAGACCGGCCCATCCGCCCCTGCATCCGTCCTGCAGGCAGGCGCCAGGACGCCTGGTGGCGTTCGTCTGACGATCGGCGGCACCGGCGCAGAGGCACACCTGGGCGAGTGGCGCGCGGGGCGTACGGTCCGGCTGCCGGCGCGGTTGCGCCGCCCTGCGCCTTTCGGCAATCCGGGGCTGCCCGACGAGGGACGTGCCCTGGCACGGCGCGGCATCGTGCTCGTGGGATCAGTGAAGAGCGCCGCGCTCGTGGAGGTCGTCGCTCGCGGCACCGTGGTGGAGGAGGCTGCCGCAGCCGCGCGCGCGTGGGCGCGGCGGCAGCTCGCGCGGCACGTCGGCCGGTGGAGCCCCCAGTCCGGCGCGATCGCCTCCGCGATCCTCATCGGCGATCGCTCCGGTCTGTCGGACGAGGACGAGCGGCGGCTCCAGGAGGCCGGGACGTATCACGTGATCGCGATCTCCGGAGGCAACATCGCCATCCTGACCGCGCTGCTGCTCTTCGCCATGCGCCGCGCCGCGGTGCCGCCGGCGGTGTCGGCAGGGGTGGCGATTGCCGTCCTGCTCTTCTACGGACAGCTCACCGGGGCGGGTGCGTCGGTCTCGCGGGCTGTCACTGCGGCGTGCGTGTTCCTCGGCGGCCGGATCCTGGATCACCGCGGCCCGGCGTTGAACGCGCTCGCCGTGGCGGCGGTGGCGGGCGTGGCGTCCTCGCCTCTGGCCGCGTTCGACGCCGGCTTCATTCTCTCGTTTGGCGCGACCCTGGGAATCCTGCTCGGGACCCCGCGATGGTTGCCCGCACGCGCGGCACGCGATCGCGGCACGCTCCTGCAGCGCTTCGGCCGGCGAGCCGGAGCCAGCGTCGCCGGCCTGTTCGTCGCGACCGCGTGTGCCGAGCTGGCGCTGGGGCCCATCGGGGCGGCGCTGTTCTCGCGGATAACGATCGCCGGCCTCATCCTCAACTTCGCGGCCATCCCGCTCATGACCGTCGCGCAGATAGCATCGATGGCCGCGTTGGCGGCGGCGCCCTTTGCTGACTCGGCCGCCACCTTCTGCGGGCACGTCGCGCATCTCGCGGCGTCGGGCCTCATCGGCTCGGCCCGGCTGGTGGACGTCGCGCCGTGGCTGTCGCAGGACGTGGCGCGGCCGGCCTGGTGGGTCATGGCGACATACTACGCGTCCTGTGGCGCGATGCTCGCGCGTGGGCGGCGATACGTCCGCTCCGGCGTCTGCGGTGTCGCCGTGTCGGCCGCGCTCATGCTGTCCGCGCCGGCCGCGGCGACCGGGACCCGCGCTCAGCCCCAGCCGTCCGGAACGTTGCGCGTGGCCTTTCTCGACGTCGGCCAGGGTGACGCGACCGTCGCGATGATGCCCGATGGACGCACGCTCCTCGTTGACGCCGGCGGGCTCGCCGGAACCGCGTTCGACATCGGCGAGCGCGTGCTCGCACCGTCGCTCCGCGCGTTCGGGGTCCGCCGGCTCGACACGCTGGTCGTCACCCACGGCGATCCCGATCACATTGGCGGCGCGCCGGCCGTGCTGAAGCGCTTCTCGCCGCGGGCGGTGTGGGAAGGCGTGCCGGTCCCTCCACATCCGGGCCTGCGCGCGCTTGCCGCGCTCGCGTCCGCGTCTGGCGCGTCGTGGCGCACCGTGCAGGCGGGAGATCGGGAGACGGCCGCCGGCGTCGCACTCCACGTCCTCCATCCGCCGCCTCCCGACTGGGAGCGGCAGCGTATCCGCAACGACGACTCCCTCGTCTTCGAGCTGCGGATGGGTGACGTGTCCATCCTGCTGCCAGGGGACATCGGCAGGGAAGGGGAGCAGATGGTGATCCCGCGTCTCAATCCCGGCGCTGTCGTGATCCTCAAGGCGCCCCATCACGGGAGCGCCACCTCCAGCACCGTTCCCTTTATCAAAGCCGCGCACCCCGCAGCCGTCGTCTTCAGCGCGGGGCGTGGCAACCGCTTCGGTCATCCGGCGCCGGCAGTGGTTGACCGTTACAGGAGGGCCGGGGCGCTGGTGTTCCGGACCGATGAGGACGGCGCCGTGGTCGTCGACACCGATGGCCGCAGCGCGTGGATCGCCACGTGGTCGGGCAGGCGCGTTAGTCTTCCCCGCGCCCCTTGACCGCCCTCCATTCCGCTTCCATCTCGTCCAGCGTCGCGTCGTGGATCGAGCGTCCGCTGGACTCGAATCCGCGTTCGAGCGCCTCGAATCGTGCGCTGAATTTCTCGTTGGCCTTTCGCAGCGCGGACTCCGGCTCGATGCCCAGCTTTCGCGCGAGGTTGGCCATCGCGAACAGCAGGTCGCCCATCTCTTCCTCGGCGCGAGCCACGCCTTCGCCTTCGACCGCACGCCGCAGCTCGGCGACCTCTTCCTCTATTTTGGCCACCACGTCGCTCGTTTGCGCCCAGTCGAAGCCGACCGCGGCGACGCGCGACCCGATTTCGTGGGCGCGGAGCAGCGACGGAAGCGCCTTCGGGATGCCGCGCAGAAGCGAGCGCCGCTCACCCGCGTCCTTCTGCTCGCGCGCCTTGATCTGTTCCCACTGCTCGAGGACCTGGCCCGGCGTCTTGATGCCGCTCTCTCCCTCGCCGAAGATGTGCGGATGACGGCGGATGAGCTTTTCCGTGATGGCCCGCAAGGAGTCGACGACACTGAAGCGTCCTTCGTCCGCCTCAATCTGCGACAGAAAGACCCCTTCGAAGATCAGGTCGCCGATTTCTCCCAGCAGCGCAGCGTGGTCCGCGCGATCGATCGCGTCCAGCACTTCGTACGTTTCTTCGAGCACGAAGCCGCGGAGCGACTCCAGCGTCTGCTCGCGGTCCCATGGACAGCCGCCGGGCCCGCGCAACCGTGCCATGATGTTCACCAGCTTCTGGAATTCGCGTCCCGCGGTGGCCTGCGCGGCGGGACGTCTCCGCTTTGCCGATACCTTCCGAGCCCGTTTCGACATGCGCGCCTATGCTAGCATCGGGTCGTGGACACTCCGGAATCCGGCGTCACTTTCAGCGGCTTCATTCTTTCGCTTGCCACCACCGCCGCCGTGCACTTCGGCGACATCACCGATCCGAACACCGGCAAGCGCGCGGAGCCGGACCTGCCCGCCGCCGCGCAGATGATCGAGCTCATCGCGATGCTGCAGGAACGAACGAAGGGCAACCTGATCGAGCCGGAAGAGCGCCTCGTCGACGATCTGCTCTATGAGCTGCGGCTGCGGTTCGTGCAGGCGCAGCAGGGCGAGAAGCGCATCATCGAACGCTAGGTGCGAATCACATTCCTCGGCACCGGCACCTCCCACGGCGTGCCGATGATCGGCTGCGACTGCGCCACCTGCCGGTCCGCCGATCCCCGCGACCGGCGATGGCGGCCATCCGTGTTCGTCGAGACCGACGATGGGCAGTCGCTGCTGGTGGACGCGGGGCCGGACCTGCGCGCGCAGGCGCTGGCGTTCGGCGTCCGCCGCGTCGACGCGATCCTGTTCACCCACGGCCACGCGGACCACATTCTCGGTCTCGACGAGATCCGCCGTTTCAACGCGATCCAGCAGCGGCCGATGGCCTGCTACGGCGACGAGCCAACGGTGCTCGACGTCCGCCGCACGTTCGGGTACGTCTTCGATGCCGCCACGCCACGCGGCGGCGGCCTGCCGCAGCTGGAGCTGTTCACGATTGCGGGCTCTTTCTGCATCGGCCGCCAGGAGATTGTCCCGGTGCCCGTCTTTCACGGGCATCGCCGGATACTTGGCCTTCGGCTCGGCTCCTTCGCGTACCTCACCGACTGCAGCCGGATCCCCGACGAATCGTGGGAGCTGCTCGAAGGGCTCGACCTGCTCGTCCTCGACGCGCTCCGCGATCGGCCGCACCCGACCCATTTCTCGCTCAGCGAGGCGGTCGAGGCCGCGCGGCGCATCGCACCGCGCCGTACTTGCTTCACCCACATGTGCCACGATCTGCCCCACGAGGCCACCTGCGCGCGCCTGCCCGCCGGCATGGAGCTGGCCTATGATGGCTTGGTGATCGAGATAGGCTCCAGGCTTCAGGCTTCAGGCTCTGGGCGATAGCCCCTAACTTGCCCCCTAAAGCCTAGAGCCCAAAGCCAGAAGCCTGAATGCAGTCCCCCCACTTCCCCGACGATCCGCCGCCGCGCTGGAACAATCCGGTGCTTGCGCTCGGCAATTTCGACGGGCTGCATCGCGGCCACATGAAGATCATCGACCGCGTGCGGCGCCGGGCGGGGGAGCGCGGCGGCACGCCGGTGGCCATGACGTTCGATCCGCATCCTTCCCGCGTGCTTCGGCCCGACAAGGCGCCGCCGCTGCTCATGACGAAGGACCAGAAGCTCGAGGCGCTGGCCCGCTCCGGCATGCAGGGGGTGGCCGTCGTCCGCTTCACGCACGATCTGTCGCAGTGGGACCCGGAGACGTTCGTCCGTACCGTGCTCGTCGAGTGGCTGCACGTCGTCGAAGTGTGGGTCGGCGCGAATTTTCTTTTCGGCCACGAGCGGGCCGGCACCTTCAGCGTCCTCCGCAGCCTGGGCGCCCGCTACGGTTTCCGTGCGGAGAAGATCGATCCGGTCCGCTACAAGGATTTCGTCGTCAGCAGCACCCGCATCCGGCGTCTCGTGTCGGAGGGACGCGTGGATGAGGCAGGCGCGCTGCTCGGACATCATTATTTCCTGGATGGGACCGTAGTTCGGGGCGCCGCCCGCGGCCGGCAGATCGGGTTTCCCACGGCCAATATCTCCACAGGGAACGAGCTGGTCCCCCCTTCCGGCGTGTATGCCACCACCCTCACGATCGACGGCGTCGTGTCTCCGTCGATCACGAACATCGGCTTGCGCCCGACGTTTGGGGACGTGGACCGCGTGACGGTCGAGACGCACGTCTTCGACATGACGCGGGATCTATATGACACCGGCGTGCGGTTGTCCTTCGTGCAGCGGCTGCGCGACGAGCGCGCATTTCCCGATGTGGATGCGCTGCGCGCGCAGATCGAGGCGGACTGCCGCAGCGCCCGGCGGCTGTTCGGCCGCATTTCGCTGTAGAATCGTCCGGTATGTCCGCGCCCGGTGCCCCCCGTGATCTTGTCCTGCGGTTGTCCGTCCCTGCCGCGGGAGAGCTGCGCGCCGTCGCTGCCGACGTCGCCGGCAAGATCGCGGTCCACCTCGGCGACAAGGCCTCGGACGGGGCGGCCGTCGGCGCGGCTCTGGAGAGTGTGGCCGCGCGCGTGGCGCCCGCTGGCGGCGACGCCGAGATCACGTTCGAGTTCCGCCAGATCGAGGGGGATCTCGTGATCGAGGCCCGCTGCGGCAGCCGGGCGTCCGAGGTCCGCTGCCCGTTGCCTGTCTGACCGCCCCAGCGCCAGAGCCAGCCACACGCTCCCGTGACCCGATGCGCCTGTACAACACTCTGACCCGCCGCGAAGAAGAGTTCGCCCCCTCCCGCGACAATCGCGTGCGGATGTACACGTGCGGCCTCACGGTCTACGCGCGCGGGCACATCGGCAACTTCCGGACGTTCGTCGCGCTGGACGTCCTGCGCCGCGCATTGAAGTATCAGGCGGGGTTCGAGGTGCGACAGGTGATGAACTTCACCGACGTGGACGATCGCACGATCCTCGAATCGCAGAAGGCCGGCGTGCCGCTGCGCGAATACACGGACCGTTACATCGAGCTGTTTCGACAGGACGCCGCCACGCTCGGGCTGGAGCGGGTCGAGGAGAATCCGCGCGCCACCGACGAGGCGAATCTGGCGGCGATGGGCGACACGATCAAAGCGCTCGAACGAAACGGACACACCTACTCGACCGACGGGTCGATTTACTTCAAGATCTCGACGTTTCCCGGCTACGGCAAGCTCGCGCACCTCGATCATTCCGGGATCAAGAGCGGCGCTCGCATCGACTCCGACAAGTACGACAAGGAAAACGCGCGCGACTTCGTGCTGTGGAAGGCGGCCAAGCCCGGGGAGCCGACCTGGGATCCGGGCATCGGCCCTGGCCGCCCGGGCTGGCACATCGAGTGCTCGGCGATGGCGCTGCGCCTGCTTGGCGAGCCGCCGATCGACATCCACGCCGGCGGAGTCGACCTCATCTTCCCCCACCACGAGAACGAGATCGCGCAGAGCGAAGGGGCCACCGGCAC
>CAYZBZ010000198.1:0-7627 GCA_964476725.1 uncultured Vicinamibacterales bacterium
CGGTCGACTGCAGCGCCGACAGCACCATGCACTCGTTGATGATCTCTTCCGAGGTCCGCCCGAGATCGCGGTCGGTGTTCTCCTGCATCTTCGCGAGCACGAGCTCCTGATTGAGCGACCCGCCGTTGACGCCGATCCGCACCGGCTTGTCGTTGTCGCGCGCCACGCCGCAGATCGTCGCGAACTGCTCGTCACGGCGACGTCCCGTCCCGACGTTGCCGGGATTGATGCGGTACTTGTCGAGCGCGACCGCGCACGCGGGATGACGCGTGAGGAGCAGGTGGCCGTTGTAATGGAAGTCGCCGATGAGCGGCGCCGTGACCCCGGCGTCGAGCATCCGGCGCTTGATCTCAGGGACGGCCTGCGCCGCTTCCGGGACGTTGACGGTGACGCGCACCATCTCGGATCCGGCCTCGGCGAGCTCGATGCACTGCTGCGCGGTGCCGGCGGCATCGGCCGTGTCGGTCATCGTCATCGACTGGACGACCACCGGCGCGGCGCCGCCGACCTGGACGGAGCCCACCCGGACCCCGACGGTTCTATGAAGCTTGAGGACTGCCATGGAGCGAAACAGGACGATCATATCATCCGGCATGGACGGCCCAGCCGCCTCCGGCGGACCAAGCTCAAGCTGCACAAGTCTAAGGGGTTGAGGCCCGGCTGAGCTCCGGCGCCCGGTGGAACCGCTGGAGGGCGTTGCTTTTGCATTACAGTGGCTGAAGTTTGGCTTTGGGCTCTGGGCGGGCAGAGCCTGGAGCCTGGAGCCTGGAGCCTGAAGCCTGAAGCCTGAAGCCCAGAGCCCAAACGCGAAGTGAGGAATGAGATGATTCGACACAGATTGGCATTGTCGGCCTGGGCGCGAGCGTGCGGCATTGCCGCGATCGTCCTGGCATGTGCCCTGCCGGCATCGGCGCAGACGAACGTCACGACCACGGACATCCAGCGCCTGCAGGATCAGGTGTATGAGGCGGGCAACGATGTGTCCCGGCTGCGCAGCAGCAACGCCGACCTGGCGGCTCGGCTGCAGACGGAGCTCGACGACCTGCGCGACGAGGTCGTGTACCTCAAGGTCAAGATGCGCAAGGACGGGAGCATCAGCCGGTCCGAGTACGCGGACGTGCAGGATCGCCTGCAGAGCCTGCGGACCCGCGCGCGAGGCGACGCTCGCAGCGACACGCCGGGCTGGCGCACGAACAGCGACACGCCCGGGACTGGCACGTCCGGTGGAACCCGCGGCGGAGTGTCCGGCGGGGTTTCCGGCGGAACCGGCGGTGGGGTATCCGGCGGAGTCGTGGGCGACGATCGTTCACGGCCGGAGCAGGGCACACGCAGCGGCTCGAGCACCGGCGCGATCCCGGCCGGACAGGAGATCGACGTGCGGCTTCAGAAAGAGCTGTCGTCCGGGACGGCGCAGGTCGAGCAGCGGTTCGAGGCGACGACCGCCGCCGATCTGTATCGTGGCAACGACGTGCTGATTCCAGCCGGCTCGGCCGTTCGCGGGGTCGTGAGCTCCGTGACGAAAGCCACGCGGATGGATCGGAAGGGAAGCCTGACGGTCTCGTTCGACCAGATCACCATCCGGGGGCGCAACTATCCGATCCGCGGCCTGGTGACGCAGGCGCTCGAGAGCGAAGGCATCAAAGGAGAGACCGCGCGGATCGGCGCGGGCGCCGGCATCGGCGCGATCATCGGCGGGATCATCGGCGGCGTGAAAGGGGCGCTGCTGGGGGTGCTGATCGGCGGCGGTGGCACGATTGCCGCGACCGAGGGCAAGGACGTCACGCTCCCGCCGGGGACGATCCTCAGAGTTCGGCTGGATACACCACCGCAGGTGAGATAGAGATGAGATAGAGAAAGTCTGAAGTAAGAAGTCTGAAGTTCGAATGCGGTCACGCTGTCTCGGTGAAGCATTCGAACTTCAGCCTTCCAACTTCAGCCTTTCATAGTTCAGACTTCAGCCTTCTAACTTCAGCGTTTCGGCGAACGCTCCGCGCGCCGCCTTGATCGCTTTCTCCACGTCGCGAGACGTGTGCGCGCCCGACAAGAACCACGCCTCGAACTGTGACGGGGGCAGATAAATCCCGCGGGCGAGCATCGCGCGGAAGAACCGGCCGTACGCAGCGGTATCCGACCTCAGCGCTGACTGGTAGTCGCGCACGGGTTGATCCGTGAAGAACGGCGTGAGCAGCGATCCGAAGGCGTTGACCTGCAGCGCGACGCCCGCGGCGCGGGCTGCCTCGGCCAGGCCCGCCGCAAGCTGCGCGCCGAGCTTCGCGAGGTGCTTGTACAGCCGCGGCGAAAGCTCTTCGAGCGCCCACAAGCCGGCCGTCATCGCGAGCGGGTTGCCCGACAGCGTTCCGGCCTGGTAGACGGGGCCGGCGGGGGCGACGAGCTCCATGACGGACGCGCGTCCGCCATAGGCGCCCACCGGCAGACCTCCACCGATGATCTTTCCCAGGCACGTCAGGTCCGGGCGGACTCCGAAGATCTGCTGCGCGCCACCTGTCGCGACCCGAAAGCCGGAGATCACCTCGTCGAACACGAGCAGCATGCCCTCACGATCGCAGATGGCGCGCAGACCTTCGAGGAATCCCTCCCGCGGGGCCACGAGCCCCATATTGCCGGCGATCGGCTCGACGAAGATGGCGGCCACCTGCCACCTGTGCTGATCGACGACACGCTGCACGGAGTCGAGGTCGTTGAAGCGCGCGAGCAAGGTGTCGGCTGCCGCCGCGGCCGGCACGCCCGGGCTCGTGGGCACGCCGAGCGTGGTCGCGCCCGAACCTGCCTGCACGAGGAACGAGTCCGCGTGCCCGTGGTAGCACCCTTCGAACTTGACGATCTTGTCGCGCTTCGTCGCCGCCCGGGCCACGCGCGCCGCGCTCATGGCCGCTTCAGTGCCGGAGCTGACGAACCGCACGCGCTCGATCGACGGCATCAGCATCGCGACCCGGTGGGCCAGCCGCGTCTCCAGCTCGGTCGGGGCCCCGAAGCTCGTACCTCGCGCCGCCGTCTTGGCCAGCGCCTTCAAGAGTCCCTTCGGCGCGTGCCCGTGGATGAGCGGCCCCCACGACATCACGTAGTCGATGTACTTGTGGCCGTCCGCGTCCTCGATGTGGGCGCCGCGGCCCCGGACGACGAACAGCGGCGTCGCGCCGACCGACTTGAACGCGCGAACGGGGCTGTCCACGCCCCCTGGGAGGATGCGGCTCGCCGCCGCGAAGAGCTTCTCGGATCTCGGGTAGCGCGAGCGCTTTGTGGAGGCCATCTCGCGAAGATAGCACGAAGCCCGCGGCTCACCATTCAGGAGCCCTGAACGCGCGGGATCCGACTGTCGCCCTGGCGCATCGCCCGACGGCGGGCAGGCCAGCTATCGCGCGTTGCGCGTGAATAGCCAGTAGCCCTGACCCTCCCAGGCGAGATCGCGTTCGAATCCCAGCGACCTCATCTCCAAGACGTCGAGTCGGCGCGCGGTCCCCTCCCTGAGTGCGATCCATTTGACGTCTTTGAACGCATTGTGCCGAGACACCGCGTCTCTCAGCCGTGCGGCATCGATGGCGACCACCGGTTCGTGCGCCGAAAGGTACGGCCCGCCACCGAGCCGCCAACTCTGCTCCACGGCTAGACCGTCACGGCCTCGAGCATTGAGAAACCGTGCGAGGCGGACCTCCTCATTGGAGCGCGCGAGACGCCACCCCCCGGCGTCCTGGAAGGACGCCAACAGCACCAGTGGCGCCAGGAACCCCCCGGCGACGGCCGTCCAACCGCTCGCGTCCGGCGCGCTGGCCGCCTGCACCACTCGCCGAATACCTGCGGCGGCGGCGATCGCGACGAAAGGAATTATCGGTATGACATATCGCGACTCCTTGTGCGGCAGGCAACTGAGGACGGCGAGTGGTAACCATGTCCATGTGAGCAGGATTCGACTGTGCCAGCTGCCAACGATCGCCAGCACCACAATCGTCCAGTTCGACCACCACGCAGCCGTTACCTTCACGACGAGGGCCGCAATGCAGGTGGCCAGGATCCACCGTTGCGCAGCCGTGGCTCCCAAGCGGCGGAGCGCGGAGCCCGCCGCGGCGAGTGACCGACGGTCTATCTGTGAAAGGTCGAACCGAGGCAGACCGAGGAACGGAGATTGTCGGCGCAGCGCGAAGCGAAGCGCAATGCACGCCGTAAGCTCCCAGATCGGATTGTCCACCGAACGCAGGCGGAGGTGAGTCGTTGCAACGTCAAACGTTCCGCCACCCGTCACCAGCACGAGCAAGATGACCAGCAGAAGCCCGACAATCGCAATGTCCAGCAGTACGCATACGGCCCTGGCCACGATGGTTAGCCGCGCGTCGGGCCTGACGTTCCGGCAGGGCGGATCGGCGTCGCCGGGTCGTCGCCGACGACCGTGGGCCATGCGCGCACTCGCCAGCGCGTGACGAGCCCGTGGCGGACGTAGGGATCGGCTGCGGCGAACGCCTCCGCCGCGGCAGGGGACTCGCCCTTGAACACGAGCACCGCGCCGTCGACCGGATCGGCCAGCGCGCCCCCCAGCACGAGCTCGCCTCGCGCGTGCGCCTGCCAGGCGAGCGTGAGGTGCTCGTCCCGCAATGGGGCCCTTCGCTCGACGTAGTCGGGAGCCACGTCATACATGAGCAGATAGTGCATAGCGCTCCTGCGTTCAGGCTCACCCGATCGTCCGCGCCGCCTCCCGCGCGTAGTACGTGATAATGATGTCGGCGCCGGCACGGCGGATGGACGTGAGCGTTTCGAGCATGGCGCGCGTCTCGTCGATCCAGCCGTTGCGCGCGGCAGCTTTGATCATCGCGTACTCGCCGCTCACCTGGTAGGCGGCGGTCGGGTAGCCGAATTCGGACTTCACCCGCGCGATGACGTCGAGATACGCGAGCGCCGGCTTCACCATGACGATGTCGGCCCCCTCCTCGATGTCGAGCTCGACTTCGCGAAGCGCTTCCTCGACGTTGGGGGGATCCATCTGGTGCGACCGGCGGTCACCGAAGGCAGGTGCGGAATCCGCAGCCTCGCGGAACGGGCCGTAGAACGCGGAACAGTATTTCGCGGCGTACGACATGATCGCGGTCTGCGTGAAGCTGGCGTGGTCGAGCGCGGTCCGAATCGCCCCGACGCGGCCGTCCATCATGTCCGAGGGGGCGACGACGTCGGCGCCCGCCGCGGCGTGTGACAGGGCGGCGCGCACGAGCTGCTCGACCGTCGGGTCGTTCGCGATCTCTTCCTCGATGAGAATCCCGCAGTGGCCGTGCGACGTGTACTCGCAGAGGCAGACGTCGGTGACCACCAGCATGCCCGGCACCTCGCGCTTGATCGCGCGGGTGGCGGACTGGACCGGCGCCTCGGGATCGTACGCCCCGGAGCCGATCGCGTCCTTCGCATCCGGCAGCCCGAACAGCAGCACGCCGGGTACGCCCTCGGCATGCGCGGCGGCCGCCTCGCGAACCGCTTCGTCCACCGAGAGCTGGAACACGCCCGGCATCGAGCCGACCTCACGGCGCTGCCCCTCGCCCGAGACGACGAACAGCGGATAGATGAACATCTCGGGGGACAGGCGCGTCTCCCGGACGAGCGCCCGCATGGCGGCCGTGCGCCGAAGCCGCCGGGGACGCCGCGGAAGATCCTGGCGCGGGGCTGACGAGCCCCGAGGAGCTGATGTCGAGTTGTCTGCGCGCCGCGAGTGCGGCGCGCGGGACGCTTCAGTGCGAGGAGGCGTGTTCATGTCAGTTCCGTACGGGCTCGGGCGAAGTGCTCGACGAGCGCATCGACGAGATCGGGAATAGTGTAGCGCTCGGGCATCACGGTCGTGGCGATGTCGAGCTGCTGCGCCGCTTCCGCGGTGACGGGGCCTATCGACGCGACCACCGTGGTGCGCAGAAGATCCGCGGCCTGGTCGCGGCCGAGCATGGCCACGAAGTTCCTAACGGCCGATGCGCTGGCGAACGTCACGGCGTCGATCTGGCGATCGAGGAGCATGCGATAGACGTCGTAGCCGCCGCGATCGGTGCTCCCGGGAAGCGTTCGATAGGCGACGACCTCGGTGACCTCCGCGCCCGCCTCGCGCAGCTCCTCGGCAAGCTGGTCGCGGGCGATGTCCGCGCGTGGTATCAGGATGCGCTGTCCCTTCACATGTCCCGCCGCCAGGAGCCCCTCCGCCACGGCATCGGCGCGAAACTCCGCCGGCATCAGATCGACCCGGATGCCGTACCGCTGCAGATGCGAGGCGGTCGAGGGCCCGATGGTGCAAAGCCGCACGCCGTGGAGATCGCGGACGTCGCCGTTTGCGAGCAGCCGCTTCATGAAATAGTCGACGGCGTTCGCGCTCGCGAAGACGATCCAATCGAACGATCCGGCCCCGGCACACGCGGCATCGAGCGCGGTGGGATCTTCAGGCGGCGCGATCCGGATGGAAGGGGCCGCAATCGCCTCGGCGCCGCGCTCTTCCAGCATGTCGATGAGCTCCGCCGCCTGCTCGCGCGATCGCGTCACGACGATGCGCCGTCCCGAGAGCGGCCGGTCGTCGAACCAGCGCAGGTGCGCGCGCAAGCCGGCCACGGCCCCCACGACCAGCAGAGCCGGGGCGTGCTCCTCCGCCTTCGCGGCAATCGTGCCGAGTGTGCCCTCGACGGTCCGCTGGGATGGCAGCGTCGCGTTGTAGATGAGCGCGGCGGCTTCGTCTTCCGCACGACCCTGCGAGAGCAGCGCATGCGTGGCGGTCACGATCTGCCGCGCGCCGGCGTAGCAGACGAGCGTCCCGCCGATGCCCGCCAGTCGGCTCCAGTCCATGTGGTCCGCCGCGTCCGACTCGCTCTCGTGCCCGCGAACGAGCGCGAGCACGTCGCCCGCTTCCGGGTACGTCACGGGGATTCCCGCGTACGCCGGTCCGCCAATCGTTACCGGAATCCCCGGGACGACCTCGAACGGAACCCCCTGCTCGTGGAGGAACAGCGCCTCCTTGCCGCCGCTGTCGAAGACGAACGGGTCCCCCCACTTCAGCCGCACGACGGTTTTGCCCTCCCGCGCCTTCTCCGCGAGCAGAAAGCAGATCGCGTCCTGATCGAGCGGCTTTGGCGCCGCCGCTCCTACGTCGATGCGCTCGGCGTCAGGACGCGCCCCGCGCAGCAGCCGCGAGTGGACCCGGTGGTCGTAGACGACGACGTCCGCGGCCCCGAGGTATCGCTGACCGCGAACGGTGATCAGCATCGGGTCGCCGGGACCCGCGCCGACGATGTACACGCAGGGAGTGTTCATGATCGAGCCAACATTATGAATCTCTAATCCCCAATCGCTAATCCCTAATCTCAAATCCCCAGGCAGCCCTCAACAGCCCGTGGTGAAAGTCTGGCTGCATTCGACGGGCGATGCATCCCCGCCGGCTGCGTTGCTCCTTCCTCAAATACAGCCGGTATTCTCGGTCGTCGCGCCTTGTCGGCGGGGCGCCTCGCCCGTCTCGGTGCGACGCCAGACTTTCACCACGGGCTGATAGGCCTGCCGCCCGATCGTCTTCGGCTGATCGAAGCCGACCCACACGCCGACGACCACCGACGAAGAGAAGCCGACGAACCACGCATCCTTGAAGCCGTCGGTGGTGCCGGTCTTGCCGCCC
>CAYZBZ010000199.1:0-7612 GCA_964476725.1 uncultured Vicinamibacterales bacterium
CGCAGACTGCGGGGGAATAATCCGGCGCGTCAGCCAACCCCGGAGGTGGCGCGTGTCTCCGGGATCGCCGGCGCGAAGATCGGCGTCCTCGACAGCCCGCTCTCGTCCAAGCCAAGCCTGCGGCGCCTCATCCGCGCGAAAAACCTGATCCACGTCTTCGAGTTGAAGGCGCTTTCGCAGACGTCCGTCTGCTCACCCCAGATTTCCCTGCAGGTTCTCCCAGGCGAGCACCGCATGGACCCAGCTCATGGCGTTACCTCTCCAACTGTCTCGCGAACCGGCTCCGTCCAGTCGGTAACGGCGCCGGCGCGCGCTTCCTCCAGATCTTCGGCGGCGTCATCTCCCAGGAACATCCTCCGGTGCAGTTCACACCATTGCGATCCATCGGAGCCCGCACATCTCTTGCCGACGGATCCGGATCACCGCGAGAAAACCCATGCCGGAAATCCGGCAGTGGCATCCGCGCGGCGTACACGGCACCGGAAAACGTGCGCAAATCCTCGCCGCAGCCGACCGGGTCTGCTTCTTGCTATTTAGCGCATTTGCGTCGAATCCGGACCCGGGCGCCGTCCGGCTGGTTTCGTGGCGGGAGTTTCTTGGCGTATGACCCCGGTCATACAGCTCGCGCGCACCGCGGCGCATGCTACCTGACAGGAGCACGGTACATGTCAATCCGCGCGCGGCTGCCTGACTTGGCGCACTGGAAAGCGCAGGTCAAGTGCCAGGCCGCCTGCCCCGTCGCCACCGACGCAGGGCGGTACGTACAGCTGGTGGCCGACGGGCGCGACGAGGACGGGTACCTGGTCGCCCGCGCTCCGAACCCGTTCGCGTCGGTGTGCGGCCGCGTCTGCGCGGCGCCGTGCGAGGACGCCTGCCGTCGCGGCGCGATCGACGCGCCAATCACCATTCGTGCCCTCAAGCGCTTTCTGACGGAACAGTACGGAGTCGAATCGACCCGACCCGATACCCAGGATCGCCTCCGCGACGAGCCGGTGCTCGAGGGCAACACCTACGCCGGACATCTGCCCGTTCACCCGCTCACGTTTCACCGGAACAGTCTCCCGACGATCGGCCCCGGCGGCTCCGGTCCCGCCGGGGCCATCCGCACGAGCTCTGCCAGCGACCGCCGCCGCAAGGTCGCGGTGATCGGCGCCGGGCCCGCGGGCCTCGCGGCTGCGCACGACCTCGCCCTGCTTGGCTACGCCGTGACGGTGTTCGACGCGGGCGAAGAGCCCGGCGGGATGATGCGGTTCGGCATCCCGGAATACCGCCTGCCGCGCTCGCTCATCCGCGCCGAGATCGACAAGATCCTCGCGCTCGGCGTGACGCTTCGCAGCCGAACCCCGCTCAGCCCTGTCTTCGGTCTCGCGGAGCTCAAGTCGCTCGGGTTCGAGGGGGTGTTTCTCAGCGTGGGCGTCTCGACCGGGCGCGATCTGCAGGTCCCTGGCGCCGATCTTGATGGCGTCGTGAAGGCGATCGACTACCTGCTGAACGTGAACCGCGGCTACCGCATGGATCTCGGGCGGAGGGTCGTGGTCATCGGTGGCGGCTTCGTCGCGTTCGACGCGGCGCGCACGGCGTGGCGTCTCGGACGCGAGGCCGGCGCAGACGTTCCTGGCGATCGCGTCGCCGACGTCGAGCAGCAGGCGGACGCGCAAGTCAAAGAGGCGCTCGACTCGGCTCGCGCGGCGATCCGCGGCGGCGCGCATGAGGTCACGATCGTCTCGCTCGAGGACTTCCACGAGATGCCCGTGCTGCGCACCACGCAGGGGCACGAGGAGTTCGAGGAAGCACAAAAGGAGGGCATCCGCTTCATCACCCGGCGCGGTCCGAAACGGCTGAATGGCAATGGCCGGCTGTCCGGGATCGATCTGCGCGCGGTGCTCTCGGTGTTCGACGAGAACGGTCGATTCTCCCCGGCATACGCCGACGACGACGTGCTCACGCTCGAGGCCGATGCCTGCATCCTCGCGATCGGCCAGCGAGCGGATCTGTCGTTCCTCAAGCCGGCCGACGCCGTCGCCCTCACCCCGACCGGGACCATTCGCGTGGATCCCGTGACGCTCGCGACCTCTGCGCCCGGCATCTACGCCGGGGGGGACGTCGCGTTCGGGCCCCGAAGTCTCATCGAAGCGATCGCGAACGGCAAGCGCGGCGCCCGGTCGCTCCACGAGTTCCTCTCCGCCGAGCAGGCCCGCGTCCAGGTGAGCGTCGCGATTGACAGCATTGCCACGCGCGAGTACCGCATGCTCGCCGGCTTCGAGGTCCTCGATCGCGAGACGCCGCCGACGCTCGACGTCGGCCGCCGCACCGGCATCGCCGAGGTGGAGGTGGGATTCGACGCGGTCGAGGCGCGCCGCCAGGCCGCGCGGTGCCTCGTCTGCCACGTCCAGACGATCTACGACCCCGAGAAGTGCGTGCTCTGCAACCGCTGCGTAGACGTCTGCCCCGAGTACTGCCTCGCGATCGTGCCGTTCGACTCGCTCGACTTCGACGAGGTCACGCGGGCGGACCTGACCGCGCGCGCCGAGTCCAACGGACTCCCTCTGTCCGCGATGATCAAAGACGACGACCGATGCATCCGGTGCGGCCTCTGCGCCATTCGCTGCCCGACCGACGCGATGACGATGGAGAAGTTCTCAATCACGGAGCGGTACGCAGAAAGCGTAACGCAGGGCGGGGTCTGAAGACCCCGCGCCACCTGCGCAGATTCAGGAGACGGTATGAGCGATCAGCCGACCACATCGAAGGACACCGCACTTCGTGCAGAGCCAGTGACGTTCTTCAGGAAAAACCGCCGCGAGTTCCTGCAACAGCTCGGCGCCGGGGCCGGCATCGTCGCGATCGGCTACCAGGGGGTCGCGTCGCTGCGATCGCTCGTGCCAAACGTGTCGTACGACGCGCCCACGACGGTGAAGCTCGGGATGCCGACCGACTTCCCGGACGGCTTGAAGTTCCTGCCCGACCTCCGCCTCTTCGTGTTCCGCGAGGGAAAAGTGTTTCACGCGATCTCCGCGGTGTGCACCCACCTCGGATGCACCGTGCGGGCCGAGGCACTCGGGCAGCCCGAGACGCGCACGATCAGCGGCCAGCCGTTGCGCATGACGCATCGGTTCCAGTGCCCCTGCCACGGCTCCCGCTACGGCGGCGATGGCAGCAACGTCGCCGGGCCGGCACCGGAGCCGCTCGCCTGGTACCACCTGTCGATCGCGCCCGACGACGGGCAGCTCGTCGCGGATCTGGCGCAGCAGGTCGACAACGACTTCCGGCTGGCGCTCGCCTGAGGAGGCTGAATGCGGTTTGCCCTGAAGAGAGCGGAAGCACCTGGCGTGCACCCACGCCCGATGTGGAGCCTGCGGCCACAGACGGATCGCCAGGCGGGTGACGCGGTCGTCTCCAACTTCATGCTGCACTGGTTCCCTGCGAAGGTGTGCAAGGCCTCGCTCGACTGGAACTACTCCTTCTGGCTCGGCACGGTGTCGGCGGCGCTGTTCCTGCTGACCGTGCTGTCGGGCGGGCCGCTGCTGTTCCTCTACGTGCCCTCGGTCGAGCGTGCGTACGCCTCGATCAAGGACATCGAGTTTGCAGTGACGTTCGGATCGTGGATTCGGTCGGTGCACCGGTTCTCGGCCCACATCATGGTCGTCGCAGTGTTCCTGCACCTCGCGCGCGTGTTCCTGACCGGCGCGTACAAGAACGGCGTCGGCCAGGGGCAGATGCGCGAGTGGAACTGGGTGATGGGTGTCGTGATGCTGCTGCTCACCCTCGCCCTCTCGTTCAGCGGTTACCTGCTGCCGTGGGATCAGCTGGCCTACTGGGCCGTCACCGTCGGCACCAACATCGCATCGTCTATACCGCTCGTCGGCCCGGCCGCCCGGGAACTGCTGCTCGGCGGCCGCGCGATCGATCAGCCCACGCTGATCCGGTTCTACGTGTTGCACGTGATCGTGCTGCCGGGCGCGCTGGGCGTGCTGTTCGCGTACCACATGTGGCGCGTGCGGAAAGACGGCGGGCTGGCGCGCGCCGATCGCGCGGGGCGTCTGAACGCGCCGGCGGCGGTCGCGCCAGTGCCGACCAAGACCTATACGCTGCTCGGCGTGGCGCGTGGCACCGCGCCGGCCGTCACGACAACGACGCTGGAGGATGCGGAGGCGACGGTCAATGCGATCCCCGATCTGACGCGGCGGGCCGCAATCGTGACGCTCGGTACGATCGCCGTACTCAGCATCATGGCCGTACTGCTGCGGTCGCCGCTCGAGGAGGCCGCGAATGCGCTCGTCACGCCGAATCCGGCGAAGGCGCCGTGGTACTTCCTCTGGCTCCAGGAGATCGTCACCTTCACCACGGTGCACATCGGCGGTTTCACCATCAACGGCGCGTTCCTCGGCGGCGTCGTGCTGCCGGGTCTGCTCGTCGGGTTGCTGACGTTCTGGCCGTGGCTGGATCGCAGCCCGGCAGGTGCCGCGGGGGCGTGGTTCCCGCAATCGCGCCGGAACCAGAACCTCGCGTTCCTCGTGCTGGCGCTCGCGATCATCGTCCTCACGCTGATCGGCACGTTCTGCCGCGGTCCGTACTGGCAGTTCTACTGGCCCTGGGAAACCTGGCCCGCGATCCCGACGAGGCTCTGACATGGAACGTCGTACGAATTCACCGTATCCACGGCTCGATCGCCCCGTGCTGGCGATCGTGGGGCTGCTGCTCGTGCTGTCGACCGTGCTGTTCACGATCAACGATCGCGAGCACGAGTGGCGCTACTACCAGTTCGCGTTTCGCAAACAGGTCGTGGAGAAGTTCGGCCCGGACAAGGCACGGAGCGTCCGGGCCGGGCTGCAGCAGATCTGGGTGCCGGGCCTCGGCCGCGCGGACCGCTGCACCAGTTGCCACCAGGCGGTGCTCTGGCCGGGATTCGAGAGCGCCGAGGAGCCGTTCCGCACGCACCCCGTCGAGCCGCTCAAAACGCACCCCGTCGAGAAATTCGGGTGCACGGCGTGCCACGGCGGGCAGGGCTGGGCTGTGGACATCGAGCCTGCGCACGGTCCCATTGAGCACTGGGAGGAGCCGGTGCTCGGCGCCGCGCTCGGCGAGTCGTACTCCATCGTGGACAACAAGCGCGCGCTGATCCAGATGAACTGCAATGTCTGCCATCGCTACGACCGTGAGACGAAGGGAGCCGACTTCATCAACCTCGGCAAGCAGCTCGTGCGCGAGAAGGGTTGCCGCGCGTGCCACGTGATCAACAGCCGCGGCGGGACGATTGGCCCCGATCTGACCTACGTGGGCGACAAGGCGCCGGAACAGTACGACTTCGGGCGGGTGTCAGGCCAGAAGTCCGCGTTCGGGTGGCACGTGGCGCACCTCAAGGACCCGAGAGCGCTCGTGACCGACAGCGTGATGCCGAACTTCCATCTCACCACCAAGGAAGCGCAGGCGCTCGCGATGCTGATCCTCTCGTGGCGGCGCTCACCCGTGCCAGCGGAATTCGTCGCTGGCGTGCCGCGCACGGACCCCAGGACCACAGAGGAGGCGGAAGCCGAGCAGAAGATGAAGACCGGTCCGGGCGCGTGGTTCGTCCAGACCGGCTGCTTCGTGTGCCACTCGATCAAGTCGCTCGGCATCATCAGCCCCGCGCAGATCGGTCCGGATCTGTCGACCGCCGTCGAAGACGTGCAATCACGATTCGGGCGTACGCTCGACGACTTCATGGCGTCGCCGACCGGGACCATGTCGGTAGTCCTCTCGCGCCAGATCGTTCTGACTCCGGAACAGAAAGCGGTCGCGATCCAGAAGCTCCGTGAGGCGTTCGCGGAACACCAGAAGCAGGAGGCGGCCGCGAAGACGACGTCAGCCCCGAGGCAGTGACGACCGGAGGGCACAGTTGGGACATCAGCTCCCGGCTCGAGGCTGAGGGCTCAGGGCTCGTCGAATCAAGTGAACCGCGGGCCGGGACAACGTTCGGCATCATAAAGGAGCGGTCTATGAGACGGAATGGACACGCGGTGGGGCTCGTTGGCATCGGCATGGTCGTCGTCCTGGGGCTCGCCGCTGGTGGATGCTCACCGAGCGCGCCGAAGAGCGCGCAGAAACGGACGGGGATCTCCGACGCCGCGGTCGCGGCCGAGAAGATCTATGTCGCGCCCGGCGACCTGGACGAGTACTACATGTTCTCGTCAGGCGGGCACTCGGGAAACATCTATGTGTACGGCCTGCCGTCGATGCGGCACCTCTCCACAATCCCGGTCTACACACCGTACCCGGCGACCGGCTACGGCTTCGACGATGAATCGAAGGCGATGCTGGGTGGGCTGACGTGGGGCGACGTGCACCATCCATCGCTGTCGGAGACCAACGGGGACTACGACGGCCGCTGGTTGTTCGTCAACGAGATGAACGGTCGCCTCGCACGGGTGGACCTGCGCGACTTCAAGACCAAACAGATCCTCGGACCCGTTCCGAACGTGTCGGGCAACCACGCGTCGTCGTTCGTCACGCCGAACACCGAGTACACGTTCATGGCCTCGCGCTTCTCGATTCCGATTCCGAAGGGATCCGTGGCGCCGATCGACAAGTACGCCTCAGAGTACAAAGGCGTGATCGCCGCGATCAAGATCGACCCGAAATCCGGCGAGATGACGCCGAGCTACCAGATCCTGATGCCGCCGTTCGACTACGACCTCGGCGACGCAGGCAAGAAGGCGTCCGACGGCTGGATGTTCTTCTCCGCGTACAACTCGGAGCGGGCGATCGGCAAGCTCGAGGTCACCGCCTCGCAGCGGGACCGCGACTATATCGTCGCGATCGACTGGCGCGCGGCGGAAAAAGCGGCGGCCGGTGGCGCGGGCGATCTGATCGGCGGTGTCCGCGTCATCGATCCGAAGAAGACCCCCGGCTTTGTCTACCTCATGCCCTGCGGCAAGTCGCCGCACGGCGTGGACGTCACGCCAGACGGCAAGTGGATCATCGGCTCGGGCAAGCTCCAGGGCGTCACCACCGCTTTCAACTTCGAGAAGATTCAGACGGCCGTCCGCAACAAGGACTTCACGGGTGACGAGGACGGGATCCCGATTCTGAAGTACGAGTCGATCAAGGACGCCGAAGTGCCCGTCGGCCTTGGCCCCCTGCACACCCAGTTCGGTCCTGACGGTTACGCCTACACGTCGTTGTTCGTGGACAGCGCGATTGCCAAGTGGAAGCTCGGCACGTGGGAAGTCGTGGACAAGATCCCGATGTCGTACTCCATCGGTCATCTCGCCGCCGCCGAAGGCGACACCGTCAGCCCGGACGGCAAGTACCTCGTCGGGCTCAACAAGCTGTCGCACGGGCGGCACCTGAACGTCGGCCCATCGCAGCCGGAATCCTCGCAGCTGGTCGACATCACGGACGAGAAGATGAAGCTGCTGTTCGACGCCTTCACGGAGCCCGAGCCGCACTACGCGCAGATCGTCAAGGCGGACAAGCTGCACCCGATCGAGGTGTATCCCAAGGAAGAAAACCACCACCCGCTGGCGGTCTGGGACGTCAAGGACGCGGGCGTCACGCGGCAGGGGGACAAGGTGACGGCAAAGGTGGTGCTGGTCCGCTCGACGATCACGCCGACCAACATCGAAGTGAACGA
>CAYZBZ010000200.1:0-7601 GCA_964476725.1 uncultured Vicinamibacterales bacterium
TCTCGAGCGAGAGCGGCTTTTCGACGAAGTCGAACGCGCCCATCTTGATGGCGCGTACCGCCGACTCGATGTTCCCGTGGCCGGAGATCATCACGACCGGCGCGTCGACGCGGCGCTCCCGCAGGCGGGCCAGCGTCGCCAGCCCGTCGATTCCCGGCAGCCAGATGTCGAGGACGATGACGTCGTAGGGCGCGCGCGAGACGCGATCCAGGCATGCCTCGCCGCTTTCGACGGCATCGACGGCATATCCCTCATCGCGCAGCACGCCGCTCAGCGCGCTCCGCACCCCAGCCTCGTCGTCAACAATCAGAACGGTGGGTTTCATGGAAGCTTCCAGCCTCCAGCTTCCGGCTTCCAGCCAACTGGTGCCGACCCCGATTTCGCGATTGCAGCCGATGCGCAACAGATAGAATCACGAGACGTCGAGACGCGGTCTGGCAGCTGGAAGCCGGGAGCTGGAAGCTTCATACTGGTAGCTCAATCGTGAACACGGTGCCATTCGGCACGTTGTCCGTAGCCTCGATGCTGCCGCCATGTTCGGCGATGATGCGCCGGACGATGGCGAGCCCGAGGCCGCTGCCCCGCCGCTTGGTCGAATAGTAGGGCATGAACAGCTTGTCGCGGTCGGCCGCGGAGATGCCCGGGCCGTTATCCGATACGGTGAGCCGCACGACGCCGTTCGCCGCATCCTGACGCGTTTCCACCACGATCGTCGGCGGCCCGCCACCGGGGCGCGGCGCGGCGGCGCTGCCGCCCAGCGCCTCGACCGCGTTGTCCACCAGGTTGATGACGACGCGGCGGATCTGCTCGACGTCCACCCACACCGGCGGCAGGCCGTCGGCGAACTGCCGCGCGATCTGGATCTCGTGAAAGAGCCCGCGATACAGCGCGAGCGTCTCGGTGAGGACGCCGTTCAGATCGGACGGCACCGCGCGCGGCGCCGGCATCCTGGCGAACTGGGCGAACTCGTCCACCAGCGCCTTGAGCGATTCCACCTCGCCCACGATCGTCGTCGTGCACTCGTCCACGAGGGCGCGCGCAGCGGGCGGGGCGCCGCTGAAGTGCCGGCGCATCCGTTCGGCGCACAGCTGAATCGGCGTCAGCGGGTTCTTGATTTCGTGCGCCAGCCTGCGGGCCACGTCCCGCCAGGCAGCCACGCGCTGCGTCCGGATGAGTGGCGTGACGTCGTCGAACACCAGCACCGCGCCGGCCAGCGCGCCGTCCTCTCCCTGGAGAGGCGTGGCGGCCGCCGCCAGGTGGAGCTCGCGCCCCTCCCGGGCGATCGCGATCTCCTGGGCCGCCGGCTCGCTCGAGACCCCGTGCATCCGCCCGAGCAGCGACTCCAGCGGCCGCAGATCGTCGCGGCCGAACGCCTCGTGGGAGGGGCGGCCGACGACCGCGCGATCGAGCTCGAGGAGCTTGAGCGCCGCGGTGTTGACCGTCTCGATGCGACCGTCGGCCCCGACCGACACGACCCCCGTCGCGATCCGTTCGAGGACCGTTTCAATGTAGCGACGCCGCTCGTCGAGCTGCAGGTTCTTGCGCTCGAGATCGAGGCGCGAGCGTTCGAGCCGCCGCTGGCTGCCCGCGAGCTCCCCCGCCATGGTGTTGAACGCCTCGACGAGCGATCCGAACTCGTCGCGCGTTTCAGGCTCGATGCGGTGATCCAGGCGTCCCGCCCCGATCTCCCGCGCGCCGGCAGCCAGCAACTGCACCGGGCGCGTGATTCTCCTCGCGAGGTACAGCCCCGTCCACGTCGCGCTGACGAGGATCATCAGCGTCATCATCAGAAAGAGCGACAGGTACACCCCTTCGAGCGGCCGCCTGAGCACCCAGAGCTGGCTGTAGTTCTCGTAGGCTTCGGTGATCCGGCGCGCGTGCCGCGCGAGCTCGCCCGCGAGGTGATCGCTGGCGATCACGACGCCCACCGGGCGGTTCGAGGCGGGGTCCCGCACGATCGCGCCCGCGCGCACGAGCTCCCCTCCTGCGTCGAGCAGATCGACCGCCTGCGTGTCGGTGCTGCCTGATGCCACCCTGGCGGCGAGCCGGTCGGACAGCGCGCGGAGGTGTCCGCGCGGCAGCGTCGGCGACTCCACCGCGACGAGCGGCACCGGCCCGCCGGCCGGCTGCAGCCGATAGACCTCGACCAGGCCGAGCCGTCCCTGGGTGACTTCCGGCGCAATGGCGGATCGGACCGCTTCGATGTTCCCCGACGCGAGTGCCGAGGCCGGCATCGCGCTCGCGATACGCCGCGCATGATCCGCGACAATGGCTTCGTGCTCGCGGTAGTACTGGCCGCCAATCTCGTTCGCAGAGCGAAGCACCTCGTCGACCGGCTGGCTGAACCAGAGTTGTGTGCTGCTGCGAATCAGCTCGCCGCCGACGAGGAGGACGAGGACCGACGGGACGATCGTCAACCCGAGCAGCGCCAGAACCAGCTTCGCGCGAAACCGCGAGAACGGCAGGCCGCGGCGGCGCTCGACGAGCAGCTTCACGACGTTGCGCGCCAGCACGAAGACCAGCGCCAGCACCATCGTCAGATCCGCGGCCGAGACCGCGTAGAGCACGACCTCGCTGAGAAAGTCCGGGTTCAGTCCGGGCGATCGGTCCGCGAGAATGATCATCGCGGCAAGCGCGCCGAACAGCAGCACGATGCCAAGGAGGATCAGCCTGGGGTTGTCGCGGAACGGGCGCCGTTCCGCGGGGCGCGGCGGAGCCGCCGGCCGGGCGGGAAGCGTCGGGCGCCGCGCATCGCGAACAGTCGTCATGGCGCGCCTTCGGTGATGCCCTCCATCATCCTTTCGACTTCTGGAGCTCGTCGACTTCGCGCTTGAACTGCCCGACGTCGCGGAATTGCCGATAGACGGACGCGAACCTCACATACGCGATCTGATCGAGCTGCTTCAGCTCCTGCATCAGCCTCGCCCCGATCTCCTCGGTCGTCATCTCGCGCTCGGGACGCTCCTGCAGTTCCGCCTCGATGCGGTCCGCGATCGCCTCGAGCTGCTGGATGCTGACGGGGCGCTTCTCGGACGCCGTCAAGAGCCCCGCGATCATCTTCTGGCGCTGGAAGGCCTCGCGGTTGCCGTCTTTCTTGACGACGCGGTATTCGATGTCCTCGATGCGCTCACGGCTCGTGAAGCGCTTGCCGCAGTTGAGACACTGGCGGCGACGGCGGATGACGTCCCCTTCCTTGCTCTCGCGGGAGTCCACGACCTTGTCTCCCATGTTGCCGCAGTAGGGACACTTCATCGCGCGCCTCTCTTCAGCCCCGGCGCGTCTGGCGCGACGGCCTCCGGAACACCCGCGGCATCCCTGGCGCCAGCGGCGCTGCTCGCCCCTTCTTCCGCCATTTTTCGCGCGGACGCCAGCGTCAGCCCCTCACGCATCATGAACACGATCCCGAGCAACGTGACCGGGATGAACGAAATTGCGTGCAGCACAATCGCCGCGCCGATCGCGCGGTCCGCCGGCACGCCGAAAAACTCCCCCACCGCGAACTGATACGCCGCGTGGAACCCCCCCACGGCCCCCGGCGTCGGCGCCGCCACCCCTACGAGGAGCACGGCCATCACGAGGAACGAACCCGTATACGGGAACGTCATGTGGAATGCCCGCGAGGTCAGCCAGATTCCGGCCGCGATCGACATCCACAGCGGAAACGAGAGGGCAAGCGCCGCGGCAAGGCGGGCCGGATCCCGCATCACCGCAAGCCCTTGCGCAAAGGTTTCGACGAACGCCGCCAGCATCCCGGCAAGGCGGGCCGGCAGCAGGCGCTCGATCTGCCGGGCCGCGCGCCCCAGGCGCTCCGGGTGGCCTGCCAGCGCGAACAGCGCCACAAGACCGCCGAGCGAAGCGACCGCCGCCATCGTGCCGCCGAACTTGACGAGGGCAAGCTTGGAAGGATCGCCGGACACGACGCCAGGCCCGACCGTGAAGACGAACGCCGCGAACAGCAGCAGCACCGTTGCGAGATCGAGCAGACGCTCGAGAATGATCGTGGCGAACGCCGAGGTCGCGTTCAGCCGCTCGCGCCGCGCCAGCAGGTACGGGCGCAGCACTTCACCGACGCGTCCGGGCAGCAGCGCGCTCGCCGCGAACCCGATCACCGTTGTCTCGAACGCGATGGCATACCGGGTCGGGCCGATGGGCGCAAGCAGCGATTGCCAGCGCCAGGCGCGTACGGCATACGTGAGGCCGGTGACGATTAGGGCGTACACCAGCAACGCGCCGTCGGCACGGCGGGTCTCGGCCCATACGGCGGCCGGATCGGCTTTTCGGAAGAAAAATCCGAGCAGACCGATCGTGAGCAGAAGAATCAGTACGGTGCGAACTCGTGGTCGCATGCAGTCGGGATTAGAATCCAGGGAGTGTTCGGTGGGGGACCGGCGGAACCTGTCCGGCCTCGGCCGGAGCATCGCGCCGAACTCCCCACGAACTCTACTACAGGGTCAGCTCCAAGTCTATGGGAAAACGTGAGTTACTGCTCATCGCCGCGTTCGCCGTCGTGGGGGCGATCGTCTACCAGTTCACCTCCCCGCCCCCGGCGCCTGGGGAAGCCAGCTTCTCCTTCGGTCAAATCATCGAGAACATCCGGCGTGGAGTCCGCGGCAACCGGGCGTCGGCGGAAGCGACCACGACGACCACCCACCCGGTCGATGCGGCGATCACGGAGCTGCGGCTGAACCTCCCCCGCGGCGAGATCACGGTTGCCGGCGAGGACCGGGACACTATCGAGGCCGAGCTGTACGTTCGCTCGAACGGCTTCGATGAGGCTGAGGCGCAGCGGCTCGTGAAGGAGTCCGTCTTCAAGGTCGATCGCGCGGGCAGCAGCCTGCTGACGACGGTCGACTTCCCGCAGGCCGGAAGCCAGCGTGCGCGTCTGCTGCTCAAAGTGCCGGCGCGGCTGCGGCTGACCCTCGGCGGGACCAGCGGTCCGCTCATGGTCAGCAACGTCGCGTCGGTGGAGCTCGGTTCCTCACGCGGAGAGACCAGCATCACCCGGATCCATGGGCGAGTGTCCGGGACGCAGCGAAGCGGCGAGATTGCCGTGGCGGACAGCGGGTCCCTGAAGCTCACGACTGTCGGCAGCGACGTACGGCTCGAACGGATTTCTGGCGAGGCGACGCTCAACATGCGATCCGGCGAGCTCAAAGCGAGCGAGATCGGCGGGCCGATCGACCTCGACACGACCGGGACCGACGTGCAGCTCGAGAAGCTCGAAAAGACGACCGGCATCCTCCGCATCACCGCCACGTCCGGCGAGCTGTCGGTGAAGGGACTCCGCACGGAAGGGCGCATCGACGTGCGCAACGCCCGCGTGGAAGCGGTCATCGATCGCGCCGCGCCTCTCGCGATTTACAGCGAAGGGGGCTCGCCCGTGGAGCTCACGCCTCCGGCGGGCGGCTATCAGCTCGACGCGGTGGCCAGCGACAGCAGCATCACGCTTCCTGCCGGCACGCTGCAGGTGACGAGCACCGGACAGGAACGCCGCGCCACCGGACCGGTGGGCGGCGGCGGCCCGACGATCACCATCCGCACGACAAGAGGCAACATCACAGTACGGAGTCGATGAAAGTCTGAAGTTAGTTAGAAGTTCGAAGTTCGAATGCTCCGACGCTGTCACGCTGGCTGCATTCGAACTTCAGACTTCCAACTTCAGACTTCCGGGTTGACTCGCCTGTTGTCCGCCAGTAAGCTTGCCCGTCTCCGCGAGGTCACGAGTGCTCTCCACCGCTCCTCTGCTTGAAACATCGCTCGACGGTCTGACTCTCATTCGCCGCGGCAAAGTCCGCGACGTCTACGAGCTGACGCTGCCGTCGGGTGAGCCGGCGCTGCTGATCGTCGCCACCGATCGGATCTCCGCATTCGACTACGTGCTCGGCTCCGGCATTCCGGACAAGGGCAAGGTACTGACACAGCTCTCGGCGTTCTGGTTCGATCGCATGGGAGATCTGGTTCCGCATCATCTTCTCTCTGCCGACGTCGACACGTTTCCCGAGGCCGCGCGGCGTCACCTGGCCGTGCTCCGCGGGCGCGCGATGCTCGCTCGCCGGACCGAACCGGTCCCGGTCGAGTGCGTGGCGCGCGGGTACCTGTCGGGTTCCGGCTGGAAGGAGTACCGGCAGACCGGCAGCGTGTGCGGCGTGGAACTGCCCGCCGGATTGCGGGAGTCCGACCGGTTGCCTCAGCCGATCTTCACCCCCGCGACGAAGGCGGACACCGGTCACGACGTCAACATCAGCGAGGAAGAGGCCGGGCGGCTCGTCGGCCACGCGCTCGTCGCGCGCCTCAAGTCGCTGACGCTCGAGATCTACCGGCGCGGAGCGGCGCACGCGGAATCGAAAGGGATCATCGTCGCCGACACGAAGTTCGAATTCGGCCTGGCCGAGGAGGAGATCGTCCTCATCGACGAGGTGCTCACCCCGGATTCATCGCGCTTCTGGCCGCGCGCCGTATACGAACCAGGCCACGGCCAGCCGAGCTTCGACAAGCAGTACGTCCGCGACTACCTCGAGGAGATCCGCTGGAACAAACAGCCTCCGGTCCCGTCGCTGCCGGACGACGTGATCCGTCTCACCCGCGAGAAATACGTCGACGCCTTCCGCCTGCTGTCAGGACGCGAGCTCCAGTAGCCGTGCGCGATCAACTCGACAAACTCGTACAGGAGCTCCTCGAAAAAGGGGTGCTCTACGACGACGCCCGGCGCGAGTTCGAGAAGATGTTCATCGCACGAGCCCTGCAGCGGTCGCAGGGGAATGTCGGCAACGCCGCCGAGCTCCTCGGGCTGCACCGCAACACGATCGCCCGCAAGATCACTGAATACCGCATCAAGCGGTCCACCTGATCCCCTTAGACCCTCGATTTGGCACTCTCGAGCTGCGACTGCTTGACACCGGCGCGCCTTCCTATACAATTAGCAGTCGGTCCTGCTGATTGCCAAGCCGCAGGGCCACAAGGCTTCATTTACACCGTATTTCGGTCCTTTTCGAAGCTGGCGGGTCCGACCCGCCGTACAACCGGGACGGCAGTGCCGCCCCACCATCAAGCTGGAGTGAACGCGCTATGGCCACCACCGCAACCGCAGTCAAGATTCGTCCCCTGCACGACCGGGTGATCGTGCAGCGTCTCGATGAAGGCGAACAGAAAGTCGGCGGCATCATCATCCCCGATACCGCCAAGGAGAAGCCGCAGCAGGGCAAGGTCGTCGCTGTCGGCAAGGGCAAGGTCGAGAAGGACGGCAAGGTGACGCCGCTCGACGTCAAGGAAGGGGACACCATCCTCTTCGGCAAGTACTCCGGCCAGGAAATCAAGATGGACGGCGAGGAGTACCTCATCATGCGCGAGGAAGAGATTCTCGGCGTCATCACCAAGTAAGTGCCGAGGCCGGCCGTTTGTAGTTCGTAGCGCAGCCCTTCAGGGCTGCCGGACACGGAGAAGAGATATTTATGGCAAAACAGATTATTTACGGCGAGGAATCGCGCCAGGCAATTCTGCGCGGCGTGAACCAGCTCGCGAACGCGGTGAAGGTCACGCTCGGCCCCAAGGGGCGCAACGTCGTGCTCGACAAGAAGTTCGGCTCCCCCACGATCACCAAGGAC
>CAYZBZ010000201.1:0-7565 GCA_964476725.1 uncultured Vicinamibacterales bacterium
ATCGAGTTGCCGGGGTTGAACGTCTCGACCTTCGCGAGGACCGTCGCCTGGATCACGCCCCGTGTGATGCTGTTGATGCGCACCATCGGCGTCTGGCCGATGGCGTCGAGAATAGTGTCGCAGATCTTCTTCACCTGGATTTCATTATAGCGGTCGGTGCAGGGTTCCGCATGGTTCCGCCGGGTTACGCCGGGGTTCCGCACGGTTCAGTTCCGCAAGGTGCCGAGGGGTCCAATTCCGCGCGGAACCCGGTGGAACTGAGCTCTGCAGAACCCTGCGGAGCCCGGCGGAACCGTTGTGGATGTAGACAACCCACCCCCTTAGGATGTAGTATCTCTACACCCTATGCTGAAAGAGACGCGCTACCAGAACCGCATCGAGCTCCTGCAGGGGACGCTCGACCTCTTGATCCTGCAGACGATCCAGTGGGGTCCGCAGCACGGCTACGGCGTCGCGCAGGCGATCCGCGCCAATTCGAGCGACGTGCTGCAGGTCGACACCGGATCCCTGTATCCCGCGCTGCACCGGCTCGAGCGGCGCAAGTGGATCGCGGCGTCGTGGAAGGTGTCGGACAACAACCAGCGGACACGCGTGTACCGGCTGACGGCAGCCGGCCGGCGGCAGCTCGCCTCCGAGCGATCGAAGTGGGCGCAGCTGGTCGAAGCGATGGGAGGCGTTCTGAACGGCACGAGACGGAGCGAAGCATGATCTCCTGGTTCCGGCGGCACGATATCACCGAGGAAATCCGGACGCACCTCGAGATGGCGGTTCGCGATCGCGTCGCGCGCGGCGAGCCGCGCGCGCAGGCGGAAGCCGCAGCCCGCCGCGAGCTGGGCAACGTCCTGACGATCACGGAAGTCACGCGCGAGACGTGGGGCTGGATGTGGCTCGAGCGGCTCGCGCAGGATCTGCGCTACGCCGCACGCCTGCTCCGGCGCAATCCGGGGTTCACGTCCGTCGCCATCCTGTCGCTCGCGCTCGGCATCGGCGCCAACACCGCCATCTTCCAGGTCATCAACGCGGTGCGGCTTCGCATGCTGCCGGTACAGAATCCCGGCGAAATCGCGGAAATCCGGCTCGTGGACCCGGACGGCGCGCGCGGGAGCTTCAACGGCTGGCATCCGTCGCTCACGAGTCCGATCTGGGAACAGATTCGCGCGCGGCAGCAGGGGTTCTCAGGGCTGCTGGCCACCGACGCCGACACCTTCAACCTCGCGGCCGGGGGAGAGTCCAGGCCGGCGGACGGCCTCTGGGTCAGCGGCGACTACTTCAACGTGCTCGGTGTCCGCCCGGCTGCGGGCCGCATGCTGACGGACGCGGACGATCGCCGCGGCTGCCCGGCGCGCGCCGTCATCAGTTATCCGTTCTGGCAGACGGAGTACGGCGGAAACCACTCGGTGATCGGGCGGACGATGAGGCTCCAGGCGCAGCCTGTCGAGATCGTCGGCGTGGCGCAGGCGGGGTTCTTCGGGCTCGAGGTGGGGCGATCCTTCGATGTCGCGCTGCCGATCTGCGCCCAGCCGATCGTCGACGGCGGCGCAGGCGCGCTGGACTCCGGCACGACCTGGTGGCTGACGATCATGGGGCGGCTCGAGCCCGGATGGTCCGTGCAGCGGGCCACCGCGCAGCTCAACGCTATTTCACCCGACCTGTTCCGATCGACGCTGCCTCCGACATACCCGGCGGTCAGCGTCCAGAAGTACTTGAACTTCAAGCTTGCGGCGTACGAGTCGGGCTCAGGCATCTCGTCGCTCCGCGAGCAGTACGAGTCGCCGCTCTGGCTGCTTCTCGGCACGGCGGCCCTCGTCCTCGTGATCGCGTGCGCAAACCTTGCCAACCTGCTCCTTGCGCGGGCGAGCGCGCGCCAGCGCGAGATTGCGCTGAGGCTCGGTCTAGGGGCGTCCCGCCGCCGGGTGATCCGCCAACTGCTCACCGAGAGTCTCCTGCTCGCCGGGGCAGGCGCGATGTGCGGCGCCGTGCTGGCTGGCACGCTCAGCGCGTCGCTCGTCTCGTTCATCACGACTGCCGACCAGTCGGTCGTCCTCGACCTCGGCCTCGACTGGCGCGTGCTCTGTTTCACCGCCACGCTCGGCGTGCTCACCTGCGTCCTCTTCGGCCTCGCGCCCGCGCTGAAAGCGACGCGGATTGGGGCGGACAGCGTCCTCAAGACCGCCGGCCGCGGCATCACGGCGGGCCGCGAACGCGTCGGGATGCGCCGCGCGCTCGTCGTCTGCCAGGTCGCGCTGTCGCTCGTGCTGCTCATCGGCGCGCTCCTGTTCGCCCGCAGCCTGCAGAACCTCCTCCACGTCAACCCCGGCTTCCGCGGCAACGGGGTCGTCGTTGCCGGGATCGACATGCGACAGCTCCATGTGCCTGTCGAGAGCCGGCGCGCGGCACGGCTCTCGTTGATCGAGCGGCTGCGCGCGCTGCCGGGCGTCGAGTCGGCCGCGCAGGTGGCGATCGTCCCGATCAGCGGAAACAGCTGGGGCAACGTGGTCTGGGTCGAAGCCGGCGGCTCTCGGCGAAGCGTCGACGCCGCGTTCAACCAGGCTGGCGCCGGTTACTTCGCGACGCTCGGCATCCCCTTCGTCGCCGGCCGGGATTTCGACCCGGCGCTCGACACGCCTTCGTCGCCACTCGTCGCGATCGTGAACGAAGCGTTCGCGCGCGAGCTGCTGAACGGCGCGAACCCGGTCGGCACGCGCTTCACTGTCGAGGCAACCCCCACGCGCCCGGAGCGGATCTTCCAAATCGTCGGGTTCGTCAAGGACACCAAATACGAGTCGCTACGGGAAAACGTCAGCCCCGGCGTGGTCATTGCCGACTCGCAGGAGCCGCGGCTGGGGGAATTCCCGCGGGTCGTGGTGCGATCGAGCCTGCCGCCGGAGAGAGTTACCGCGGCGATCACGCGAAGCCTGGCCGAGCTGAGCCCGCTCATCGGCGTCACGTACAGCCTGCTCGACGCTCAGATTGCCGGCACCCTCGTGCGCGAGCGGCTGATGGCGACGCTTTCCGGCTTCTTCGGTGGACTCGCCGCCGTGCTCACGCTCGTCGGCCTGTATGGCGTCATCGCCTACACCGTCGCGCGGCGCACGAACGAGATCGGCATCCGCATGGCGCTCGGCGCCAGCCGCAGCGATGTGGTGTCGATGATCCTGCGCGAAGCCGGCGTCCTCGTGCTGATCGGGATCGTCACCGGCCTGCTCCTGGCGCTCGCCGGAGGCAAGGCCGCCAGGGCCATGCTGTTTGGTCTCGAGCCGCACGATCCGCTGACGCTTGGCGTCGCGGTGATGGGCCTTGCCGCGGTCGCGTTCGCGGCAAGCTATGCACCGGCGCGCAGGGCCGCTCGCATCGAGCCGAATACGGCGCTCAGAGTGGAGTGACGTTCCTCCGATGAAGCGCCGGCCCAGCCGAATCGGTAGGCGGCGCGTCCGATCTTCCGGCTGAAGCCGGAAGCCACGAATAGTCTTAGGGAGTACCCCGTGGCTTCCGCCTGAGGCGGAAGTTCCGCCCTACCTGCCGTAGCGGATGGCTGCGCGCTCGCGCGCCCTTGCGGCGACTTGAAGAGCGGCTTGATGTTCCGGCACATCTGCTGGGTTGGCTCTTTGCCGTGGCGCTCTCCGTGACTACGAGTCCTTTCTGGCGAAATAGGTTTTCCGCGCGCGCGCGGTGAGATCGGACCGCCGCAGCCGCACCTCGAGCTTGTGGGTCTTGCCGTCGAGCGTGGCCGGCGTGAACGCCAGCGCGTACTGCCGGTGCAGCTCGTCGGCGATCCGCGTGAACGTGGCCGACATGTTGTTCGTGGACGTCAGCTCGAAGTAGCCGCCGCCGGTCGCCACTGCAATCCTCGGCAGACCCGGATCCGGCTTCGTCGTCTCCGGCGGTGGTCCGAAGACCCCACCGAACCCGCCGCCAGGTCCACCGCCAGGCCGGCCGCCGCGCCTCCCACGGCCGCCCACGCGTCCCGCGAGCCCGATCGTGAACATCAGGACGTCTTCCTCCTCCGCGTGCTTCATGGCCTCCCGCAGGTTGATGTTGTTGCTGCCCGGCGGCCGATCGACGCCGTCGGTGAACACCAGCACCACGCGGCGGCCGTCCTGGTGCTGCAGCGCCGTGATGGCGACGTTCACCGCGTTCCAGAGCGGCGTCGGGCCGGGTTCCTGCAGCTCGGTCCGGAGAATGGCGATCAGGTCCCGCTGGCTGCTCGTGAAGTCGCGCGGGTCGACTTGAATCCGGTTCGCGAAGCTGCCGATCCGCGCCTTGTCGCCTGGCAGCAGTTGCGCCACGAACTGCTCCGCCGCCGAGCGAACGAGATTGAAGTTGCCCATCATGCTGCCGCTGCGATCGAGCATCATGACGACCGTGATCGGCTGGACGCCGCTTCCGAACAGCGTGATCGCCTGCCGCTTGCCGTTGTCGTAGATCTCGAAATCATCACGGGTCAGATCCGAGACCAGGCGCCCGGTCGCGTCGCTCACGGTCACGTAGACCGACACCGTCCGCGCGCCGGTGCGGAAGACCGACTCCTGCGGCGCCTGTGCCCCCTGCGGCGTCGCGGACTGCCGCGGCGCCGCCGGCTGAAACAACAAGGAGACGAGCAGCACGGAAATGCCAATGCGCATGGGCCCACATTCACCTGTCAGCGGATACCGCTCAGTGATTCATTTGTCAGGCTGACGCCACAGTAATCCGGCTCGACGTCGCGGAACTCCCGCCTTCCGAGCGCCGGGTGCCGGGTTGCCAGGCGGCGGGGTCAGCCCCATCTGCCACAGCATGAACGAATACGTGAACGCGGTCTCCCGCAGCGCGTCGTAGCGCCCGGAGGATCCGCCGTGTCCCGCCCCCATGTTGGTCTTGAGCAGCAGCGGGTTGGCGTCGGTCTTCATGGCGCGCAGCTTCGCGACGAACTTCGTCCCCTCCCAGTACGGCACCTGGCTGTCGTTGAGCGACACCTGCACGAGCATGGCCGGGTACTTCTGCGCCTTGACGTTGTCGTAGGGGGAGTACTTGATCATGTAGTCGAATTCGGGCTTCTTGCTCGGATTGCCCCACTCGATCCACTCGCTCGTCGTCAGCGGCACCGACGCGTCGAGCATGGTGTTCATCACGTCCACGAACGGGACCTGCGCGACGACCGCCTTGAAGAGATCAGGCCGCATGGTGACGACCGCGCCGACGAGCAGGCCGCCGGCGCTGCCTCCCTGGATGACCAGCCGGTCGGATGACGTGTACGTGTTCTTCACGAGATAGTCGGCGCAGTCGATGAAGTCGGTGAACGTGTTCATCTTCTGCATCATCCGGCCCTGCTCGCGCCACTCCTCTCCGAGCTCCCCGCCGCCGCGGATGTACGCGACTGCGTACATCACGCCGCGGTCGAGCAGGCTCAGCCGGCTCGACGAGAACGTCGGCGCCAGCGACGCGCCGTACGATCCGTACGCGTAGAGCAGCAGCGGCGCTTTCCCGTCGAGCGCCACCCCCTTTTTCGACACGATCGAGAGCGGCACCTTCGTGCCGTCGCGGGCGACGGCCCAGATACGCCGCGCCTCGTACGTGGCCGGATCGTACCCGCCCAGCACCTCCTGCTGCTTGAGCAGGGTCCGCTGGCGCGTGTTCAGGCCGTAGTCGTAGATGGACGACGGCGTCACCATGGACTGATAGGCGAAGCGGACCGTGGTCGTGTTGAACTCGGGATTGCCGGAGAGCGACAGCGCGTAGTCCGCCTCGCTGGTCGTGATCCGGTGCGACTGCCGCGTCTTCATGTCGACGACGCGGAGGTAGTTCAGGCCGCCTTCGCGCTCCGATACGACGAGGTGATTCGCAAAGAAGGTCAGCCCGTCGATCTTGAGCCCGGGCTTGTGGTCGATGAAGGGCTTCCAGTTCTTCTCCGACGGGTCCGCAATCGGCGCGGTCGCCACGCGGAAGTTCTTCGCCCCCTTGTTGGTCGTGATGTAGAAGAGGCCGTTGTAATGGTCGACGTCGTACTCGTGCCCCTCCTGCCGCGCCAGCACGACCTTGAAGGCGCCCGTCGGATTGTCCGCGGGCAGGTAGCGAATCTCGCGCGACGTCTTCGCGTACGACCCCAGGAAGACGATCTTCTTGTCGAGCGAGCGGCCGGCGCCGACGTCGAACAGATCGTCTTTCTCTTCGTAGAGCAGGTCGTTCGTGTCGCGACCGACCACGTGGCGCCAGAACCTGTCGGAGCGTTTCGACACGGCGTCTTCCGTCGTGTAGAACAACGTCTGGTTGTCCGTCGCCCACACGACGGAGCCGGTGCGCTCGATATTCTCGCTCGATGCCCGGCCGGTCCGCAGGTCCTTGACGTGGAGCGTGTGTTGCCGATAGCCGGTCGTATCGGTCGTGTACGCCAGCCAGTTGCCGTCGTCGCTGACCTCGAACGCATCGAGCCCCATGTAAGAGTGTCCGACCGCAAGCGCGTTCAGATCGAGGAGGATCTCCTCCGCGCCGCTCATGCTGCCTTTCCGGCGGCACCGGTACGGATACTGTTTCCCCTCTTCCGTGCGCGAGTAGTAGTAGTAGTCGCCGATCCGGACCGGCACGCTGAGATCCGTCTGCTTGATGCGGCCGAGCATCTCGTTGTACAGCGTCTCCTGCAGCGCCTTCGTCGGCTTCATCACCTCGTCGGTGTAGGCGTTCTCGGCTTCGAGGTACGAGATGACTGCGGGGTTCGACTTCTCGCGGAGCCAGAAGTAGTCGTCCTTCAGCGTGTATCCGTGGATCTTCGTCTCGTGGGGCGCCTTCGCGGCCACGGGAGGGTTCAACGTGACGCTGCCGCTCTGGGCAAGCAGCCCGGGCGCGATCAACACGGCGACCAGCGGAAGACTCGCCGTCCACGCCGCATGAGGCTTGTGCATGGTGCTCTCCAGTGACGGACGTGTTTTCGTCGGGGCCCGCGGGCGGCCGCGTCCGGATCAGTCAGGACCGAAGAGGGCGATCATACATCGCATGCCACGACGTCTCCGGGCATGTATCCTTTCCTGAGCGCATCAGCCTGGCCTGACGACGTTCCCGGCTGAGGAGATCGAGAACACCGTGTCACCCGGAGACAGAGGAGAGTCGCTCGTGATGATTCGAAGGGCCGCGATCGCGGCGTGCGTGGTCGCGACGGCTATGGGTGCGGCGGCCTGCCGCCGCGGCGCGTCGGCGGAACCGGGCGCGCAGGCGCGCGCGCCCATCACCGTGGCCGTCGCGCCCGTCCAGGGCGTGGACGAGCCGGTCACGATCGAAGCGACCGGCAGCTTCCAGGCGCAGGAATCCTCGGATGTCGCGCCCGAGGCATCCGGCCGCGTGATTGCCACGCCGGTGGACGTCGGCCAGTTCGTCAAGGCAGGCGCGGTCCTCATCCGCATTCAAGGGGTCAATGCCGGGCTTCGGCTCGACGAGGCCCGCGCGGCGGTCGCGCGCGCGGAAGCCAACCTGAAGCTCGCCGAATCCCAGAACACGCTGGCGCAGACGACGGCGCAGCGCTACGCGTCCTTGCTGGCCACCGGCGACGTGTCCAGGACCATGGCGGACCAGGCCCGCACGCAGGCGGAAACCTCCGTGCA
>CAYZBZ010000202.1:0-4525 GCA_964476725.1 uncultured Vicinamibacterales bacterium
CCCGCGCTCCCGCGTACACGTCCGATTCGGCGAACGTGCCGACGCCCATCGTGAAGAGCTCCATGAGCTCGCGCGCGAAGTTCTCCTGGGGCCTGCCCTTGATGTTCGTCCGGCCGTCGAGCCACACCAGCATTGCGGTGTCCTTCGCGATGGCCAGCAGGAGATCGCGGAAGTTGCCGAGCGCGTTCTCACGCAGCAGCTCGATCTGTCCCTTGACGCGCGCCGGATCTTCCGAGGGCTTCGCCGCCATGTAGCGAGCGCCCTCTGCACCCCCGAATGTCCCGGCGATCTTCGTATACGCGGTGGCGAAGTGGTTATGCCAGAAGAGCGTCATCTTCTCCTGGAGAGGCCGGCGCGTGTGAATCATCCGGAACAGCCACCGCTGGCGCGAATCGGTGATGTTGGTCGCAGGAAGGAACGTTCCGCGGGCGGTGATGGCGACGAAGCCGGTCTTTCCGATCAGCGCGTCGACGTCGTCCGGAACCGACCGGTAGTCGACCAGGCGGCGGACCGTGCCGGCGAAGCCGAGGTCCATATAGTCCTCTATCTCGTCCTGGCTCGCGCCGAAGCCGGCGCGGCGCAGGAGATGCTCAATCGCATGCTCGCCGTGCCGTGGCTTGTCGCGCTCGGTCGGGGTGCGAGGACGTTGCATGGGTCGCCGGGCCTCTCACAGCACGCGCGCGAAATTGAAAAGCTCATCTCCCCGGGCCGCTTCCCCCTGGTGGTGTCGCAGGAGGATTCGAGCGGCAAGCCAAGCAAAGCCCGCGCCGTGCCGGCCCGCGGCAATCGCGAACAAATGACGCGGGAAATTGCGATGCAACCCGACAAACGGCAGTCGATCCGCAGTTTCGTAATGCGTGTAGTCCCAGGCCCACTCGGGCTGGAGGCCCGAAATAGCCGGGTAGAGCGTCGACAGCTCGTACATCAACTGCCCCGTCCGCTGGACGAGAGCCTTGTCGCGCGCGCGGGAGGGGATCTCCCGCTGATCGGCGCCTGAGAACAGGACGCGGTCCTCGCGTATCCACCGCAGCATGTGCGGCGGCGCGGCGCTGTCGCGCAGTGCTGCCGCCTGGCGCCCGACCTCGCGCCGCACGGCAGCCGGAAGCGGCTCAGTGACGACCGCATAGCCGATCTGCGGCTTGAGATGACGCCGCAGCGCCCGCAGGTCGGGAAGCGGCGCCGCCGTCGCGATGACGACGGCCTCGGCGCGCACCGTCCCTTTATCGGTCGTGACCTCGACCTGCTTCCGGCCCGCCCGGATGCGACGCACCGGACTCGTCTCGTGGAGGACGGCGCCCCGGGCCGCAGCCGCCGCGGCAAGCGCGACACAGGCCCGATATGGATCGAGCGACGCGCCCCGCGTCCGGATGGCGCCGCCGCTTTCCAGGCCGGTCTCGCGGGCGAAGGCCGCGGGCGTCAGCCAGGTGTGTTCCAGCCCCGCGGCGCGGCGGCTCCGGTACTCACGCTGCATCTGCCGCGCGGACTCCGGATCCCGGCGAGCGAAGCTCAAGAGATCTTCGGGGGCGAGATCGCACTTCACCTGCATCCGCTGCAGCGCCGAGGAAAAGTCGAGCGACGCGCGACGCATGGCCCGCCACAGGGTCCGCGACGCGCGCAGTCCATGCGCCGCCACCGTCTCCTGGAAAGACGCGTCGAAATCTTCGCACACCAGGCCGAGGTCGCGCGCCGTTCGGCCGGCGCCAACCGCCTCGGCTTCGAGGAGCACGACCTTCACGCCGGCCGCCGCGAACGACGCCGCGCAGGCGCAGCCGGTCAGGCCGCCGCCGACGATCACGACGGTCGTGTCGGCCGTGCCGCGAAAGCGTTGATACGAGGGTCGCCGTGCCTTGGGGAACCGGTCGAGCCAGTAGGGGAGGTTACGGATGGACATTGAGTGGGCTCAGGGCTCACGACGCTCGGCGCAGCCTGTCAGCGCGCCATTCTACCTGCACCGGAGTGCGGCGCGGTAAGCTGAAGCGGGGGGGTATTCATGAAGAGCTTGATGGCGGCCACCTGTTGTGCGCTCCTTGTCGCCGCTGCCCCGGCCGGAGTTTACCGTGGGGCGGGCGGACAGGCCGGTTCGAACGCACAGGGCACCGCGAACGCAAAAGGCAGTTCGATGGACACGATTGCCGAACGGTACGTGAAGCTGGTGCTGGCCCTCGGGCAGCACGATGCCGACTACGTCGATGCATACTACGGCCCCCGGGAGTGGAAAAAGGAGGCAGACGCATCGAAGCTCTCACTCGACGCTATCGCGGCGAATGCTTCGGAGCTGATTGCCGCGCTGGGGCGCGAGCGTCAGCCATCGGATGAGATGGCGACGCTGCGGCTCCATTACCTCCAGCGGCAGCTGTCGGCGCTGGCCGCGCGGGTCCGGATGCTCAAGGGAGAGCGGCTTTCATTCGACGAGGAATCGCGTGCCCTGTACGACGCCGTTGCCCCCACACTTCCCGAGTCGCACTTCCAGGAGATTCTCAACCGCCTCGACAAGCGCTTCCCAGGCACCGGGCGGCTCGTGGACCGGTACGACGCGTTCAGAAAGGCTTTCGTCATTCCGCGGGAGAAGCTCGACGGCGTCTTTCAGCGCGCCATCCAGGCGTGCCGCGAGCGGACGCTCCAACGCGTGAAGCTGCCGGCGGACGAGCGGTTCACCGTGGAGTACGTGACGAACAAGTCCTGGAGCGGCTACAACTGGTACCAGGGCGGATTCCGCAGCCTCATCCAGGTGAACACCGATTTGCCGATCTACATCGATCGGGCGACCGATCTGGCCTGCCACGAGGGGTACCCGGGCCATCACGTGTACAACGTGCTGCTGGAGAAGAACCTCGTCAAGGATCGCGGCTGGATCGAGTTCACGGTCTACCCGCTGTTCTCGCCGCAGTCACTCATCGCGGAGGGCACGGCGAACTTCGGGATCGAAGTCGCCTTCTCCGGCCGTGAGCGCGTGGACTTCGAGCGCACGGTGCTCTTCCCGGCTGCCGGCCTCGATGCTGCGCGCGCCGCGGAGTACTACGAGGTCCAGGCGATGGTCGACCAGCTCGCGTACGCCGGCAACGAAGCGGCGCGACGGTACATCAACCGCGAGGTCGATGCGACGCAGGCGGCTGCCTGGCTGGAGCGCTACGCGCTGACGCCTCGCGACCGCGCTGCGCAGCGCGTGAGGTTCTTCGACCAGTATCGCAGCTACGTCATCAACTACAACCTCGGAAAGGACATGGTTCGGCGTTACATCGAATCTCGCGGCGGCACGCCCGATACGCCCGTGAAGCGGTGGGAGGAGTTCGAAAAGCTGCTGTCGTCGCCGCGGCTGCCGTCCGATCTGAAGTAGCGGAACGAGCGACGCCGGCACTGTGGAATGTCGAAGTGGATTGTCGCGTGGGCCGCCGTGTTGTGCTTCGCGGGATACGTGTTCGTGTATGCGAGCGGCCGCGCGGACGCGCCGATTCGCTCCGACGGCTTCAGCTATTACGTCTACCTCCCGTCGTGGTTCATCTTTCACGACCCGTCACTGGCGGCGACGGCTCGGGACTGCTGCGGAGGAGATTTCCCCGCCTATACCGCGATCATTCGCTGGCCCGGCACGCGGCGCTGGGAGCGGGGGGAACACCACACGTGCGTTCCCGATGGCCGTGGATGTAGGATGACGGCGTGCCTCGACGGCTGCGCATAGCCACCGCAGTCATCTTCATCGCCGCCACGGCCGCGGCCGCGCAGTTTGACGCGCCGGACCGGCCGCACCGGACCGATCTCACCTACGACGGCCAGTTCACGTTCATACGATTGCGCTGGAAGTCCGACGTCGGCTTTTCGCGCCGCGGCGGCTTCGGCTCCGCGTGGAATCACGACTACCCCCGCGCGGAGCAGAACCTGTCGCTGATCCTCCGGGAGCTCACGGCCCTCGACATTCACACCGACGGCAGCCTGATTCTCACGCTCGACGATCCGGAGCTGTTCAAGTACCCGATCGCGTTCATGTGGGAGCCCGGTTTCTGGAATCTCACCGATCGTGAAGCTGAGTCATTTCGCGCCTATCTGTTGAAGGGCGGCTTCGCGGTGTTCGAGGACTTCGACGGCGCACAGCAGTGGGACATTTTCGAAGCACAGATGCGCCGGGTGCTTCCGGACAGTCGGTTCGTCAGACTCGACCACACCCATCGCATCTTCGATTCGTTTTTTCAGGTCAAGGACATCGACGCGATCGTGCATCCGATGTCCGGCATTCGTCCGAGCTACTACGGGATCTTTGAGGACAACGACCCGTCAAAGCGATTGATGGTCGTCGCGAACTACGACAACGACGTCCCTGAGTATTGGGAGTGGTCGGGGCAGGGACTCTTCCCGTTCGACGCGTCGAACGAGGCGTACAAGCTGGGCGTCAACTATGTGATCTATGGTCTGACGCATTAGGAATCGACGCAGACGGTTGTCGCGCGCCGCTCGTGGCTCCTGCCGATGGACGTGCCTGACCAGGGGTTCCGTCACGTGGGGCGCTGCGCGCAGCTGGAGAAGCTCACCTGCA
>CAYZBZ010000202.1:4625-7513 GCA_964476725.1 uncultured Vicinamibacterales bacterium
AGGAGTTGCCTGAACCTTGAATCCTGAACCCTTGAACCCCTTGAACCCTAAACGTCCAGCTCCTCCGCTTCCTCCGCTCTGTCCATAATGAAGCGGAAGCGGGCCGACGGATCTTTGCCCATCAACTCGTTGATGACGCGATCGGTCACGATGTGATCGAGGATCTCGACGCGAAGCAGCCTGCGGGTCCGCGGGTTCATCGTCGTCTCCCAGAGGACCTTTGGCATCATCTCTCCGAGCCCCTTGAAGCGCGTGATCTCCGCCTTCGATCGGCCGTTGCCGTGCAGCTTCAACAGCCGGTCCCGATGCGCGTCGTCCAGCGCCCAGAACGTGTCCTTGGCGACGTCGATCCGGTACAGCGGCGGCTGGGCGAGGAAGACGCGGCCTGCGGTGATGAGCCCGGGCATGTGGCGGTAGATGAAGGTCAGCAGCAGCGTGGCGATGTGATGGCCGTCGGAATCGGCGTCCGAGAGGATGATCACGCGCCCGTAGCGGAGCCTCGCCAGATCGAAGTTCTTGCCCAGGCCGCATCCGAGCGCGGTCACGAGGTCCGACAGTTCCTTGTTCTCCAGCACTTTCGCGAGCGAGACGCTCTCGGTGTTCAGCACCTTTCCGCGGAGCGGCAGGATCGCCTGTCGCGTGCGATCGCGCCCCTGCTTCGCGGAGCCGCCGGCGGAGTCTCCTTCGACGATGAAGATCTCGCTGTCTTCGCGGCCCGGGGACGTGCAGTCGCTGAGCTTGCCCGGCAGCGTGAGGCGCCCTGAGGTCGCGGACTTTCGCGCGACTTCCTGCTGCGCCGCGCGGCTGGCCTCTCGCGCCCGCGCCGCCAGGATGACGCGCGCGACGATCGATTCGGCGACGCTGATGTTCGTGTTGAGCCAGTGCTCGAGCGCCGGGCGCACCTGGGAATCGACGGCGGACATCAGCTCGGGGTTGTTGAGGCGATCCTTCGTCTGTCCCTGAAATTGCGGCTCGGCGACGAAGATGCTCAGGACCGCCACGAGCCCCTCGCGGATGTCTTCAGCCGTCAGTGTGACCCCCTTGGGAGACATGTTGTGCGTCTCGATGAAGTTTCTGACGGCTTTGCCGAGGCCGGCGCGGAAGCCGTTCTCGTGGGTGCCGCCAGACCCCGTCGGAATGCCGTTGACGTAGCTGCGGACATGCTCGTCGGTCGACTGCGTCCACTGCAGCGCGACGTCGAGACGGAGGCCGTTATCCTCCCCGTCCTTCGACAGAGTGAACAGCGCGTCGTGCACCGGAGTCGCCGACCGTTCGCGCAGGATGGTCTTCAGATAGTCGGCGATCCCCTCGGTGTGCTGGAAGACCAGTTTTTCGTGCTTCGCCTCGTCCTCGAAGACGATCTTCACGCCTTTGTGGAGGTAGCTCGACACCTCGATCCGCTGCTTGATCGTCTCGGGATCGAACTCGACCTTCGGAAAAATCGTCGAGTCAGGGCGAAAGAACACGGCGGTGCCGGTCCCGCGCGCCGCCCCGTTCTTCTTCAGCGAGCCGACCGGGTGCCCCTGCCTGAACCGCAGCTCCCACTCAGCGCCGTCACGCCTGACCGTGGCTACGAGCTCCTTCGAGAGCGCGTTGACGACGCTCGCGCCGACGCCGTGAAGTCCTCCGGCCGTCTTGTAGTTCCCCGCATCGAACTTGCCCCCCGCGTGCAGCGTGGTGAAGATCACCTCGACCGCGCTCTTCTTCGTCTTCGGATGCTTGTCGACGGGGATTCCGCGGCCATCGTCGGAAATCGTGATCGAAGATCCGTCTTCGTGCAGCGTGACCGTGATGTTCGAGGCATACCCGTTCATCGCCTCGTCCACCGAGTTGTCGAGAATCTCCCAGACGAGATGATGGAGGCCGCTGGAGCCAACCCCGCCTATGTACATACCCGGCCGCTTGCGTACGGGCTCCAGGCCTTCGAGAACGGTGATGTCTTTTGCTGTATACGTAGCCATCAGTTGAGGAGACACCAAGCAGAACCCTGTCAAACCCCGCGGAACCGAACCCGGCTGGACCCGCAGAATCGAACCCCGCAGAACCTTGCAGAACCGAACCTAGCAGAACCTACCGGAACAAAGCGGAACCTAGTCTCTAGTCGAGCAGCAACGCCACCGGATCTTCGGCGAACTGCTTGAGGCGGACCAGGAACTGGACCGCCTCCGAGCCGTCGACGATGCGGTGGTCGTACGTGAGTGCGACATACATCATCGGCCTGATCACGACCTGTCCGCTCGCGGCAACCGGGCGTTGCTGGATGGCGTGCAGGCCAAGGATGCCGACCTGAGGCGGATTGAGGATCGGCGTGCTGAGGAGCGAGCCGAACACCCCTCCGTTCGTGATCGTGAAGGTGCCTCCCTTGAGATCCGCGAGCGACAGGGTGCCGTCTTCTGCGCGCCGCGCGAAATCGCGAGTCTGCTGCTCGATCTGCGCGAACGACATCTGGTCCGCGTCGCGCAGCACCGGCACGACGAGCCCCTCGCTGGCGCCCACGGCGATCCCGATGTCGTAGTAGTGCTTCAGCACCATCTCGTCGCCCTGGATCTCGGCGTTGATGCGCGGGAACGCCCGGAGCGCGCCGATGGAGGCCTTGACGAAGAACGAGGCGATGCCGAGTCCGACCCCGTGTCGATCCTTGAACGCCTGCTTGTGCCGCTCGCGGAGCCCCATCACCGCCGACATGTCCACTTCGTTGAAGGTGGTGAGCATCGCGGCCGTGCTCTGGACCTCCACGAGCCGCTTCGCAATCGTGGCGCGGCGCTTGGACATGCGGACGCGCTCTTCGGTGCGGTCCCCTGGCGCGCGGGGCGGCGCTTCGGAGATCGGCGGCGCGGGCCGCGCCTTCGCCTGCTCGTGCATCGTGACCAGGCCTGAGCGGATCGGGA
>CAYZBZ010000203.1:0-7511 GCA_964476725.1 uncultured Vicinamibacterales bacterium
CATGGTGATCGGAGTGTGGTCCATGCTCGAATGTGACCAGCGTGAAACGAGCGATTCGGCGGGTATGCTTACCAGCGGCGAGCTGCTCGCGCGAAACCATGATCCCGGGAATGCAGGTTTAGGTGTAAGGATCCGCTTCTGTTTTTCGCGCCGACAGGTGAGCTCATGAACACCATGACCCTCGAGCGAGAGATCAAGCTGCGGTTCGCCTCGGCGGAGGAGGCGCGGCAGGCGGTGCTCGCGACCGGGGCGACGCCGCTGCTCGGCCGGCGCCTGCAGGAGGACTCGCTGCTCGACACCGCCGACGAACAGCTCCGCCGCAAGCGCTGCGTGCTGCGCGTCCGGATGGAGAACGGCAAGAGCCGTCTCACCTTCAAGGGACCCGTGCAGCCCTCAATCATGAAGGTTCGCGAGGAGCTCGAAACGGTCGTGGGGGACGGCGAGGTGCTGCTGCGCGTCTTCAAGGAGCTCGGTCTCCACGTGTGGTTCCGCTACGAGAAGTACCGTGAAGAGTTCTCGCACGAGGACGTCATCGTCGCGGTCGACGAGACGCCCGTCGGCGTGTACGTGGAGATCGAAGGCAGCGAGCTCGGCATCGCGGAGATGACGGCCGCGCTCGGCCGCACGCCGTCCGACTACATCGTGGACTCGTACCGGGCGCTGTTCCTACATCGCCGGGACGAGCTCGGGATGACCGGCTCCGCCATGACGTTCGACGGCGCATGAACCCTCCGGGCGGGCCCTTCGACAGCGCTCAGGGTAGGCCCTTCGACGGCGCTCAGGGCGGGCCGAGCATTGTCGAGAGGGCGCTCGTTCTCACGGCCGGTCTCGGTACCCGGCTGCGTCCGCTCTCCGACGTTCGCGCCAAAGCCGCCGTGCCGGTCAACGGCGAAACCCTCGCGCGCCGTGTCATCCGCTGGCTCTCCGGCCAGGGGGTCCGCGATCTGGTCCTCAACCTCCACCATCTGCCCGCCACGATCGCCGCATCGGTCGGCGACGGCTCCGACCTCGGCGCACGCGTCCGGTATACGTGGGAGCAGCCCGCGCTCGGATCGGCGGGCGGACCACGCCGCGCACTGCCCCTGCTCGTTGACGACGTCGGGCGGATCCCGCCCTTCGACGGGCTCAGGGCGTCCCGAGCTCGTCGAGGGACGGATGCCGGGACATTCATCATCGTGAACGGCGACACGCTGACCGACGTGGACCTCCAGGCGATGCTCGCGCACCATCACCAGTGTGGCGCGGCCGTCACCATGGCGCTCATTCCGAATCCGAGACCCGATCAATACGGGGGCGTGCGGGTATCCGACGATGGCTGGGTGACCGGTTTCACACGCCGGGGCCAGGCCGGCGAGTCCTATCACTTCATTGGCGTTCAGATTGCCGCGGCGCGCGTGTTCGCGGGGCTGGAGGACGGCGTGCCCGCGGAAACCGTCAACGAACTCTACCCCCGGCTCATCGCCCGGGAGCCTGCCGGCATCGCGGCGTTCATGTGCGCCGCGTCGTTCCGGGATATCGGCACGCCGGCGGACTACCTCGCCACGTCGGCTGAGCTGGCAGGCATCGAAGGGGATCGCATGGCGTGCGGCGCCCGCGTCCGCATCGACGACTCCGCGCGCGTCCTTCGAACGGCCGTGTGGGATGATGTGACGATCGGGTCCGGCGCAGTGCTCGAGGACTGCATCCTCGGCGACGGCGCGCAGGTGCCCGGCGGAGCGCGCTACACGCGGTGCGCGATCGTTCCGGCCGGCACGCGGGCCGCCGCCGCGGACGAACGAATCGACGGCGGGTTGCTGATCCGATCGATCGACTGAGAGGGCAGCCCTGAAGGGCGGCGCTACACCTGTCGATGGCGGATCGCGGCCGCTCGTGTAGCGCAGCCCTTCAGGGCTGCCTTTCGGCTGAGAACCACTCGGCTCCGAGCTTCCTCTGCGAGCGCATGAACACATGACCGAGAAACGACAGGCGGACGGCGCGGACACGCGCGAGCGGATCGACGGGTACCTCACCCGCAGCGATCTCGCGGCGGGATCGCGCGTCATGCCGCTCACCGGTGACGCATCCGATCGCCGTTATTTTCGCGTGCTGTTCCCCGACAGCCCGTCGATTGTCCTGTCGCTGTACTCATCGCCGTTCGAGTTCGAGACGCTGGCGTTCGTCAACGTCGCGCGCCTCCTCTCCCGGATGCCCGTCCCGATTCCCGCGCTCCTCGGACACGCGGACGATCTGGGGATCCTGGCGCTCGAGGATCTCGGCGACGTCACGCTGCAGGCGCACTTCGGCGCCGCCACGCCCGCGGAGCACGCGGCGCTGTACCGCCAGGCCGTGGCTCTCATCGCCACTCTGCAGCGGCGAGGCGCCGAGCTCGCCTCGCCCGAGTATCTTCCGTACAGCGTCGCGTTCGACGTCGAGAAGCTGACATGGGAGCTCGATTTCTTCATCAAGCACTTCGTCGAGGCGTATCGCGGCATCGTGATCTCCCCGGCCTCGCGCGACGAGCTTCGGCGCGAGTTCGCGGTGTTGATTGAAGCGCTCGCCGCGGAGCCGCGCGTGCTCTGCCACCGCGATTATCACAGCCGCAATCTCATGCTGCACGGGGGCGAGCTCTACATCATCGACTTCCAGGACGCGCGGATGGGGCCCGACACGTACGATCTCGTGTCGCTGCTCCGCGATTCGTACGTGGATCTCCCGGAGCAGACCGTGAGCGAGCTGCTCGCCTACTTTCTCGCGCTCAGCGGGCGCAGCGGCGCGGAACGCGAGTTCCGCCAGCGGTTCGACGTGATGGCCCTGCAGCGCAATCTCAAGGCGCTGGGGACGTTCGGTTACCAGACGACCACCCGCCGAAATCCCGTGTACATCCAGTACATTCCCCGGACCCTTCGCTACGTCCGCGACAATCTCGACCAACTGCCGCAGTTCGCACGGGTCCGCGAGCTGCTGGCGGCGCACGTCGAGGAGTTCAGGTAGAGGCCGTGGTACAATCAGCGGTTGCTGTACCTGCTGGAGATCGCGAAGACTCCCGTGACACTTCAATGACGCACGCTTACATCCAGGACATCGCCCGGTACGACGGGCAGCAGGTCACCCTGAAAGGCTGGCTGCACAACCGCCGATCCAGCGGCAAGATTCACTTCCTCACGCTCCGCGACGGCACCGGATTCATCCAGTGCGTCATGACGAAGCAGGCGGTCGGCGAGGAGGCTTTCAAGCACGCGGATCATCTCTCGCAGGAAAGCGCCATCACCATCGACGGCACGGTCCGCGCCGATGCCCGCGCCCCCGGCGGCTACGAGATCGACGTGATCGCGCTGCACGTCGTCTCGGAAGCGCAGAACTACCCGATCTCCCCGAAGGAGCACGGCGTCGATTTCCTCATGGACCGCCGGCACCTGTGGATCCGCGCGCCGCGGCAGCAGGCGATCCTGCGCATCCGGCACGAGGTGATCAACGCGGTCCGCGACTTCTTCAACGCGCGCGGCTTCATCCTCGCCGACACTCCGATCCTCACGCCGGCGGCGTGCGAAGGCACCACCACGCTGTTCCCGGTCCAGTACTTCGACGACGAGACGGCCTACCTCACGCAGAGCGGTCAGCTCTACAACGAGGCGAATGCGATGGCGCTCGGCCGCGTGTACTGCTTCGGGCCGACCTTCCGCGCGGAGAAGTCGAAAACGCGGCGCCACCTGACCGAGTTCTGGATGGTCGAGCCGGAAATGGCGTACGCGCAGCTCGACGACGTGATGGACCTGGCGGAAGCGCTGGTCGTCTCCGTCGTGGAGCGGGTCCTCGAACGCCGTCAGGCCGAGCTGAAGATCCTCGAACGCGACACGTCGAAGCTGGAGCGGGTGAAGGCGCCGTTTCCCCGGCTGTCCTATGACGCGGCGGCCGGGCTGCTGAAGGACAAAGGGCTGCCCTTCGAGTGGGGGGGCGACTTCGGCGCGCCGGACGAGACCGCAATCTCGGAACAGTTCGATCGCCCGGTCTGCGTCCACCGGTACCCGTCGAAGGTGAAGGCTTTCTACATGAAGCCGGATCCGCAGCGGCCGGACGTGGCGTTGTGCGTCGACGTGCTCGCGCCTGAAGGCTACGGCGAGATCATCGGGGGCGGCGAACGAATTGACGACTACGATCTGCTCATCCAGCGGATCAAGGAGCATGGGCTCCCGCAGGAAGCCTTCGAGTGGTACCTCGATCTGCGGCGTTTCGGCAGCGTCCCCCACGGCGGCTTCGGCATGGGGATCGAGCGCGTCGTCACCTGGATCTGCGGAATTGACCACCTGCGGGAAGCCATCCCGTACCCACGGATGCTGTACCGCATTTATCCGTGAAGGGGAAGTGCTGATTGTTGATTGCTGAATGCTGATTACAGCTCAGCATCGTCAGTCAGCGAATCAGCAATCGGCAATTGAACATCAGCAATTCATGAAAATTGGCTTCCTCTCTCTCGGCTGCCCCAAGAACCTCGTCGACGGCGAGGTGATGCTGGGCATCGCGCGCGAGGCGGGGCACGAGATCACGCCCCACGCTGGCGAGGCGGACGTGCTCGTCGTCAACACGTGCGCGTTCATCGACTCGGCCAAGCAGGAGTCGATCGACGCGATCCTGGAGATGGCGGCGCAGAAGCGCGACGGCAAGTGCTCGCGCCTCGTCGTGACGGGGTGCCTGGCGGAGCGCTATCGCGACGAGCTGAGAAAGGAAATCCCGGAGATCGATGCGGTCCTGGGCACTGGAGAGGTGCCGCAGATACTTGACGCTCTCGGCGTCCGGGATGCGGGACCCGGGATTCGCACCTCGGGAAACGCCGCACCGCTGAAGCTGTTCCGCTCTTCGGACTTCGAACCGCGGATTCCGGATCCCGCCTCCCGCCCTTCGACAGGCCCAGGGCGTCCCGAGCTCGTCGAGGGACGGATCCCGACGACTCCGACATATATCTATGACGCGGACACGCCGCGTCTGCTGACGACGCCCGGCCACTACGCATACATGAAGATTGCGGAGGGCTGCGATTACACGTGCGCGTTCTGCATCATCCCGACGCTCCGTGGCTCGTACCGCAGCCGCACGGCCGACTCCATTGTCCGCGAGGCGCGGGCGCTCGCGGAATGCGGCGTGCGCGAGGTGCTCCTGATCTCGCAGGATACGACGTTCTTCGGCATCGACCGCGGCGAGCGCGGCGCGCTGGCCCGGCTGCTGCGCGAGCTGAACGCGATCGACGGCCTCGAGTGGATCCGGCTGCTCTACCTGTACCCGACGACCATCACGGACGACGTGCTCGACGCCATGGCGGAGTGCGAGAAGGTCTGCCGCTACATCGACCTGCCTCTGCAGCATGCATCGGCCGCCGTGCTCAAGCGTATGCGCCGGCCCGGCAACCGAAGCACGTACGACACGCTGCTCGGACGGATCCGGCAGAGGGTTCCGGGCGTCACATTACGTACAACCCTTATCGTCGGCTTTCCCGGAGAGACGGAACAGGACTATGCCGAGCTCGACGGTTTCGTCGCCGACACGGCGTTCGATCACGTCGGCGTCTTCACGTATTCCCACGAGGAAGGCACGCGCGCATTCGGGCTGACCGACGATGTGCCGGCGGCGGTGAAGCGGCGGCGGCGGAACGCGCTGATGGCGCGGCAGAAGAAAATCGTCGCGCGGGCGCAGAAGGCGCGGATCGGGAGCGAGGTCTCGGTCTTCATCGACGGACCGTCCGCCGAGCACGAGCTCGTGCTGCAGGGGCGGCTGGAAGGGCAGGCCCCGGACATCGATCCGGTCGTCTTCCTAACCGATTGCGACCCAGAGGGATACGTCAACGGTCAGCTCATCCGCGCGCGGGTGGTCGGCGCACGCGGCTACGACCTCGTGGCGGCCCCTCTCGGATAATCCATAACCTGCCCGTGTGCTATATTTATGGGTGGCAGCTTCGAGTAAGGTTACCCGAGTGGGCCTCTTGCCCACTTTTTGTTTTTTCAGGGATGTTTTGCCGAAGACCAGCGCCTGCGGCCCGCGGCAGGGGCCGGAGGGAAGCGCCGCGATGCGGCGCCATCGGGCGGGCGCGACCCTTCGACCTTGCTCAGGGTTGACCGAGTTTATCGAGGGCCGAGCGGGGATGGGACCCCGCGAGCTGTGAAGCCTGTCCTGGCGCGCGTCCGTGACGCTGCGGAGCGCGTCTGCCGAAGCTGCGGACTCGAAGTGTTCGACGTGCAGCTGCGCCGTGAGTCGGTGGGCACGGTGCTGCGCGTCATTATCGACCGGCCGGATCGAGGTATCCCGACAAGGCCAGCCGCCGCCGCTTCGAATGTCAGCGGCGAAGCTCCGGCGAGCCACGCTGAAGCGATGCGAAGATGGGAAGAAGACAGCATCGGCATCGCGGACTGTCAGCGGGTGAGCCAGGATCTCAGCGCGCTGCTCGACGTCGAGGAAGCCGACCTCGATGCGGCGGCGCTGGGCCAGGCGTACACGCTCGAGGTTTCCTCGCCCGGTCTCGATCGGCCGTTGCGGCACGAAGCGGACTACCGGCGCTTCACGGGCCGGCTGGCGAAGATCGTGACGACGGAGCCGGTGGGCGGACAGTCGGCGTTTGCGGGACGGCTCAGCGGCGTGGAAGACGGCGTCGTGCTCCTCGCGGAGGGCCGGAAGATTCATCATGTCCCGGTCGCGCAGATCAAGCGCGGGCGACTCGAGGTGGAATTCTGAACGTCTGAAGTAAGAAGGCTGAAGCCTGAAGTGAGAAACCCGGACGACAAGATTAGAGATTGACACATGCCCACGACTAGTCCGCTGCTCCAGCAGATCGACGCGATCGCGAAAGAGAAAGGCGTCGAGCCGGAAATCATAATCAGCGCCGTCCAGGACGCGCTGGAAGCGGCCGCGCGCAAGCGCTACAAGAGCGAGGCGCTGCGCGCGCGGTTCAATACCGAGAGCGGGCAGCTCGAGCTGTACGCCGTGAAGAAGATCGTCGAGGAGGTGACCGACGCCGCCACGCAGATCTCACTCACCGAGGCCCAGCAGCTCTACGGCGACGAAGCGGAAGTCGACATGGAGATCGAGTTCCCGCGGCCGACCGAAGACCTCGGGCGAATCGCCGCGCAGACGGCCAAGCAGGTCATCTTCCAGAAAGTGCGGGAAGCCGAGCGCGAGAACGTCTACGCCGAGTACAGCCAGCGCGTGGGCGACGTCGTCAGCGGCATCGTGAAGCGTTTCGAGAACGGCGACATCATCATCGAGCTCGGCCGCGTCGAATCGCAGCTGCCGCGCAAGGAACAGTCGCGCGCGGAGAACTACACCGTCGGCGACCGCGTCCGCGCGGTCATCCGCGGCGTCAACCGCAGCGCCAAGGGGCCCCAGATCGTGCTGTCGCGCACGGATCCGGCGCTGCTCATCAAGCTGTTCGAGCAGGAAGTGCCGGAGATCTACGACGGCACGGTGGTGATCCGCGGCGCCGTGCGGGAAGCCGGAGACCGCGCAAAAGTCGCCGTGTACTCGCGCGAGCGCGACGTCGACCCGGTCGGCGC
>CAYZBZ010000204.1:0-7498 GCA_964476725.1 uncultured Vicinamibacterales bacterium
GGCGACCAGGGACTGATGTTCGGCTACGCCTGCACTGAGACCGAAGAGCTGATGCCGCTGCCGATCATGCTCGCGCACAAGCTCGTGAAGGGGCTCTCATGCGCGCGGCGTGACGGCGTCCTCGAGTACCTCCGCCCCGACGGCAAGTCGCAGGTCACCGTCGAGTACGACGGCACCCGGCCCGTCCGCGTCGACACCGTCGTCGTCTCCACCCAGCACAGCTCCGTCGTGTCGAACGACACGCTCCGCGAGGACATCACCGATAAGATCGTGAGCCGCGTCATCCCCGCGGAGATGATGGACGAGAACACCCGCGTGCTGATCAACCCGACGGGGCGCTTCGTCACGGGAGGTCCGCACGGCGATGCCGGCGTCACCGGCCGCAAGATTATCGTCGACACATACGGCGGCGCCGCGCCGCACGGCGGCGGGGCGTTCTCGGGCAAGGATCCCACAAAGGTCGACCGCTCCGCGTCCTACATGGCGCGCTACATCGCCAAGAACGTCGTCGCAGCCGGCATCGCCGAGCGCTGCCTGGTGCAGCTCGCGTACGCCATCGGGGTCGCCGAGCCCGTCTCCGTCTTCATCGACACCTTCGGCACCGGGCTGGTGGACGACGAGAAGACGAGCGAGATCGTTCGCGCGCAGTTCAAGCTGACGCCGCGCGGGATCATCGAGATGCTCAACCTGCGCCGGCCGATCTACAAGAAGACCGCCGCCTTCGGTCACTTCGGCCGCACGGAGCCCGAGTTCACCTGGGAACGCACCGATAAGGCGAAGGCGCTCAAGTCGGACGCAGGGGTTTGACGAGGTTCAAGGGTTCAAGGGTTCAGGCGTTCAAGGTTCAGTGCCGGACTGGCACGTGATGCGTAAGGCGCTCATACTGGCGGCGGCCGTTCTGGTCGCCGTCATTTTTTTTCTGCTGGGGACGCTGCCTGCGCGGCCGCGCGCCGTTTCCTGGGCGGGCGACCCCGAGCTGGCGCGCCTGACCATCGCCGGCGCGTACCATATCCACACCACACGATCGGACGGCTCGGGCGATCGCGCGGCGGTCGCGGCGGCGGCGGCGCGCGCCGGGCTGACGCTGGTCATCATCACGGATCACGGGGACGGCACACGCACACCGGATCCTCCGGCCTACCTCGACGGCGTGTTGTGCCTCGACGGCGTCGAAGTCAGCACCAACGGCGGCCATTACGTCGCGCTCGGGATGGGAGCCACACCGTATCCGCTCGGCGGAGCGCCCGCGGCCGTCGTCGAGGATGTCGCGAGGTTCGGCGGCTTCGGTGTCGCGGCGCATCCGGACTCGGCGCGTCCGGAGCTCGCGTGGACGGACTGGACCGCCGATGTCGACGGCGTCGAGTGGTTGAGCGCCGACACCGAGTGGCGCAACGAGCGGCGGTCGTTGCTGGCGCGCGTCCTCTTCGACTACGCGCTGCGCCCGGGGCCGGCGCTGGCCTCGATCCTCGACAAGCCCACTGCCATGCTGGCGCGCTGGGACGCGCTGACCTCGCGCCGGCCGATCGTGGCGATCGCCGGCCACGATGCGCATGGGGGAATCAGCAGGAGCACCCAGAAAGGGCCGCGATTCTCGATCGCGGGCGTCCCCTCGTACGAAGCCAGCTTCCGCTCATTCAGCGTGCGCGTGATCCTGAGCGCGTCTCTTTCCGGTGACGCCCGGACCGACGCGCGCGCTGTGCTCGACTCGTTACGGAAGGGTCGGGTATTCACCGCCATCGATGCGATGGCCGGACCAGCCGTGCTCGATTTCCGCGCGAGCCGCGGCGGCGAGAGCTCGTCAATGGGGTCGGCGCTGGCGCCCGGCCCCGCCGCACTGAGCGTGGACGCCGCCGTGCCGCCAGGTGCGCGAACGGTGCTGCTCCGGGACGGGCAGGAGATTCAGTCCGTGACCGGGGGCACGTTGCGCCTGGAGGAAGGGTTCGCGCAGGGAGCCTACCGGGTGGAAGTTCAGGTTCCTCGCGCGCCGGGCACTCCACCGGTGCCGTGGCTGTTGAGCAACCCCATCTACTTCCTGCCGCCGCCGCGTGCCATGCCCGCAGCTGCCGCCGATGCCATGCGGCCGCTCCCGCCTGACGTGCGCTGGCACGTGGAGAAGGATCAGTCCTCGACCGGGAGCGCGACGACCTCCGCGGCGAGCGTCGCGTTTCAATACCAGTTGGGGGCGGGCGGCCGGGCGAGCCAGTTCGTCGCGCTGGTCGCCGACCTCCGCGGACGCCCAGGTTCATTTCGCACCATTGCTTTCACCGCGAGCGCGGCGCGCCCGACGCGCGTGTCCGTCCAGCTGCGGTACCCGAACGGCGGGGGAGGGCGGTGGGGACGTTCGGTCTATCTCGACTCGACGCCTCGCGATGTCGTCGCGGACCTGGACGACATGCTGCCGGCCGATCGACAGTCCGGGCGTGCTCCCGCCACGTCTTCTGCGACAGGACTGTTGTTCGTCGTCGATCTCACGAACGCTTTGCCGGGCGAGGCCAACACGATCAGCATCAAGCAGGTCGGTTTCGGCCGCTGGCTGACTCCCTGAGCCTCACCGGCCGCCGCCCGGCGTGCGGCCCGGGGTAATCTCGTGCAGAGCCGCGATCAGGTCGCTCGCGAGCAGGCCGTGGCGAAAACCCTCCCTCAGCATCCGCTCTGCGATCTGGCGCGCGACGCCTGCCTGACGCCCTTTACCCGGCTCCTTCGCCCTCGACGAGATGAAGGTGCCCAGGCCGCGTTTCACGTAAACCGATCCTTCCTGCTCGAGCGTCTGGTATGCGTGCTGGACGGTGTTCGCGTTCACCTTCAACTGAGCCGCCAGCTTTCGGACCGCCGGCAGCGGTTCGTCCGGCTTCAGGACGCCGATCGACACGCGGCGCTCCACCTCATCCACAATTTGCCGGTACACCGGCCGGGGGTCATTCGCGTCCAGGTCGAATAGCATACCAGTATACTAGCACACTAGTTCACTAGTGTGCTAGTATACTGGTGGCCTTAGGAGTTGGGCCTTGGGCCCTCGGGAAACCCAAAGCCTAAAGCCCAAAGCCCAAGCTCAAGTCTTCGTCGTCAGGATCAGATAGGTCGCGCAGGCGGTCACGATGATGTTCGGGGTCCAGGCGGCGAGAGCTGGATGCAGCAGCCCGGTCTTTCCGACGGCGATGAACACGCTCATCACGAACCAGTAGGAGAGCGCGATGACGATGCCGAGGCCGATGCCGTACAGGGCGCCACGGCGGCCCGTCGTGACGCCGAAGGGGACCGCCAGCAGCGTCATGACGAACGTCACGAAAGGAAACGCGATCTTGCGCTGAAGCTCGACCGCCTGCGGAAGGAAGTTGACGCCGCTCGCCGACAGCTCGTCGACCGCCCGCTTCAGCTGTGCGGCCGTCATCATCTCCGTCTCGGTTGCCTCCGTCTTGAAGTAATCGGGGGGCTCGAGCGGCAGCGGCTGCTTCGCGAACGTTCGCCACTTCGGCGGCCCATCGGAGAACTCCTGCGTCCACCCTTTCAGGCCGATCCATCCGGCACGGTATTCCGCGGTGGACGCATACGTCTGCGACGCCAGGCGCCATGCGCCGGGGGCCACGCTGTAGAGCGTCATCGCCGTGAGCACGTTGCGCGCCGGATCGAAGAACCCGTAGTGGTAGATGCTGCCGTCCCGCGCGATCACCCACCGGCGATTGAGCGGCCCGAACGTCTTGGCCGGCCGGCCCCGGATGGCATCGTCGAGCGCGCCCGCGCGCCGGTTCGCGCGCGCGAGGATCTCCTGGTCGAGGGCAAAGAGCGCCGCGCTCCACAGGAGCGACAGCAGCACGACCGGCAGCGCCGTCCGGTAGAGGCTGATGCCGCACGCCTTCATCACGGTCAGCTCGCTCGACCGCGACAGCATGCCGAACGTCACGAGCACGCTGAGAAGGGCAGCAATCGGTATGACGAAGTAGACGAACTGCGGCGTCTTGAACACCAGCAGCTGCATCACCGTTCCGCCCGTCGCCATCCCTTTGAACAGCTTGTCCGAGGCATCGATGAACGTCGAAATGTAGAAGAGTCCGAGGAGCGACAGGATGGAGAGCCCCGCGATCCGCAAATAGAGCCGGGCGATGTACCGATCGAGGAGGCCTGGCCCGGGCATCCGGATCCTCGGCAGGCGGAGGGCGACGACCGTTCTCCGCGGCGCGCCTGGCGCCGCAATCTGCGGTCCCGCAGGGGCGGCGCCTGCACCGGACCATCGGGCCGGCAGACGCGGGATGCCAATCGGGAGGCTGATCGGGAACTGCCGCTCCGAGAAGCGCGCGCGCCAGATGAGCGCGGCGATGCCGAAGACTCCCAGAATGAGGTTCGGCCACCAGCGGGTCAGATGAGCGTTCAGGAAGCTTGCGGAGCCGAGGAGGTGGGCTTGCTCGAGCGCCCGGTAATGACCCTTGGTCTGCGCCTCGGCGAGGAACATGACGACGTGGTACGCGAAGATCACGGCTACGCCGATGACGAAGCCGCCGAGCTTGCCGTCGCGCGCGACGGTGAGCCCCAGCGCCAGGCCGATCACCGCGAACACGAAGCAGGCCACGGGGATCGAGAACTTCTGGTGGATGTTGTAGATCTCGGGGTGCGGCGAGAGGCCTCCGCGGAGCTTCGTCGCCGCGTCGCGGCGCAGCTCGGCGATGGTTTTCTCGGTGACGCCGCGGGGGAGATCCGCGCGGCGGAACACGTCATCCGGGTTCAGCGACATCGTCAGCTCCCCCGGAAAACGATAGGTCCGGGTCTCCCCGGGCCCGCCCGTGGAGTACTGGGTGCCGTCGGTCAGCACGAGATCGACGCGACGTTCGTCGCGGTCGAGGACCAGGCGGCCGCGGGAGGCGAGGAACAGCTCGGTCGCGTCCGGCTTGCTCGTCTTCGCCACGAGCACGTCCTTCCAGCCTGGGCCCGTGCCCTGGTCGTCACGGACGTACAGCACCCACCCCGGGAATTCCTCGAAGAACACCCGCGGGCGGATGTCGTTCTCGACCTTCTTGGTGATGACGTCGAAGGTGACCTCCCTGAACGTCTGGTTGGCGTCGGGGATCGCTTTCAGCATCACGTAGGTCGTGGCGCCGGCCGCCACCGTCGCCATGAGGAGCACGGGGCGGAGCAGGCGGTAGGGGCTGACGCCGCACGCCAGCAGGGCGACCGCCTCGCGGTCGGCCGACAGCCGCCCGAGACCGATGAGGAGCCCTGTGAGGAGCGCCATCGGAATCGTCAGCCCGAGCCCCTGCGGAATCAGCGTGAGCATGATTCGGCCGGCGACCTGCCACGAGACCCCCTTGGCGACCAGCGTCTCGAGCTCGCGCATGACCGGCGGGATCTCCAGGATGAACGTGAAGATCAGCAGCGAGAGCAGAAACGGCGGAATGACCTCGCGGATGACGTAGCGGTCGATGGTTCTGAGCATCGGGGAGCTCCCTCCGCAAACCTTCCACAGGGCTGTTTCGTTGGGGTTATGCCGTGGGTCTGATAATGAGTGTTATGTTAACTAAGACAGAGGTTACCAGTCTCCAGTTACCAGTTCCCAGCCAGTTCCGGAGCTCCCCATGCAGTTCTCCGCCAGTTCCCGGATAACACCACAGAGCTAACCAACTGGCTACTGACTTCTCAGCTCTTTGATGATTTCCTGCAGCGCCGAGATCACCTCGTCGCGGTCGACGCGGGACTTGGTGAAGCGCAGATGCAGCTTGAACGCCTTCGTGGGGGCTTTGTAGCTGAAGACGTAGGCCTTTGGCCGCCCGGCCTTGGGCTTGGCGGTTTCTTTTCTGACGGCTTCCCGGGTCACGCCGCCGTCGCGCGACAGTTTCTCGACCAGGGCGACCATTTTCTGAGGGTCGCCTTGTCTAACTATCTGTAGTAGCAACGACTTGGAGTGAATGTCGGCCAGCCGACAAAGGTTCTTCACCTCGTCCGGCATGTTGTTCAGCGCCAGCGACTCGGTGATGGCGGTCCGGGACTTCCCCAGGCGTCGGGCCATGTCCTCGTGCGTGTAGCCGCAGCGGTCCGCCAGTGAGTACAGCGCCTCCGCCTCTTCGAACGGTGTCAGGTCCTTCCGCTGGATGTTCTCGATGAGCGCGATCTCGATGATCTCGTTGTCGTCCACCTCGCGGATGACGATCGGGATCTCGCGCAGGCCGATCTGGACGGCGGCCTGGTAGCGCCGTTCGCCGGCCACAATCTGGAAGCGGCGCCCGCGCTGCCGCACGATGATCGGCTCGATGATCCCTTTCTCGGCGATCGAGGCCATCAGCTCGGACAGGTCTCCCATGACCTGGCGCGGCTGGTTGGGATTCGGATCGAGCTGGTCGATCGGCACCATCCGGCCGATTGGCGCACCGGCGGAGCTGGTCAGCGCTTCGACATAATGCTCGTCGTGACGCATCCGCACCGTCTCCGGGAGTCCTCGCTTAGGCACGGTCCATGACCTCCTCGCACAGGCGGTAATACTCCGCCGCGCCGCTCGACTCCGGCGCAAAGGAAAAAATCGATTCCTTGTACGCCGGGCTCTCCTCGAGCCGCACGCTTTTCGTGATGACGGTGTTGAAGACCTTGCTGCCGAACACCTTGTCGATCTGCGACCGGATGTCGCGCGCGAGCGCGGTGCGCTTGTCGTGCATCGTGATCACGACCCCCAGGATCCGCAGGCCCGGGTTCGCCCTCGCGCGCACCTTCTCGATGGTCTCCAGGAGGTCGTCCGTGCCTTCCAGCGCGAAATACGACGACTGGATCGGGATCAACAGGTGCGTCGCGGCCACCAGCGCGTTGACGGTCAGCAGCCCCAGCGTCGGGGGGCAGTCGATGACGATGTTCGGATACTCCGACCGGATCGGCTCCAGCCGGTCCTTCAGCCGGAAGTGCGCGTCCAGCTCTCCCACCAGCTTCGACTCCAGCTTGGCCAGGGCAATACGCGACGGCGCGATCCAGAGGTTCGGCTGCGTGGACGGCAGGATCACGTCGGCGAACGAGCAGTCAGGCTCCGATATCGCGTCGTAGACACTGCGCGTCACCTTCGTGACGTCGAGATACGAGATGGTGCTGTTGGCCTGAGGGTCGAGGTCGACGAGGAGGGTCGGCTTGCCGCGAAGCGACAGTGCCGCCGCCAGGTTGATGGCGGTTGTGGTCTTGCCCACGCCTCCTTTTTGATTGGCGATGGCGACGATCATCGAATGATTGAACGAGAATTCACGGGAGGTGCCGTCATTGTAGGAAGCCCCCGCGGAGGTGTCAACAAAAAGGAGCCCTACATCTTGTATTTCCCCATGTCGTCCGGATCCAGGCTTTCCAGCCATTTCTGGAGTCGCTCGGAGTCCCCCTTCTCGGGGGCGAAGTCGACCGTCTTGGCGTGGTCGATCACGCTGTCCTCGACGAAAATCGGCGCGCACGCGCGCAGCGCCAGCGCGATCGCGTCGCTCGGCCGCGCGTCGATCGCGAGGGCTTCCCCGTTCACGGTGAGGAGCTCGTCGCCCGGGCGGACGCCTGCGGT